>DIEZ01000050.1 GCA_002418885.1 Syntrophaceae bacterium UBA5761
TGATCAGGATGACGGAAGTCTAATATCGCCAAAACCCTTTGTCTATAAGAATTTCAAAGAACTTGAGTGTTTTTTATCAATGCGGTATCTTTAAATCTGGGTATTATTTGAAAACGGTCACCATTTTAGGTTCATNNTCATTCCGACATTTGCCGGATGAGCCCCAAAATAAAGGGAGAATCGTAATAGCTATGGCCCGGCGGGAAAGCAACCTGAGCGAAAAACTCAGGATTAAAAATAATCTTTTGAGCCACATCTTTGAGATCAGCTCGCTGCTCACGAGCTCACCTGACCTCGGCGAGGTTCTCAACGAAACAACTAACCGAGCCATGACTGGGCTGAATTTCGATCGTGCTATTGTTATGCTTCTAAACAACGATGAGACGAAGCTGGAATGCAGGTGCATCAAGGGCTTTACGCCGGAAGGGGAAAGGCGCGCCTGGGAAAAACCGCTTATTTTTAGCAGGCACGACTGCTACGAGACCAAAGTCGTTCGCCTCGGGACTCCGCGGTTTATTCCCGACACGGAAAACGCGCCTGATGCGACGCGCATTGACAAGGTGATCAACAGATACCAGGAGAGGAATTCCGTCCTTTACGTACCCCTGAAGATAAAGGGTAAGATCCTTGGCATGCTTGGAGTGGATCGGTACCGGACACGCTTGGAAATCACGCACGATGACGTGGAATCTCTCACTATATTCGCAAACCAGGTGTCCATCATCATTGAGAACGCCCGGCTTTACAAGGCTCTGAGTGACGAAAAGGTTCTATCCGAGAACATCATCAAATGCTCTACAAACGGCATCATCGTCAGCAACCTCATGGGCAATATCCTTAATGTTAACCCCCGGGCGGAGGAGATACTGGAGGTAACAAAGGAGGAGTCTGTGAGCATGCGGATCCAGGATCTCTTTAAGTTTAATGCTAATGAAAGGTGGAAAATATACTGGGCGCTGAAGAGAAACGAGAACATCCATTTATTCGATTTCCCTTACAAAAGACCGGACGATAAACAGCTAGTTCTGAACCTGAGCGCTTTTGCCGTTCACGATGAGAACCACAATACCTTGGGGGCGGTGACCATGATTGCGGACCTAACGGAAAAGAAGAGAATGGACGATTACATGCAGCGGGTGGAGAAGTTCGCAGCCCTGGGTCGTGTTGCGGCGGGAATCGCCCACGAAATCCGGAACCCGTTGGCCGGGATTTACACCACTGTTCAGAATCTTGAAGATGAATTCAGGCAGGATGATTACCGGAGGGGAGATTTGAAAAATATCATGCGGGAGATCGACAGGGTGGAGCATCTGATACGGGAGCTCCTCGACTTGGTGAAACCCGCTCCGCTTCAGGTTGAGAATTTTGACATTCACGACCTTCTCGCCGCCACCCTTTCACTTCTTAAGAAAGAGATGGCCGTGAAAAAAATCGAGCTGAAAGCGGAATACAACGCGGTGCAGCCTTTCATCAGCGCGGACCAGAACCGCCTAAGGCAGGTCTTTCTGAATCTGACAATCAATGCCATTGAATCTATAAACGGTGGAGGGAAAATCACCGTGAGGACGAGCGCGTTGAATAGGGGAGTCAGGGATGGAGAGTGGATCGAGATCGATATCATTGACAATGGGATCGGGGTCCCCTCAAAGCACATAAGCAGGATTTTTGATCCCTTTTTTACAACCAAGAACGAGGGGACAGGCCTGGGGCTGACGGTGACACATAAAATCATCGAAGAACACGGAGGCATGATTGAAGTGGAAAGCCAGGAGAATCAGGGAACAACATTCAGACTTCTGCTGCCAGTTAAAAGAGAATACTGCGGGCGGCCGGGGGGAGAAACATGAGGCCAGTCATCCTCATCGTTGAAGATGAAAACCTGCTGCGGAATTCGCTGAAAAAAGCCCTATCCAGAGAGGGCTATCAGACCCTTACGGCCGCGAGTGGCGAAGAGGCCATGGAATCCTTCAGGGAAAACAGCCCCGAAATAATTCTGTTGGACATCATGCTGCCGGACATCGACGGCATGGAGGTTCTCAAGAGAATTAAAAAAGTGGACGGAAATGTTCCCGTGGTCATCATGACGGCCTTCAGCGGCATCAAAGGTGCTGTGGAGGCGATCAAGCTCGGCGCTTACGATTACATCGCTAAGCCTTTCGATATCGAAGAGCTTAAGTTTGTGTTGGCCCGGTCTCTCACCTCTCAGAAAGCCGTCGCCGAAGTGAACAAAATTCGCTCCACAGTAAAGGAGCGGTACAGCTTCGACAACATCATCACGGCTCACCCGAAAATGAGAGAGATGATCGATCTCAGCAAACGTCTGGCCAGGAATGCCCAGTCGACCGTACTTATCATGGGGGAAAGCGGCACCGGGAAGGAGCTATTCGCCAATGCCATCCATTACAACGGGCCTCGCTCAGACAACCCTTTGATCACCGTCAATTGCGCGGCGTTGTCGGAAGGGCTTCTGGAGAGCGAGCTTTTCGGCCATGAAAAAGGCGCTTTCACAGGTGCTCTTAAGCAGAAGAGAGGGATGTTTGAGCTGGCCGACCGGGGGACCCTCTTTCTCGACGAGATCGGGGAGGTCACGCAGAAGACCCAGGTCAAGCTACTGAGATTTCTGGAAGAGAAAAAGATACAGCGGGTGGGTGGAACGGAGAAAATCGATGTGGATGTGAGGATTATCGCTGCGACGAACAGGAATTTGATGAAAAGTGTCAGAGAAGGGACATTCAGGGAGGACCTCTATTATCGTCTCAACGTTATATCCTTTGCCATCCCACCGATGAGAGAAAGGAGATGCGATATTCCTCTGCTGATCGATTGTTTTGTCGACAGTTACAACAGGACGCTGAGCAAGAATATCAAGGGATGTGACAGCGCAGCCCTGAAGATTCTGTCGGATTATGTCTGGCCGGGAAACATCCGCGAGCTGAGGAATATCATCGAAAGGGCGATGCTGTTGAGCGAAGGAGATTTGATCCGTTCCGCGGACATCCCTTTGGAAAACGCGGACTCGCGCGGAAAATACGATTTGGAAAAAATCGCTTTGCTGGACCCGATTCCTCTTGATAAGGTCATCAAGGTTTACACGCAAAGCATTCTCTCAAGATTCAAGGAAAACAGGTCCAGGACCGCCGATGTCCTGAAAATTACAAGGCAGAGATTGAGGCGCATCCTGAATTCCGAAGTGGATTAATTCAGCCCGGGCGCCGGTTTGAATCCATCCATGTCCGTAACAGCCTTTTATCCGTACGTATTTTACCGAACAGGGAACTTCTTCCGAGCAACAGCTCTTCACAGGCGGATTAAAATAATCCAGTTTGCCTTTGGCCGCGATTCCGGCTGGGAGTGGGTTAAGGGCAAACGGCCCGGATCATCTTTTCTGAAGCTCGCGCATTTCACGGCTCTTTTCGTGGAATTTATTCTTTTGATTCCGCTGTATGTGAATACCTCCTATGGATCAGCCTCTTGCATTTCCCCGACATCGGCCCCGTTTTTCGGGACAGTGGCATGCTGTTTGCTTCATTTATAAGGGGTAATCTGTGAAATCCGAAACCGTGCCCCTCCATATTCCGTAAAGAAAGGAGAGCAGAGATGAAAGAAAAAGCAATCATAACCGCGGCCATCACGGGCAGCATTCACACGCCTGGCATGTCCGAGTATCTACCGGTTACCCCGCAGGAGATAGCCGACGATGCCGTCCGTGCCTATGAGGCGGGGGCTGCAGTCTGTCACATACATGCCCGCGACCCTAAAACCGGTCAACCGTCTTCCGATATAAACCTTTTCAAGGAGGCAATCACAAAGATAAAAAGCAGATGCAACATGGTTATCTGCATAACGACCGGGGGAGGACTGGGCATGACGGCCGAGCAACGCCTCGTTGGAGTCTCCACCTTCAAGCCCGAACTGGGGTCTTTCAACGCCGGTTCGATCAACTTTGCCCTCTTCCATGCCCTGGAGAGGTACAAGAATTTCAAGTTTGACTGGGAGAGCAAGTACCTGGCGATGACGGAGGATTACATCTTCCCGAACACCTTCAAGTCCATGAAGGATTTTGCCCGGATATTCGCGGAGAACGGCACGAAGCCGGAGTTTGAGGTCTACGATTCCGGCATGGTAAACAACATCGCCTTCATGATTGACCGGGGTTACGTAAAGAAGCCCGTTTACATCCAGTATGTTATGGGTGTCCTTGGGGGCATCACGCCGAGTCCCGAGAATGTCATGTTCCTGGTGGATTACACAAAACGGCTGATCGGGGAGGGGAACTTTGAGTTTTCCGTGTGTGTGGCGGGGCGTGCCCAGTTCCCCATCTGCACCCAGGCCCTCCTCATCGGCGGAAACGTCCGCGTCGGCCTGGAGGACAACCTTTATCTCGAAAAGGGGGTCATGGCCAAGAGCAACGCCGAGCAGGTGGTGAAGATCGTCCGTATCGCACGTGAGTTCGGCATCGAACCGGCAACACCAGACGAGGCGAGAAAGATATTGGGGTTGAAAGGAATCGACAAGGTAAATTTCTGAAGGGAGAGATGAGATGGATTTCAATTTCAGCGATCAGCACATCATGTTGAGGGACAGTATTCGGAATTTCGCCGCAAAGGAAATCTTGCCTATCGCCGAACAAATCGATGAAGAGGACCATTGGCCGGACGGTATGTGGGAAAAACTGGCGGGTTTGGGGGTTATGGGAATTACGGTAGATGAGGAGTATGGTGGTGCCGGGGCCGACCTACTATCTGCCGTGATCGTACTCGAAGAGCTTGCCAAGGCGAGTCCATCTATTGCCCTTTCCTGGGGTGCACATGCCAACCTGTGTTGCAACAACCTGAACCACAACGCAAGCCACGAGCAAAAGAAAAAGTATCTCCCGCCGCTCTGCTCTGGGAAGCACATTGGAGCGCTTGGCCTGACGGAGCCCAATGCAGGCTCAGACGCAGTTAATATCCAGACTGTGGCCGTGAAAAAAGGCGATTATTATGTAGTAAACGGCACCAAGATGTTCATCACCAACGGAACCGTTGCCAACACCATAGTTCTTTACGCGAAAACAGACAAAGAAAAGGGCGCCAGAGGCATCACGGCATTCATCCTCGACACCGGCTTTCCCGGTTTTTCTGTTTCAAAGAAGCTAAAAAAATACGGTCACCGCGGCTCGCCGACCGCGGAGCTGGTTCTGGAAGACTGCATGATTCCCTCGGAAAATGTTATGGGAGAAGAGAATAAGGGCATACATGTTATGATGTCGGGGCTCGATGTGGAGAGAGCCTTCTATGCAGGAGAGGCCATTGGGATTGCAGAAGCATGCCTTGAATTCTCTGTTAAGTATGCCAAAGAAAGGGTGCAGTTCGGGAAACCCATCGGCACCTTCCAGCTTATCCAGGCCAAGCTGGCGGACATGTATACTCAGCTCGAGGCCGGAAAGATACTCTGTTACAGGGCGGCCGTTCTCGCCGACCAGGCAAGAAGGGGCGGGAAGGGGACAGAGATACATAAGCTCGCAGCGGCTTCGATCCTTTTCAATGCGGAGATGGCGACGCGGGTTGCCGACCAGGCCGTCCAGATCCACGGCGGCTACGGTTACATGCTCGAATACCCCGTGCAGCGCTTTTTGAGAGACGCGAAACTACTTGAGATCGGCGCGGGGACCTCCGAGATCCGCCGCCTCATCATCGCAAGGGAATTACTGGGAATCTGAAAGGAGAGTTCAGAGTTCAGGGTTCAGGGTTGCAAAACCCCGACTAACAATTCCGAACTCAGTGATAAGCGAGGAGACAGCCATGGGAAAAGAATATGAATATCTTGACGATTACACGGTGGGTGAAAAATTCGTCTCGCCGGCGAGGACGATCACGGAAACGGACATTGTTCTCTTTGCCGGTCTCACGGGAGACTGGCACCCGCTGCACACCGACGTGGAATACGCGGCGAAGACACCCTTTAAAGAAAGGATCGCCCACGGCATGCTGACGCTCTCCGTGGGCATGGTTCTCCCTTTCCGGCTGGGGCCCTATTCGAGCTTCCTCCCCCGCTCCTTCATCGCCTTTTACGGGATGGAGTCGGTGCGCTTCACGGGTCCCACGAAGATAGGGGATACGATCCACTGCGAAGTGGAAGTCACGGAGATCGCCGACAAGGGAGCCGGGAAAGGAGTTCTGACGACGCAGAGCAGGATCGTGAATCAACGGGGTGAATTGCTCGTTACGTACGTCATCAAGGTTCTTTGCGGCAAGAGACCGTGAAAAGTATGAAGTATGGTAGTTGAAAAGATGGAAAGTAAAGAGAAGAGGAGGTAGAGTTATGCAAAGAGTTGCCATTACCCATGTGGCACAGAGTCCAGGCGTGGAATCAAAGGAAAACCTGCATGATTTCACCTATCAGGTCAACAGGGAGGTTCTTGATAAGGCCGGTCTAAAACGGGCGGATGTGGGCTGTATTATTAGCAGTTCGGCCGACATCTTTCACAGCGGGCTTTCCTGCGCTAATGCCTTCGACTGGGATGGCATTGGGGCCTTTATGAAAGAGGGTTCCCGGGCAGAGGAGTCGGCAATGTCGTTCATTTATGCGTGTTTTCGGGTACTGTCAGGCCACTTTGACACCGTTTTGGTGACCGCGGCGATCAAGGGGTCAGAAAACCCCGACAACGACGCTATCACACCTTTTTATGGTGATCCCTTTTATCTACGCCCTGTGGGAATGAACGAAAGTGTGGTGGCCGCTATGCAGATGCGGCAGTATATGGATCGTTACGGAATAACGGAAGAGCAATGCGCAAAGGTAGTTGTAAAGAATCGTGGCAACGCTCTTTTCAACCCTTATACCCACATTCGAAAAAGAGTTAGTCTTGAAGATGTGATGAGTTCTGACCGGATATACGACCCGTTGAAGGCTTTGGAATGTGCGCCGAAATCCGACGGGGTCGTTTCAGTACTGATTGCATCCGAAGACAAGGCGAAAAAACTAACAGACAAACCTGTCTGGCTCAGCGGCTATGGATGCTCTTTAGATCATTTTATTCCTGGAGACCGAAACCTCTTGGATGGACAACTCCAGGCGGCCGCGGGGCGAGCTTATGAGATGGCGGGTATCAGTGATCCGCGAAAGGCGATTGATGTGGCTGAAGTTTGTGAGCCTTACGCATTCCAGGAACTTCTTTGGTGCGAGCAGCTTGGTTTCTGTAAAGAAGGAGAGGGTGGAAAGTTGATCGACAGCGGTATCACGCAGATGGACGGATCTCTTCCCGTGAATCCTTCCGGAGGGGTTTTAGCTATGAATCCCTATACGTCCAGAGGCCTTTATCGGATCGCTGAAGCCGCTCTTCAGCTCAAAGGTCAAGCAGGTGAGCACCAGGTGGGTAAGAAAGTAAAAACAGCGCTGGCCCACAGTACTCATGGTTTCGGAGGCCAATGTCACTCTGTAGTTATTTTGTCAGCTTAGGAGGAGGTATCGATATGGGAAGAGCAGTTGCGGTCATAGGAACCGGCCAAACCAAGCACGGAAGAAGGCCTGATGTGAGCTATCCGGATATGGTGAGAGAGGTCATCATGGTGGCGCTGGAAGACGCAGGGATTACGTTGAAAGATGTTGATGGGGTCGTTCATGGAACCATGCCTTCTATGATGGAGGGCGTGTCGTCGACCCATCTCTATTTTGCTGAGGCGATAGGTGCGGTAGGTAAACCTATTATGAAGGTTGAGACGTGCGGAAGCACTGGTCAATCTATTGCTCACTGCGGCTTTTTCTGGGTTGCTTCAGGGATGGCGGATATCGTTTTGGTCGTGGGCTCGGAAAAGATGAACGAAGGAGACAGCCAGGCGACCATGACCACGGTATTTGATCCCTATTTCCAGCGGGTATTTGCCGCGGGTGCACCCGGCACCTTCACGATGCAATGTATGGAATGGATGTACAGATTTAAGATTCCCGAGGATAAAGGGCGAGAAGCAGCTGCAATGGTCTCCGTGAGCAATCACGATAACGCTATGGACAATCCTTACGCTCATATCCGGATGAAAGTAACGATGGACGACGTGAAAAACTCTCGAATTGTCACCTATCCTGTTCGTCTTCTGGATGTATGTCCATCGTCGGATGGAGCCTGTGCGGTTATCTTTGCCTCCGAGGAAAAGGCAAAAAAAATCTGCAAAAAGCCCGCCTGGATTAAGGGCGTGGGGTTCCGTGGAGAAGAGTCTTTTTTTGGGGAGAGCGACAAGTCTATTTGGCCGAGCGCCACCGAAGCTGCGCAAGAGGCTTACAGGCAGGCGGGAATCAAGGATCCACTAAAGGAACTTGATGTCGCCGAGATATACAACCCCTTCACTTATCAGGAGATGATCTTCTGCGAGTGCTTCGGGTTTTGCCCGCGGGGAGAGGCTCCAGATTACGTGTTGAAGGGCACCTTCAAAAAAGGCGGAGAACTTCCCTGCTGTCCCTCGGGTGGTACGCTCTGCACCAACCCCATCGGCGCCACGGGTCTGATCCGGCTGGCGGAGACGGTTCTTCAGGTTACTGGAAAAGCGGGCGCGCGGCAGGTGGAAGGCGCGAAGATCGCCCTGTCTCATGCTATGGGAGGGGTTGATCAGTTCAATGGAGTGACCATTGTCAGCTCAAATCTATAAGAGGAGAAAAACGATGGCAAAAGAGGAATACAGGATTATCGAAGCCGAGGCTGTGGTTCCCTATGAACTGGCGTTAGGCGGAACTGTCAGCAATTTCTTCGACTACTTGAAAGAGGAAAAGATCATGGGTAAGAGATGTCGGAAGTGCTCACGTGTGCTTGTTCCTCCGAGGAGTTTTTGCCCACGATGTTTTGAAGAAATGGATGAATGGGTTGAGGTGGGTCAGGAAGGTGTGGTGGAGACTTGGGTTTATATAAATATGCCCTTTTATGGTCAGGTAATAAAAGTTCCTTATGTCTCCGCTCAGATCCGATTGGACGGAAGCGACAGTGGCTTAACTCACCTAATCGCAGGCTTTGACCTCACCAACGTCAACAAGGTAAGAGAAATCGTGAAGCTTGGTGGCAGGGTAAAAGCGGTATGGAGCAAAGAGAAAAAAGGAAACATTCTCGATATTGCTTATTTTGAACCTGTGAAGTGAGGAGGACAACATTATGCCAAAAGAATACAGGACAATCCGAGGCGATGTAGCTCTGCCGTATAAGTGGGCATTGGGCAAAACGTGGACAAGATTTTTTGATGGACTCAAAGAGGAAAAAATTTTGGGAACAAAATGTACTCAGTGTGGCAAAGTCTTTGTTCCGGCGAGGACATTTTGTCCAGTATGCTTATCGGATATGGCGGAATGGGTGGAGGTGAAACCCGAAGGAGAGATCCTCACTTGGACGTTCGTATCGGCTAAGTATTATGGTCAGGTAAAGGATCCTCCGTACATAATCGCCACAATTAAATTGGTAGGGACTGATTGCGGGTTCCACCATTTTATTGGCGGGGTAGATCTTTCGGATGCGAAACAGGTCAGGCAGAAATTGAAAACAGGAACGAAGGTCAAGGCCGTCTGGAGACCTGAGAAAAAAGCGGAAATCCTGGACATCGCCTACTTCGCGCCTCTCAAATAGGGCTTAACAGGAAGGCAAGTAATTCAGGAAAACTTGTGAAGCAAAAGGAGGGAATTGCTTATGTTGTCGGGAAGCTGGATTGATGATTACAAAAAGAAGCTGTGCACGGCCCAGGAAGCGGCCCGCGCCGTGAAAAGCGGAGACCGGCTTATGAACCCGCTGATGCTGGGTCAGCCGACGAACCTCATCATGGATGCCATTGCGGACCGCAAGGACGAGTTGAAGGATTGTGAGCTCAACGCCCTGTTGACACTTCGCCCTTACAAGATGTTCAAGCCCGAATACCGGGGCAGTTTTCGCATCAACGCGGGTTTCGTAGGGACGCCCAGCCTCAGGGCCTGCTTCCCCGAGAGTGAAAGCTACGGCCGCTACGTTCCGGTCAGTTCATTTGCCACCTCGAAACAATATTCCTGCTTTAGAAGACCGGATGTCGTCGTCCTGATGGTAACCCCGCCGGACAAGGACGGTTTTGTCAACCTGGGGCCGGACCTCTTCTATACCCGCGCCATGATCGAAGGCCTCCAGACAAGCAGGGGCGTCATCGGGGGCGCACGCGTGGTGATCGCAGAGGAGAACGACCAGTACCCGCCGGCCTTCGGACATACGAAACTCCATGTGTCGAAGTTGACCCATATCGTTCGGAATTCCGCGAAACTGCCCGCTCCGCCGCCGCCCGTGCCGTCGGAAGCCCACCACAAGATCGCCGAGAATGTTGTGAATCTCCTGCGGGACCGCGACACGATCCAGATCGGGATCGGCGCGCTTCCCATGGTGGTTTCGGACCTGATCGTGAAATCCGATCTCAAGGACATCGGCGTCCTCACGGAGATGCTCCCCACGGGCGCACCTCAATGGGTGGAGAAAGGAATCTGCACCGGAAAATACAAGAAGTTCAGGCCCGGCGAGATCAACTGCACATTCATGGGCCCGTCAGCGGAGCTCTATGAGTTCATCCAGAAGAATGAATTCGTGAAGTTCTTACCCGGCAACACGACCAACCACCCTGCCATCCTCGGCGCCGAGGACCAGCTCGTGGGAGTCAATGGTGCCCTCGAGATCGATCTGGCCGGGCAGATTGCATCGCTGACCTGCGGCGAGAGGATCTTCAGCGGCCACGGCGGGCAGATCGAGTTTGCCATGGGCTGCCGCATGTCGGAGTTCGGGAGGATGATCATCGCCACGGAATCGGTTGGACGGGATGAGAACCGGAATCCCATCAGCCGCATCGTGAAGTTCCTGAAGCCCGGCGCGCTGGTGAACACCCCCTGCCATCTCGTGGATTACGTGGTCACGGAAAACGGTATTGCCGGTCCACTGGAAGGCATGTCTGTGATCGAGCGCGCGGAAGCTTTGATCAAGGTCGCCCATCCGAAGTTCCAGGATGAACTGGTGAAGGCGGCAAAGGACAGGGGCATCTTCCAGTAAGGCCTGACAGGCTGTTAAAAAAGGATCTGTTTGCCCGTCATCGCGAGGAGCGCAGCGACGTGGCGATCTCTAATTGATTGACCCGCTGGTGACTTTTTCGGCGGCCTAACAAAGGAACCGGAAGAGGGGAGGCCGTTGTTTTTAAATGTTCTCCCTTCTTCCTATTTTGAAGGAGAAGAGAATGCAGGAATTCACGAGCGAACAGAAAATGCTAAGGGAAACGATTGCAACTTTTGCCGAGAAGGAGGTTGCGCCCCTGGCGTATGAGATAGACAGGGATGAACGCTTTCCCGAAGAAAGCTTCAGGAGGCTGGCCGAACTGGGCGTCCTGGGGATCACTGTGCCTGTTGAATATGGCGGGGCCGGAGCGGGCTATACGGAGATGTGCATCGTGACGGAAGAGCTGGCCCGGTTCTGCGGTTCCACCGCGGCGACCTATGCCGACCATGCTGACCTTTGCATCGACAACATACGGAGGAACGCGGACGAAGCGCAGAAGAAAAAATACCTGCCGTCGCTTTGCAGCGGAGAGAAAATCGGAGGGCTGGCCATGACGGAGCCGTCGGCAGGGTCCGATGTCATGTCTATGAGCCTACGAGCGGAATTGAAGGGTGATCATTACCTCCTCAACGGTACTAAGACCTTTATCACCAACGGTCCCGTGGGGGATGTCTTCGTGGTCTACGCGAAGACCGCGCCGGAGAAGAAGGCCCACGGGGTTTCCGCTTTCATCGTGGAAAAAGATTTCCAGGGATTTCAGAGGGGGAAAAAATTCGAGAAGATGGGATGGCGTGGTTCACCCACGGGTGAACTGATCTTCGAGGACTGCCGGGTGCCCGCGGAGAATCTTTTCGGTGGGGTGAACCTAGGCGCCATGGTCCTCATGAGCGGCCTCAACACGGAGCGCGTCGTTTTGGGGGCCATGTCGCTTGGGCTATCTCGTGGGGCTTACGAGTGCGCCCTTAAGTATGCCAAGGAGCGTGTTCAGTTCGGGAAGCCCATCTCCACCTTTCAGCTTATTCAGGGAAAGCTCGCCGACATGGCCATGGAGATCGAGCTGTCACACCTGATAACTTACAAGGGTGCGGCCATGGCCGACCGAGGTCTCCACCGGGACATGAACTTGGTGGCGTCCTATGCCAAGCTCTACACCTCCGAGGTAGCCATGCGCGTGACGACCGAGGCGGTGCAGATCCTCGGCGGTTACGGGTACATGAAGGAGTTCCCCGTGGAGCGGATGATGCGGGATGCCAAGCTTCAATCCATCGGCGGCGGCACATCGGAAATTCAGCGGCTCATCATCGCCCGTGAGATCCTGGCTTAAGGGGAGATTCTATTCATGGGTGAAACGAAGTCAATATACCTGGACCATTGTGCAACCACTCCTATCCGGGATGAAGTTCTTGAGAGCATGATGCCTTTTTTGAGGGATCGGTTCGGCAATCCTTCAAGCTCCCATGCGGAAGGGATGCGTGCGCGAGAGGCAGTTGAGAAAGCACGACAACAGGTTGCCGCCTTGATCGGCGGTCTTCCTGCGGAAATTTATTTTACAAGCGGAGGAACTGAGGCAAACAACTTCGCAATTCAGGGTTTGGTGCAAGCCGGCAGGGAACAGGGCGATCACATCATTACTTCGTCAATCGAACACCCCTCCGTCTTGAAGACCTGCGAGCATGTGGCCTCTCAGGGATGCAGGGTAACGTATCTGCCTGTCAACGGATATGGTTTAGTGGAGCTCGATGAAATCGAGAAAGCCGTTACGAAGGAAACGATTTTAATCACGGTCATGCATGCCAATAACGAAGTGGGGGCCATTGAGCCTGTCCAATCGATCAGAAAGGTGGTTGGGTCGGAAAAGGTGCTGATACACACCGACGCCGTCCAGACAGTCGGTAAAATACCGGTTGACGTGAAGGAGCTTGATGTCGACCTGCTCTCCCTTTCCGCGCACAAGTTTTACGGCCCTAAAGGTGTAGGTGCGCTATACATCCGCGAGGGCACGCCATTGGTACCCCTGCTTTACGGTGGTGGGCAGGAAAGAGGACTGCGTAGCGGCACGGAAAATGTCGCCGCCATAGTCGGACTTGGCGCAGCCTGCGAGCTTGCGTTGCGAGAAATGGATGATGAAAAAAAAAGATTGACCCGTCTTCGGGACAAGCTTCAGGACCTTATCCTGGAAAAAGTTCCTTCTGCGGTGATAAACGGCCATCCCCAGCAGAGATTGCCCCACGTACTGAACGTATCTGTGCCTGACCTCTCGGGCACAGACCTTGTGGAAGAAATGGACAAACAAGTTGTTTTCATTTCCTCGGGGTCGGCTTGTAAATCTCACAGGGCCGAAACATCTCATGTTCTTTCGGCCCTGGGTGTCGCGCCCGAACTGGCGAAAAGCGCCGTCCGCTTCAGCCTCGGCAGAAACCTCTCAGAAGAGGATATGGACACGGCTGCGGATGCCTTTGCCCGCGCCATCGATCGTCTGAAGACTCTTTTTGAGCTCGAACAGAGTCTGGGTTTCCGAAGATGCTTCTGAATCAGCGGCCCTTGAAAACAGGCTTGCGTTTTTCCAGGAACGCTCTGACACCCTCCACGTAGTCCTCCGTCCGGGAGGCGGCAATCATACCGGTCCGTTCGAGCTCAAGTTGCGATTCCAGATGAGCTATCATCGATCGGTTCAGGTTTTCCTTGGCTATAGCGTATGCCTTCGTCGGGCCCTGTGCGAGTTTGGAGGCGATCTCAAAGGCTGTCTGGTTGAGTTTTTCGTCTTCGACCACCACCGTCACTAAGCCCCATTCCTTAGCCTGTTTTGCGTCGAACACTGGGTCGAGCAGAAGCATCTCCATAGCCTTCCCGAAGCCAGTCAGGAGTGGGACAAAAATGGTCCAGCCCCCGTCGCCCACCATACCGATACCGGTATAGGCCTGTCTGAATTTTGCAGAGGCTACGCTGATCCTGAGGTCGCAGGCGGCAGCGATACTCATTCCGGCGCCACCGACTGCACCATTGATGGCGGCAATGACGGGTTTGGGCATTCTACGGATGCCGATGATCGCGAGATTCAGGTATTTGATCACATCACGAAATGGTTCCGAAGGTGCGGTGTCGAGAAATTTCTTGAAATAGGCGATGTCTCCACCTGAACAGAAGGCTTTACCTTCGCCGGTTATTATGACTGCGCGGATTTGCTCATCTTCGTTGCATCTTTCGATGGCGGCAACGATTTCGCTTCCCGAATCAAGGTCGAGGGCGTTGAACGACTTCGGCCGGTTGAACTTTATGGTTGCCACACCGCTATTTTTTGTAAACAGGATATGCTCGAAGTTCATCTAATGACCCTCCTTTACGTTGATAAATAAGACTTATAGAACAGCCGGGATGTTTCCGGTCCGGGTTGAATCTCCCGGACCGGATTGTCAATGTCATGAATCTAAGGAATAACAAACAGGTGGCAGGCAAACACTGATTTTTTACTTGAGACTGCTCAGAATATCCCTGGCGATGATCACCCTCTGAATCTGATTTGTCCCCTCGTAGATCGAAGTGACGCGAACATCCCTTGCATAGCGTTCGACCGGAAACTCGGCGGTATAACCGTAGCCGCCCAACATCTGTATTGCATTGTAGCATGCCCTTTCCGCCGCCTCCGTGGCATAGTATTTCGCCATCGAGGCATCACGGGCGAAATAACGGCCTTGTTCTTTCTTGAAGGCAGCGTTCATCAATAGAAGCCTGGCCGCCTCCAGTTCTGTGTATGATTCGGCGATCATCCACTGGATGGCTTGAAAGCCGGTGATGGGCTGGTCGAATTGCCGGCGCTCCTTTGCATAGGCCGTCGCGTAATCCATTGCCGCCAAACCACAGCCGAGGGCGAGCGACCCGATGCCTATCCGTCCGCCGGCGAGTTCACCCACCGCCGTCCGAAAACCGTCGTTGAGTTTTCCCATGAGAGCACTCTTAGGAACTCGGCAGTCTTCAAAGATGAGCTCGTTTGTTGCCGACGCGTGCTGACCCATCTTGTGCTCCTCTCGGCCGATAGTCAATCCCTTCGTCCCGTTTTCGATCAGGAAGGTGCTGATGCCCTTACCTTTAGGCGCATTCTTGTCGGTAACGGCCCAAGTGACGAATACTCCGGCATATTCGCCGCTCGTGATGAACATCTTGTTACCGTTCAGGACCCACTCATCGCCGTCAAGTACGGCTGTAGCCCGCATTCCTGCAGGGTCAGATCCAGCCGTCGTCTCTGTGAGGGCAAAGCCGCCGGCATAGTATTCGCCCGAGGCAAGCTTGGGGATGTAAGCCCTTTTTTGCTCTTCGTTACCGATAGCCTGGATGACCTCACAGACCATGTTGGTCACCGACATCGTGACGGCTGTGGAAGCGCAAGCCCTGGCGATCTCGGTGACTGCCAGGCTGAAAGCAACGACACCGGCTTCAGACCCGCCGTATTCGCTCTTTACGTTGATCGCCGCCAATCCGAGTTCGCCGAGCTTTCTGAGATTTTTCAGGAAAATCGCCCTATCGCCTCCCTGGTCCAACGTCGCCGCTACCGGTTCCAGCTCCGATTTTGCGAAGTTCCTTGCCGTGTCTTGAATGATGCGCTGCTCTTCAGTCAGTTCTAAATTCATGTCTCCTCCCCCTCTTTTTTTGTTCAAAAATAGGTCTTAGTAAGCCTATCAAACGGCGATCATGAAATAAAAAATACGTATCAAATCGGTACAGGATTGTCAATGGTTAGATAGAAAAAAGAGATTGTAAGGAAATTTCTTGGCTGTTGATGCCGGCGGGCTCAAATACAAGAGGGCACCGTCGATGCGGCGCCCCCTTTAGAGCTACGTTTTTACAAAGTCAATCTTTAACCTTTGTCGATTATCGCCTGAATCTCCTTGGAATAGTCCATCTTCTGCGGCAAGAAGATCAACTCCGGGTCGACGAACTCCCTGACAACGAAGAGCTCCCGGTAAGTCGGGGTGGGAGTTTGGCCTTTGACTTTTTTGACGTTGAGGTCGAACCCGCAGTTCTCTTTTACCTGTTCGACAGTCACGCCGGGGAAGAAGGATTCGAGATAGATCTCGCCCTTTTCGTCGAAGCGAAAGACACCCATGTTGGTAACGACGGCTGCCGGTCCACTTTCCGCGAAGGGTGTATTTTTCCAGACTTCTCTCTTGGGTTTCCATTCATTAGTCTTGAAGTCCCAGCACCACCAGCCGGGTGTCGTCGTGTAGTCGTTCCTCTCGAGGAATCTCCTTTTCTCCTGAAGAATGATGTAGACGACCCTTTTAGCCATCGTTCCGATGTCCGAGTTCCCGCCGGACCCGGTAAAACGATGGGTGGGCTTGTAATAATCGCCGATCGAAGTCACGTTGACTCCTCCGTATTTATCGACGGACGCTCCACCGAGGAATCCCAGCGTTACGTATCCCGACTGCAGGAAAAAGCCGAAGGTGTCGACCAGTCCGCCGATGGTCGAGCACTGATACGCGGCACGATGGTCGCAGACGGACATGGGGACGTGCATCGTTTTTCCGTCGCAGACGCCGGATTCATAGATCAACATCGCCTTGGGGGCTGTTGTGTAGTTCGCCGTCATGATCCCTACCATCGGGAGGCCGGTGCCGGCAAAAACTATGTCGTCATTCCTGACTTCATGAGCGGAAGCGACTGCCATAAGCTCAGGAAGGATAAACTCGCCTACCTTAGATGGTTCATCAGGAATCACGTCTATTAATTCCATCAATTGTTCTATAGACTTAGCCATATTCTGTTCCCCCCTTTCTCAATAGCCGCTTCTTGCGACGGACAAGGCCATCTTCATCCTGGGCGCCGGTTTCTTTCCTCTTAACAGGCGGGTGCTGTAGCCGGTCACACTGTCGGCCTTGAGGTCGAGGAGCCGTTTAGTGCCCAGCTTCACAACAAAGTCTTCCCAGTTTTTCGGGCCGAAGACCCACTCATCGAGCCATTTCTTGAGGTCCGTTTCGTTTCTCGACGCCGCGTCCATGCTCCTCAGGAAGGGAACGTCGTAGTCATAGCAGAATGGTACTGCGCTCGGGAAGGCACCCCAGGGGCATTCGACTATCGTATCTACGGTGAAATATGCAACCTGGTTGGTTTCCGGGTACTTCCTCAATTCTCCCTCGGGAACGATTTCTTCCGCGACAACGACTACCTCGTCGGCGGCGAAGGCGATTTCCTTATCGATAGTTCCGATACCTCTCCACCTCGCTGTTCCCTTATCACCGACCTGAAGTACGTGGAGCACGGCAAGGTTTGGCCTTGCCGCAGGCAGGAGAACTACCTCTCCGTCGCCCCAGAAGGGGTCTTCCATCTGGATGAATTTTTTCTTGGGGATTCTGGGATTCTTGCCGTCACGCAACCCGGCCCTTCCCAGAGCATCGTATTTCGGGTTGTAAAGGTCCGATCCAAGAGGGGCGTAATAGGGCATAAACGGGGCTCCTACCGCGCCCGCGAGGAATCTGAAGGCCATGGCGCCATGGGCATAATCCTCGATGATCATCTTGCCGGCCTTGTAATTGCGCTCCATGTTGAGGTCAATCTTGCCGGCCATCTCACCCCAGCCGAGCCAGTCCGTCTCCTGAATCTTGATCGCGTTGACGGCATTCAGGAGCCAGGTGCAGCAGCTTCCATGCCGGTCGATGCTATGGAGATCCTTGAAGCCCTGGCGGACAACCTCCCAACTGAAGGCAAAGGGATTCCTGTTCATACCGGTAAATCCGCTAAACGCGATCTGTATACCGTTTTTCACGTGCTTTTTGACGGCTTCCTCGAGCGTCAAAATCTCTGCGGTCTTTGTCTTTCCACGAATTCTAGGCATTGTTTCCTCCTTTTTAACGATGGTATTCTACCCCCTCCAACAACTTTCCTTCCCGGAAGAAAGACGATCTTCCGCCAGCATATTACAGAACGAGATGGTTCACCCCCTTTCGTTACATAAGTTGAGGCAAAAAAGACTTATTTGAAAAAATCAAATTGTAGTTTGATTTGGAATAGCGGCTGATGAGTGCAAGGGACATCCGACGAACCCGGTTTAACCTAATTATTTCGCTGTGAATGATATAAGCCGTCAAAACTACAGATCAAATCAGCGAATTAAAGATTCGAAATCGACTGTCTCGCTATGGCATCGAGACGCTTAGAATGAAGAATGTATAGGATATAAGCCGTTACGTGTCAAGGAGAATTTGGGACCTTTTCGTGTTTGAGCACCACGCCTACCTCCGACGCGAGTTGGCGGCAATATTGGGGCGAAAGTTCCGCCTGTATATCGTCGAGGCTGACCTCGAGGACCTCACAGAACGCCCCGGCAAAGCCTTCATACAACGCCATAAGAGTCATTAAGCCGCCGTCTTCCCTCTCTTCCATCAGGGCTTCCTTGATGGTAAGGGTTATGAATTCATCCTCTCCCAGTCCGAGCGATGATTTTTTAAGATAGTCAAGGTATTGAGTCGGTGCGATGAAGTTGTTGCCGTAGAGCCAGCTCAGTTGTAGAAAAACGCTGTAGCAATACAGTGCCCGTTCGCGCACCTCTTCTTTGGACAACATTGGATGTTCCTTCTGACGCAACCAATCGGTGAATGAGACACTGAAATTTTTATATGAGCAAGGCTCCAGCTGTCAAGCAAAAGCGATGCAAAACGGTTGAGAGAAATAACATCGCAAACCTGTTCGAATTGACTTATCCCTCCGTTATGCTATCGTCCCAGTCGATTTACAGAAAGCGTCGGGCTACCGGCAAGTCGAACGCAGGGTTATCAAGCGGCGGGCGTCATGGCTTTGTATTTTGAACAGAATCTTGAAACCGGATAGACTGTATGGCAAAGGTTCTTCAAGTAACGAATCTGCGTACCTGTTTTGATACCGACAGCGGCACGGTTCGTGCGGTGGACGGTGTCGACCTGTCCCTGGAAGAGGGAGAGACGCTCGGCATCGCCGGCGAGTCCGGATGCGGCAAAACCGTTCTCGCGCTTTCCATAATGAGACTCATCCCTTCGCCTCCCGGAAGGATCGCCTCCGGTCAGGTTATGTTGGATGGCGTGGATACCGCACGCCTCAGCGATGAAGAAATGAGGAAGATCAGGGGTCGCGGCATCTCGATGATATTCCAGGAACCGATGACTTCATTGAACCCCGTGATTCCTGTCGGTGAACAGATCGCCGAGGCCGTCCGACTCCATCTGGGCCTTTCGAGAAAAGACGCCACCGGTAAGGCCGTGGAAATGCTCAAGACGGTAGGGATTCCGTCGCCTTCAGAAAGGGCTAAGGAATATCCCCATCAGATGAGCGGCGGGATGCGGCAGAGAGTGATGATCGCCATCGCCCTGTCTTGTCGGCCTAGGTTGATGCTTGCAGACGAACCGACTACTGCGCTCGACGTCACCATTCAGGCGCAGATCCTGGACCTCATCGACCGTCTAAAGGAAGAGGCGAAGACATCGGTCGTTCTGATAACCCACGACCTCGGGGTCATTGCCGAGGCGGCCCAGAAAGTAGCTGTCATGTACGCCGGTCTGGTGGTGGAATACAGTTCCGTCAGGGAACTGTACTACGAGCCACGGCACCCCTACACCGTAGGACTCCTTGAGTCCCGCCCCGGACCGAGGGGAAAGGGCGCTCGGAATCGTCATCTGAAGGTTATACCGGGAACGGTCCCTAACCTCTACGAACTACCCCCGGGTTGTCCCTTCCACAATCGGTGCAACGTTGTGATGGATCGTTGCAAGATGGAACGGCCCGAGTACACCGAAATATCGGAAGGTCACTATGTACGATGTTGGAGGATAAGTCCTTGAAAATAGGGGCATATGAAGATTCAGGGTCGGCACGGACGCTTCTTTCCGTTGAGTGTCTGAAGAAATACTTTGAGTCAAGGAGCGGTTTCCTGTCAAGGCAGGTCCGTCTCGTCCGGGCGGTTGACGGCGTGAACCTGCGGGTCTTCAAGGGTGAAACGCTCGGGTTGGTCGGAGAAAGCGGGTCCGGAAAGTCGACGCTGGGACGAGTCGTCATCAGGCTGGAGGAGCCGACGGAGGGGAGGATTCTCTTCGACGGTCGGGATGTCCATCGCTTACCGAAGGAAGATATGCGTTCCTTCCGCCGGGACGTACAGATCGTCTTCCAGGACCCCTATGCGTCACTAAACCCACGAAAGAGCGCGGAAAACATAATCGGTGAACCGTTGACCGTCCAGCGTATTTGTGATGGCAGAGAAAGAAGGGAGCGGGTCGTCCGATTGATGGAGGTCGTCGGCCTGACCCCGGATCAGATGAGGCGGTATCCCCATGAGTTCAGCGGCGGCCAGAGGCAACGAATCGGCATTGCCCGGGCGATCGCCACGAATCCCAAGCTAATCATAGCTGACGAGCCGGTCTCCGCGCTCGACGTTTCCGTCCAGGCCCAGATTCTCAATCTCTTGAAAGACCTCCAAAGGGATCACAACCTTACCTATATTTTCATTTCCCATGATTTGAGGGTGGTGGAAAACATGAGCGACCGGATAGCCGTCATGTACCTCGGGAAGATCGTGGAAGTGGCGGAGTGCGGCATGCTCTGTGGGGAGCCTCTTCACCCTTATACTCAGGCCCTTTTTTCGGCTTTGCCGGTGATGAAACCGGGTGAAAGGAAAGAAAGGATCATCCTCGAAGGGGATGTTCCCAGTCCTGTAAACCCACAAGCAGGATGTCCCTTCCATCCCCGGTGCAGGTATCGAATCAGGGTATGCGAAACACAGGTGCCCGCGCTCACGCGGACGGGGAAGGGGCGCTCCGTTGCCTGCCACCTCATCGGCAACGATGCATCCGGGCAGGGCGAGGAGGAAAGAGGTGCCGTGATATGAGGGAGGAAAAGGTTTACTTTGAGTCGGACGGATTGACGATCGAAGGACTGTATGCACCGCGGCCGGGTCAAAGGGGCGCCGTAGTCACTCATCCTCATCCGTTGATGGGTGGAAATATGCGGAACAACGTGGTAATGGCACTGGTCTCGGTTTTCCAACGCCACGGATTCAGCACCCTCCGTTTCAACTTCAGGGGGGTCGGCAGGAGTGAAGGTGTTTTCGACAACGGCCGGGGGGAAGTCGGAGACCTAAGGGCAGCTGTGTCGTTTTTGTCGGACGAGGGGATGACGGAGATCGTCCTCGCCGGCTATTCCTTCGGAGCAGTCGTGGCGGCCTCTTATCTGACTGAAGGTTCTCCCGTAGACCAGATAGTTCTCGTGTCGCCGCCCCTGGTCGAAGCTGGCCTGGAGATTCCCGGGCTCAGGGGGAAAAGGGGGCTTCTCGTCTGCGGAGATGCTGATTATTTTTGCCCTGTGGAGGCCCTAAAAAAGGTTGCCCGACAGTTGTCGTGGGGTGAGGCGGTCATCGAAGGGGCAGACCACTTTTACATCGGCAGGGAAAAAGACTTGATGGATGCCGTAGTACACTGGCTCGCCGCCGGTGTCGGCCCGAAGTCTGGGGAAGAGACGAGCGAATGAAGACTTATTGATTGCTATCAACGGGTGCCGGGGCGTCGGGGGCTGCCGAGGGCTCAAAAAGGCTTCACTTAGAAGCCGGCACCGACTCACCGAGATAAGCCGCCTTAACACGACGATCTTTCAGCAGTTCCTCTCCCGTTCCTTCCAGGACGACCTGCCCGGTTTCCAGTACATACCCGTAATCGGCTACACGTAGGGCCGCCATGGCGTTTTGTTCGATCAGGAGAATCGTTGTTCCTTCCTCGTGTATCTTCAGGATGGTCCGAAAGACCTCTTGAATCAAGAGGGGAGCCAAGCCCAGCGACGGTTCGTCGAGGAGCAACAGCTTCGGCCGCGCCATGAGGGCCCGCCCGACGGCAAGCATCTGCTGTTCCCCGCCCGACAGCGTGCCGGCAGGCTGATTTCTTCTCTCTTTGAGACGAGGAAAGGTGCCGAAGACCTCTTCGATACTCCGGGTTATCCCTGAACGGTCGGTCCGGCTGTATGCGCCCATCAGAAGGTTCTCATGGACCGTTAGGTTGACGAAGACGCGGCGGCCCTCCGGTACCAATACTATCCCTTCACGGGCGATGAGGTGGGTCGGCAGTCCCGTGATGTCCCGGCCCTGGAAGACGATGGAGCCGCTTTCCGCGGGCACGAGACCGCATATAGCCCGGACGAGCGTGCTTTTGCCGGCGCCGTTGGCGCCGACGAGGGTGACGATCTTTTCCTCGGAAACGTTGAGGGAGACGCCCTTGAGGGCGAAGATGCCGCCGAAATGGACTTTAAGGTCTTTGATCCGGAGCAAACTATTCCTCCCCGAGATAGGCCTCGATCACTTTCGCGTCGTTCTGAATCTCCGCGGGCCTTCCTTCTGCTATCGTCATACCGTAATCGAGGACCTTCAGCCTTTCGCAGATACGCATGATGAACTTCATGTCATGCTCGATGATGAGGAGGCTCAACCCGTACTTCTCTCTCAGCCTCAGAAGGAGCTCCAGGAGTTCGACCGTCTCGCTCGGGTTCATACCTGCGGCCGGTTCATCGAGCAGAAGAAGTTTCGGTCCTGTCGCCAGGGCACGGGCGATCTCGAGGCGTCTCTGCTTGCCGTAAGGAAGGGCGCCCGACCTCTCATGGGCAACGTCGGTCAGGCCGACCTCCGCGAGAAAATGTTCGGCCCGGCTGTACATTTGCTCCTCCTCCCTCCGGTAGCGGGGCGTGCGAAGCATGGCTTCGAAAAAAGACGATTTCAGGCGCCCATGATGGGCGACCAGGACGTTTTCGAAGACGGACAATTCGGGGAAAAGTCGTATATTCTGGAAGGTCCTGGCTATCCCGAGCCTGTTAACCCTGTTTGCCTTCATGCCGTCGATTCTCTGTCCCCCAAAATAGATGACGCCCCCGGTCGGCCTGTGGTATCCGGCGATCATGTTGAAGACCGTCGTCTTGCCGGCGCCGTTTGGGCCGATTAGCCCGACGATTTCGCCCTCCTCAATGGACAGGTTGAAATCGTTGACGGCGGTCAGGCCGCCGAAACGCATGGTCAAATTTTCACAGGCAAAGAACGTCATGCGTCCCCGCCTTTCGGTCGCCGGAAAGACTCGACCTTTTCGATCGCCCATCGCCATGAAAATTCCTGGCTTCCCATGATACCGTGACGGGCAAAGATCATCACAAGGATCAGGATGAGGGAAAAGATGACCATCCTCATGCCGGGAATGCCGGGGATGTGAAGGCCGCCTATGAACAGCGGTTCCTCCACTACCCGTAAAAGTTCACCTCCGAGGGTGACCATGAAAGCCGCTATGACCGCCCCCGTCGTGCTTCCCAGACCGCCGATGACGATTATGATCAAGAGATTGAAGGTCAGAAAGAAGGTGAAAAGGTTGGGAGAGATGGTGGTGATGAAATGGGCCAGTATACCGCCGCCGACTCCACCGAAAAATGCGCTCACGGTAAAAGCGAGCATTTTGTGTCTGAAGGTGTCGACCCCGACTGCCTCCGACGCTGTTTCGTCATAGCGGATCGCTTTCAGCGCAAGGCCATAGCTGCTCTGCACTAAGCGGTAGATGAGGAAGACTGTGATGACGGCGAAGCCCCACGACCAGGCCATGTCGGTGTAGTTCACGATTCCTTTGAGCCCAAGCGGTCCGTTGGTGATGCTCTGGGCGTTGTTGGCGACGACTCGGACCACTTCGCCGAACCCGAGTGTGACGATGGCCAGATAATCCCCCCGGACCCTGAAGACAGGGAACCCCATCAAGAAGGCCATGAATGCCGTCACCAGTCCCGCGATTAAAAGGGATATTATGAAGGGGGCGTGGATGACGCTGAGAGGCCAGATGAGCGGTTTCACTATGAAGGAAAGCTCTTTTTCAAGGGGCGTCATGGTGAGTAAAGCCGAGGTATAGGCGCCGATGGCCGCGAAGGCGTTCGGCGCAAGAGAAAATTGGCCGGTTACGCCGTTGATCAGGTTGTAACTGACGGCAAGGCCGATGAAGATGGCGCAATTGATCAGTATCCGGGTTTCATAGTCGCTGCCGAAGCGGTCGGCCAGGAAAAGCAAGAAAAGAAAGACGGCCGTTGTGGTCAAGGAAAGAAGTCGGTCCCGGCGGTTCATCTTGCGGTTGTTCCTCAGCTCCATGGCAGGTTAATCCGGTCAGTCGGGCAGTCTATCCCCCATCAAGCCGGTCGGCCTGAAGAGGAGGATAAAGATCAGGATCCCGAAGGCTATGGCATCACGGTACCCTGCCATGTCGGGTCTTGCGGCCACAAGCAGGATCTCGAGGAGGCCTAACAGCAGGCCTCCAACCATCGCACCCCCGACGTTCCCGATGCCGCCGAGGACAGCGGCCACGAAGGCCTTGAGGCCCGGCAGGATTCCCATGAGCGGGTTGATCTGGGGATACCTCATCGCCCACATGATGCCGCCGGCGGCGGCCACGGCCGAGCCGACGGCAAATGTGACGGCGATGATCCGGTCTACGTCAACGCCCATGAGTTTCGTGGTTTCCATGTCATAAGCGATGCAGCGCATCGACCTACCCGTATTCGTCCTGTAAATGACGACATAAAGGGAAAGGAATATGAGCAATGTCAGGATCGCCGTCCATATATGCAGATCCAGGACCCTGACGTTGCCGAACGTATGAACGCCGCTGAGTAATTCTGGACGGATGAATGCCTTGGGGCGCCCGGTGAAGAGAACGAGACCGAGGTTTTCGAGAAGGAAGGAAACACCAATTGCCGTGATCAGGGCAGAAATGCGAGGGGCGTTTCTTACCGGCCTGTACACCCCCCCGGTCGATCAGGACGCCGAGAAAGGCCGTCAGAACAACGGCTACCAAGAAGGAGGCCCACCAGGGCAGGGAGAACATCATGATTCCGTAAAACGCAAAATAGCAACCGGCCATCATGACGTCGCCGTGGGCGAAATTTATGAGGCGCAGAATTCCGTAGACCATGGTGTAGCCGATGGCAATGAGGCCGTACAGGCATCCCAGCGAGACGCCGTTGATCAATTGTTGGGTAAATACAGAGGCGTCGATGGTGGTCCTCGAAACAACAAATCAGGGGCGCAACGCTAAATCGCCCCTGATGTTTGTCGGTTTATCTTTCGGTCACGGGTTGATCGTAGTCAAATAAGTGAATTTGCCGTTCTTAACCTGGAGCAGGACCATTCCTTTCCTCGCGTTGCCGTCCTCGCCTATGCTCATGACCCCGGATACTCCGGGGAAATCCTTGGTGCTCGCCAGGGCATCGCGTATTTTAGGCCCTTCCAGGGACTTAGCCCGACGGATGGCGTCTATAAGGACAAAATAAGCATCGGCACCGAGGGCGTCGAATCCGCTCGCCTCGGTCTTATACGTAGCTTCGTAAGCCTGGATGTACTTTTTTGCAAGTTCTGTTGTAGCTCCGTCTTTGGCAAAGTGTCCTGTGAAAGTGAATCCCTCGACAGCATTGCCGCCGATAGAAATCAGCTCAGGTGCATGGGCGCCGTCGGCGGAAAGGATGGGTATCTTGAGACCAAGTTCGGCTGCCTGCTTACAGACGAGCGCGTCTTCTGTGTAATAATTCGGCATATAGAGTATATCCGGTTTCGTTGCGGCGATAGAGGAAAGTTGGGCCGTGAAATCTTGGTCGCCGGACTGGCAAAATGTGGAGGCTGTGATGACACCACCCAACGATATGAATTCCTGCTTGAAGAAATTGGCCAGATCCACACAATAGTCTTGGGCCTGATCCATAAGCAAAGCCGCTTTTCTCGCCTTAAGGTTCTCGTAAGCGTATTTTGCGGCGACCACTCCCTGGAAGGGGTCGATGAAGCAGACCCGGAATATGTATTTTCGGTTCTGTGTAACCCGCGGGTCCGTCGCCGTGGGGCTGACGACCGGGACTTTGGCCTCCTCGGCGATCGCCGCACCGGCCATCGTGTTCCCGCTCGTAGACGTGCCGATGAGTGCGACGACTTTTTCTTTCTTGATGAGCCGTGATACGGCGTTTGCTGCTTCAATTTTGTCGCTTTTTTCGTCTACAAGGATGAGCTCGACTTTCTTACCCAGGACCGTCGGCTCGAGTTTGTTTGCCGTTTTGATGCCGGCCCATCCCATCTGCCCGTATGAAGCGACACCTCCGGTCATGGGAAGGAAGACGCCTATTTCGACGATATCGGCCTCTTTTTTTGGTAATATGAAAACAACGAGTGCGGCGGCAACGGCAAGCCCGGCCAACGCCAAAAAAATGTTTTTCGCCTTCATGATGCCCCTCTTTAAGAGTCGTGAATTTAAAACGGGAGAATGTAAGGCCGCTGATGAATTTTGTTTATAAAACACGAAAAGGGGGATATGTCAATGGATGATTCATGATATACGTAAGTTGCACAGTTTCGGAGAAAGACAGACGAAGAAATGAACCTATTGCTCGACGAATACATGAATTATCTGGCCATGGAAAAGGGCGTCTCCCTGAACACGCTGGAAGCTTACAGCCGCGACATCGGGCGGTTTCTCGCTTTCATAGAAGCGAAGGGGTTGAAGGGGATTCAAGACATTTCGTCCGATCATGTGATAACATATTTGGGGATGCAACGTAGGCAGGGGCTTTCATCCGCGTCCGTGAACAGGGGGGTGACCGCCATCAGGGGGTTTTACCGGTATTTGGTCGCAGAAAAGAAGGTAGATGAAAACCCGGTCGCCCATATAGAATCCTCAAAAGCATGGATGCGACTCCCGGACACGTTGACAAGAGAAGAAATGACCCGGCTCATCGAGGCGCCGTCAGGGGAAGGTCCTTCGGACTTGAGAGATGCGGCCATGCTGGAGTTGCTGTATGCGACCGGACTGAGGGTGTCGGAACTGATCGACCTCACGACGAACAGCATCAACTGGCAGGCGGGGTACCTGATCGCCCGCGGCAAGGGAAATAAGGAGCGTGTCGTACCGATAGGACGGACTGCGCTCGCGGTACTGAACTTATACATGGAAAAGAGTAGACCGGAATTCCTCAAAGGGAAAGAAAGCGGCATCCTGTTCTTGAATCGTTTCGGACGGGGCTTGACGCGCCAGGGAATCTGGAAGATCGTCAGAAAATACGCCACGCAGGTCGGTCTTGCCGGCAAGGTTCATCCGCATACGTTCAGGCATTCTTTTGCGACACATCTTCTTGAGGGAGGCGCCGACCTCAGGTCGGTCCAGGCGATGCTCGGTCACGCAGACATCGCTACCACTCAGGTCTACACGCACGTCACAAGGGAAAGGTTGAGGGAAGTCCACAGAAAATTTCATCCCAGGGGGTGACGTTGGAATACTACGGGGCTGAAAAGGACAAGACGGAAGAAAGACCGCCCAGGCCGTCGCTTAAAGGCAGGAAAAAAGCGGTTGTGGCGGTCGTGGTCGTAGCGGTGCTCGCCCTGGCGGCAATACTGTCTTTCTACTATGCCGGTGAGAAGAGTCTCGAACGATTGAGGGATACCGCTCTGTCGATTGTCCCGGGGAACAAACCGAAGTTTTATTCCCTCCTGATCGAGAAGAACGGCAAGGACTACGAGCTGACTGATGGGGGTACCTTCGAAGTAACCTATCGCGATGTCTTTGTGATCAAGAAGGTATCGGCGAGTTCTCCTTTCAGCCTGTGGTTGTCCGCGGACATCGAAGGCCTGGGTAACGAGAACGATCTCGGTGTGCTGTTGAAGGGCATCGACCTGGTCGACAAGGTAATGTCGGCGGAACCTACGGTGGGGGCACCGGCCGGACATTGCTTTATCAAGGTTCGGTACCGGGGCGAAGTTATCTCCAAAATACCGGTCAATGTCGTCATCACTCCACAGGATTGGGTCAGGCAAGCGAAGGAAACGCAAGGCGGGCAGTCGCAGGTCGATTACCTGAAGAAGGCCGAAGAAATGAACGGGGCCGACCCCGACGTGAACCGGATGCTCGCGAGGGCGTACCTCCAGGAAGGACGGACAGACAAGGCAATCGACGAATACCTTAAGATATTGAAGCGCAGGCCCGATGATGTGCAGGCGATGGCCGAACTCGCCCGGCTTCAGATGGAGCAAAAACGCTACAGCGAGGCCGCCGACCTCTACAGGAAGGTCACCCGCGCAAACCCGAAGGATGCCGCTGCTTATGCAAACATGGGCTATGCATACGGAGAACTCGAAAATTGGGAGGCCGCCAGGTCGGCCTATGCCGAATCGCTTAAAATCAACCCGCATGACGCCACCGTACGTTTTCGTATGGCCGAGGCGTGCGAAAAAGCGGGAAAGCCGGCCCAGGCCGTGGAGCATTACCGATTGGCCCTGGAAAAAAAACGGGGGGATGTTTCTATCATGACGGCGCTCGCCAGGGCATGTCTGAAGGCAAAAAATTACGATGAAGCCATAAAAATCTACCGAGAGCTGATAAAGAAAAATCCAAACAACCCATCACTCCATGCCCATTATGCCTTTGCGCTCGGCGAGATGAAAAAATACAGAGAATCGGCGGCGAATTACGAAAAGGCGCTCAGGCTTGGAGCGAAGGATCCGCAAATTCACTACAACCTCGGGTATACTTACGATAAGCTGGGATTGAAGGATAAGGCCCTGGCGGAATACGAGAAATTCGCCGCGACAAGGCCCAACATGGAAATCCTGTCGCTCCTGGCCGACCGTTATATGAAAATGAACAAACCCGACGGCGCAATCAGGGCCTACGAGAGAATGGTCAAGTTGAGCCCGGGCAAGGCCTCGCTTTACGCAGGGCTGGGACGGGCTTACGGCAAGAAGGGGAACGTCGACAAGGAAATCGAGAGCTATAAGAAATCCCTCCGTTACAACAACGAAGATGACAGCGTCCATCTCGCCCTGGGACAGGCATACGAGAAGAAGGGTATGCTGGAGGCGGCCCTCGGGGAATACACGACGGCCTATAAGCTCAATCCTGAGTCGGAAGCGGGAAGGAAAATTCCCCGGTTGAAGATCAAACTGCTCCAACAAAAGCACAAAGAATCGTGAAAGGCGGAGGTCATGGAAACGAGGCAGATCAGGGTAAGGGACGTCGTGATAGGAGGCGGGGCGCCGTTTATCCTGGTCGCGGGTCCCTGCGTCATCGAGAGCCCGGAAGAAACGAGGGCCATCGCCCGGTCGTTGAAGGAAATGACCGCATCTCTCGGGATTCCTCTTGTTTTCAAGGCATCTTACGATAAGGCCAATCGTACGTCCCTCAATTCCTACCGCGGCCCCGGTTTATCAAGAGGCCTTGAGATTCTCGAGTCTGTCAGGCGCGAAACGGGGGTCCCCGTTCTGTCCGATATCCACCGCTTTGAAGAGATAGAAGCGGCCGCCTCCGTTCTGGACATAGTGCAGGTACCCGCTTTTCTCTGCCGCCAGACCGATTTTGTGATGGAAGCGGCACGCCGGGCAAAGGTTGTGAACATCAAGAAAGGCCAATTTTTGGCGCCTTGGGATGTGATCCATGTCGTCGACAAGGCCCGTTTTGCAGGAAACGACAACATCATCCTCACGGAGAGGGGAACGAGCTTCGGTTACAACAACCTGGTGGCGGATATGCGGTCGATCCCGGTCCTTCGGAAAACCGGCTGTCCCGTGATTTTCGACGGAACACACAGCGTGCAGCTGCCGGGGGGTGCAGGGTCCGCCTCAGGGGGTGAACGGGGTATGGTGCCGTACCTGTCGAGGGCGGCTGTGGCTGCAGGAGTAGACGGTTTGTTCCTCGAAGTTCATCCTGACCCGGATACCGCCCTTTGCGACGGGCCGAACTCTCTGCGGCTGGATACTCTCCCCCGCCTCCTCCGCCTGTTGCGGGAAATAGACAGTGTTGTGAAGGGAGTCCGGCTATGAGGAGAGGAATGAGTAAGGACCTCAAAGGCAGGTGGAAGAACATCACTCTGCTCATCCTGGACGTCGACGGGGTCTTGACGGACGGCCGTATCATAATGAGCGACGACGGAAAAGAATGGAAGCAGTTCGACGTGAAGGACGGCCATGGTATCAAGATGCTACTGAGAAGCGGCGTCGGGGTCATCTTCCTGACGGGCAGGAGCTCCAGGGTGGTCGCCCATCGTGCGCGCGACCTCGGTGTAGTCGACGTTTTCCAGGGGGCCAGGGATAAGGTGAGGGTGCTCGACGACGTACTCAGTTCGAAAAGGGTCGATGCGGAGCACGTCGCTTACATAGGCGACGATGTAGTGGACGTCCCGTTGTTCAAAAGAGTAGGCATCGCTATAGCCGTTGCAGATGCATGCCGAGAGGCCCGGAAGGCTGCAGATTACGTTACGGACAGAGAAGGAGGTCATGGTGCAGTCAGAGAAGTCTGCGACCTTATACTCCGGGCCCGCGGCGATTGGAAAAAAATCATAGCACAGTATGAAATCTCTTGACCCCGGGCGAATCAGCCTTCTATCGGTTCGTTTACATGGTCGGTCTCGGGTGCTATACGTCAGCGGACACGATGAGGGATAATATTTCAAAAATAGCAAGATTGATGCTCAGTGGTCGGAGAAGAACCTTCTACGTGGGTGTTGTCTTTGTCGTCATCCTGTCAGCGGCGTTGGTTTACCTCTTGAGGGATGGAAGGAATGGGGATGCTACAGGGGAGGTAAAACTGACGATAATCCCCGACCAGGCGGACGTCCAGGTAAAGGATATTCACTTCACGGAGGTAGGCGACCCGGAGCTGACCTGGGAGATACATGCCGACACGGCGAGATACCGAAAGAAAGAGAACCTGGTGAACTTTGAGCGCGTCAGCATAAAGCTGACCCGCAAAAACGGCAAATCGCTGACGTTGACGGGAAACGAAGGAGTATTGCACACGGACACCAAAGATGCCGAGATATTCGGCAACGTCGTTGCTTCGTCCAGCGGGGGCGATGTGGTGGAAACGGACCGACTTTACTACTCGGACAAGGAGCGGAAGATCTTCACGGACAAGAAAATCATCCTCAGGAACGAACGGATGGAGGTGGACGGCATCGGCATGGCTCTTTCGTTTCCTGAGGAAAGAGTGACACTCCAGTCGCGGGTCAAGGCCGTCATAAAGGCGGGAAGGTGAGAAGATGACGAGAGGCCTTTTGAGATATTTGTTCAGGGCAATGGTTGCGGTGCTGCTGACGGCATTCTTTATCCAGTCGGCTGGTGCCGCCGACAGGGCCGGCAGTAAGGCCGTGTCATTGAAAGGAAAAGGTCCGATAGAGATAACATCCGACCGCCTTGATGCCTACAACGAGGAAAAACTCGTTGTTTTTTCCGGCAACGTCGTGGCGACGCAGGCCGATAAGGTCATCCGTGCCGACCAGCTTTTCGTTTATTACAAGAAAAAGAAAGGCACAAAAGGGCAAAAGTCAAAAGACTTCGGTGAAGAGGCGGGCGAATTAGACAGGATCGAAGCGAGGGGTAACGTACGGGTTACGCAGGGCAAGAAGGTCGTAACCGGTGAACACGGCGTCTTATACAACGACGAGCAAAAAATAGTCATGACGGGAAACCCGGTCATGCGGGAGGGAGATAATATCCTCAAAGGGGAAAGAATCATCGTCCTTCTCGATGAGGACCGGGGTATAGTGGAGAGCTCGAAGGAGAAGCGGGTTACGGCTACGATATACCCCGATGAATCCAAGAATAAAAAACCTTGATCCGCAAAGTGGGTATTCGATGGAAAAGCTTTTAACGCACCGATTGACCAAGATATACGGTAAGAGGAGGGTAGTCAACGAAGTTGACCTCGAGGTGAAGCAGGGAGAAGTGGTCGGACTCCTCGGGCCGAACGGCGCGGGCAAGACGACGACCTTTTACATGATAGTCGGCCTGATCAAACCCGACGACGGTAATATTTACCTGAACGGTGAGGACATAAGCCTTCAGCCCATGTACCTGCGGGCGAGGAAAGGGATCAACTATTTACCCCAGGAGCCTTCTATTTTCAGGAAACTGACGGTTGAGGAAAACATCATGGCCATACTTGAAACCCTCTCGATCGGCCGGTATGAAAGGGAACAGAGGTTGAGAGAACTTTTAGGCGAACTGGACCTGACCGACCTCGCAAAGAACAAGGCCTATTCGCTGTCGGGTGGAGAAAGAAGAAGGGTTGAGATCACACGGGCACTCGTCACTTCACCGAAATACATCTTCCTGGACGAACCGTTCGCCGGTATCGACCCGTTGGCGGTAGCGGATATACAGAAAATCATAGATAAGCTGAAGACCAAAGGGATCGGCGTCGTGATCTCGGACCATAACGTGCGCGAGACCCTTTCGGTCTGCGATAGGGCATACATCATAAACGAAGGGAGCGTCCTTGTCGAAGGTAAACCGGACTCCATCGCGAAAAGTGAGGTCGCAAGGAGGATTTATCTGGGAGAAGACTTCAGCTTCTGAACGTTGCCTCCTCATCACAAATAGTGTATATCTTCTACCAAGGAAGTTAACATAAGATGGCCTTTGAATTAAAACAAAACCTGAAACTCGCCCAGCAATTGATCATGACACCCCAGCTCCAGCAGGCGATCAAGCTGCTGCAGTTGTCGAGGCTGGAGCTTGTGGATGCCGTCCAGCAAGAACTCGAAGAGAACCCGATGCTGGAAGAGGCGCCCGTGGACGAGGAATCGGAAGACGACCTCCAGCCGGAGGTGGAGGAGATCCGAGCGGCCGAACGTCCGGCGGAGCTGACCGGCGAAGGGGACGGCAAAGAGGAGTTCGACTGGGACAGCTACTTAGAGGATTACGGGCCCGTCGGGGTTTCCTACCAGCGCGAGGAGGTCGAAGGACCGACGTGGGAGAACATCCTTTCTTGGAAACCTTCTCTTATCGACCACCTCTCCTGGCAGTTGAGGCTTTCGAAGCTGTGCGAACTTGAAGTGAGGGTGGGAGAGCAGATACTCGGAAACATCGACGGTAACGGCTATCTGACGTCGTCGGTCGAAGAAATCGCCGAAGCGGAGAAGGTAGAGACGACCTTCGTTGAAGGGGTCTTGAAGAAAATACAGGAATTCGACCCTCCCGGGGTTGCGGCAAGGGATTTGAAAGAGTGCCTCTTGATACAGGCGAGAATCCTCGGCGTCGAAACCCCGCTGATCGAGCAGATCCTCACCCATCACATCAAAGACCTGGAAACCAAGAATTACAATCAGATCGCCAGGAAATTGAAAGTACAGCTCAACGAGGTTCTTGATGCCGTAGCGGTGATCAGTCAGATGGACCCAAAACCGGGTCTTGCTTACAGTGAAGAGAGGGAGGAGTACATAGTTCCCGACGTATTCGTCTTGAAGGTAGGAGATGAGTACAAGATCGTCCTCAACGAAGACGGTCTGCCTAAACTGAGGATCAGCAATTTTTACAAAGAAATCCTCGGCGGGGTCGGCGGGGCCAAAAAGGCGGGGTGCAAGGAGTACATCAAAGATAGGATTCAGTCTGCTACGTGGCTAATCAAGAGCATCCAGCAGCGCCAGAGGACCATATACAGGGTATCGGAAAGCATCGTCAAGTTTCAGAAAGACTTCTTCGACCGCGGCATCCAGCACCTCAGGCCGATGATTCTCAGGGACGTTGCCGAGGACGTCGGTATGCATGAATCGACGATCAGCAGGGTGACGACGAATAAATACATGCATACGCCGCGCGGCATCTTCGAGCTCAAGTATTTTTTCAACAGCAGGATCGGCATGACGGACGGCGAGTCGATAGCATCTAAAAGCGTCCAGGAAGAAATCCGCAAAATCGTCCAGGCGGAGGACAAAGCGAAACCGTTGAGCGACAGTGAACTGGTAGACATCCTAAAAAAATCCGGCATAGCGATCGCCAGGCGTACCGTCGCAAAGTACCGGGAAATGATGGGCATCCTGCCGTCCTCAAAGAGGAAAGTCTTCACAGCGAAGAAGAAAAACAGTTGACTTTAAAACGATACTGCATTATACAGCCGAACTTTAATTTCAGGTAATCAGTCTCCAGGAGGGGAACACATGCAGGTTTCCGTAACCTTTAGAAATACAGAGGCGGAAGAGTGGTTCAAAGATTATGTGAATGAGCGTTTGGCGAAATTAAAAAAATACATCGATAAACCCCTCGAGGCCCATGTTATCATGACGGTCGAAAAATTCAGGCATGTCGCTGAAATCAACCTAAAGGCAAAAGGAGTCAACATCGTCGGAAAAGAAGAGGCCAAGGATATGCAGTTGGCTTTCGACGCCGTTATGGATAAGGTCGAAAGGCAGGTAAAGAAACACAGGGAGATTTTGCGGCACCACAAATCCGCAACTGTGAGAAAGCCGGAACTCGCCAGTACAACATCCCTCCAGGACGAGGCGGTGGCTGAGGGCGAGGAAGAGAGGGGAAGGGTGATCGAGATCAGGAAAATAGTCGTTGAGCCTATGTCTCTTGACGACGCCATACTGGCCCTTGAGGGGTCGAAGAACCCCTTCTTCATCTACCGAGACCTTTCATCGGAAAACGTCAGCGTCCTGTATAGGCGGGATGACGGTAACTACGCGCTGATCGAAGCGAGTCATTGACAGCGGGTAAAAATGAACATAAGCGACATGATTGCCAAAAAATACATCATCGAAGACTTGAAGTCCCGCAGAAAGAATGATGCCCTGAATGAATTGACGGCGGTGTTCGGCCTGGATAACGCTCCCGAGGGAAACAACCAGACGGTGAAGGTCCTTCTTGAACGAGAGAAACTCGGCAGCACCGGGATCGGAGAGGGCATCGCGATACCCCATGGAAAGGTCTCGGGGATCGAAAAGATCTACATCGGTTTTGGCAGAAGCAAGGCCGGAGTGGATTTCAACGCCCTTGACGGAAGGCCTGTTCATCTTTTCTTTATCCTTCTCGCACCGGAAAACTCCTCAAGCACGCACCTGAAAGCGCTCGCCAAGTTGTCGCGTATGTTGATGGATCAGCCCTTCAGGGAGCACCTGATGAAAGCCGGGTCGGCTGATGCCATCTATTCCGCCATAGTAGATATGGACCAACGCGTAATTTGACTCAGGCACAGTCCCGGTTTCGTGCCCTCGGGAAACGGGCCGGCATGGGTTGCTCATCCGTTAAAGGACAAGCCGGGGGGACGAGCGGCTTTTATCGCCGAGATACCACCTTCTGAAAAAGGGTTCAATCCTGCCGTGGACTCAAGAGAAGTCCGGAGATTCGAAATTTTTTTGCCTGGCCTTCTTGCGGACTGGGTCGGCCTAATCAAGGCACATGACATTTCCTACCTCATACTGTCGGCCGGTGAAAGGCCTTCGGTGCCCGTATCGACTGTTTCGGACACCCACAACATTTCCCGCTTTATGTCGGGGCTTTCCGCCGAGTTGCTCGAGTATCGCCTTAAGGGCTTGTTTCGCGAAAAAATCGAGGGTCGAGCCGCGGTTTGCGGAGTCTTGGTCAACTACCTGAGAAGAGGTGTTCTCCTGATAGGAAAGAGCGGCTCAGGAAAATCTTCCTGTGCCCGGGAACTGATCCGCAGAGGAGGACGGCTTGTATCCGATGATGTCGTGGATGTGCGCATAGACGCCAACGGAAGAATAATGGGTGAAAGCCCGAAACGAACTCGTGATCTGATGGAAGTCAAAGGTTTAGGCATCGTGAATATCAAGGCTTGTATGGGTGCGTGGGCCGTGAAGTCCAGAAGTCCTGTCAATTTCGTAGTCGGGATGCACCGGAAGGTATGTGATGAAAAAGTGGGACGGATGGAAATACTCGGAAGAGTCTTCAGGGTTAGTCATATTCCTGCGGCGTTGAGTTCAGCCGAAGCGGCGGACCGCATCGAGAATATCGTGCTGCGACACCGGTGCCTTCCGGAGAGATCATGAGAAACGTGCGCGTCGTCGTCATCACGGGAATGTCGGGCTCTGGGAAAAGCACCGCCCTGCGAGCGCTTGAAGATATCGGATTCTTCTGCGTGGACAATCTTCCGGTCATCCTGTTGCCCAAATTCCTGGAAGTCCAAGCGGACGGCGCTCGCGAGCTCTCGAAGGTGGCTTTGGTCATGGACCTGAGAGAGAAGTATTTTCTGGAAAAATACACTGCCGTTTTTTCGCAGATAAAAGAAATGGGGTACAGGATCGAGATCCTCTTCCTCGACTCTTCCGACGAAGTCCTGATACACCGGTTCAAAGAAACGAGGAGGAGTCATCCCCTGGCCGAGAAAGGAACGGTCGTTGAGGGTATCGCTCTCGAGCGGGAAAAATTGGCGTCCCTGCGAAGCATGGCCGATAAAATCATAGACACCTCGCCGTTGAATGTTCACCAGTTGAAGGACGTGATTCAGAGGTATTGCATGACCTCCCCTTCGGACAGGAAGCTGGTGATCAACTTGACCTCTTTCGGCTATAGGTATGGAGTGCCTCCCGACGCGGACATCGTTCTCGACGTGAGGTTTCTCCCGAACCCCTATTTTGTCGAGGACCTGAAAAACCTGGACGGCAACGACAAGAGGGCAGAGGACTACGTCATGGGATGGGAGGAAAGCCGGACGTTCCTCGAGGAACTTTTCAAACTCTTCGAGTTCCTGATTCCCCTCTACGAAAAAGAAGGGAAATCCTACCTGAACGTCGCCCTCGGATGCACAGGCGGCAAGCACCGTTCCGTCGTGATGCTTTCACGGCTGGGGCAGTTTCTTAAAAATAAAAACTACCTGGTCAATCTCAGTCATCGCGACATCTACCGGCATTAACCCCCATGCCCGTATCGGG
>DIEZ01000058.1 GCA_002418885.1 Syntrophaceae bacterium UBA5761
ACCGTCGCTTCGGCGGACATAGGCGCCATCATCTTCAGCTTCTTGATCTCATGTTTTACCTTCTTGCTCGCCTCTTCGGAGAGATTCTTCGCCTTCAGCCTCTTCTCGATCTCCTCGATCTCACCCTTGAAGTCGTCCTTCTCGCCCATCTCCTTCTGAATGGCCCGCATCTGNNCTGTTTTTTGACGCGGCGCTTGATCCTCTCCTCGATTTCGAGTATCTCGATCTCGGAAAGCATCAACCCATAAATCCGCTCCAGACGCTCTTCGACGGTGGGTATCTCGAGCAGCTTCTGCTTTTCTTCGAGTTTTACATTCAGATGAGACGAGACGATGTCGGCAAGCCTCTCCGGTTCGTTGATGGACGATACAGTCCCTATCAACTCCTGGGGGATCTTCTTGCCGACATTCGCATAAGACTCGAAGGTCTCGATAACGCTGCGCATCAACGCCTCTGTCTTCGGCGTCCGTTCCGCTTTTTCTTCCCCGTACTCCTCCGCTTCCACGACGAAGAAATCGTCGTCGGTTATGTAATTCCTTATTCGGGCCCTGCTCTTTCCCTCGACCAGCACCTTTACCGTGTTGTCCGGCAGCCTGAGAAGCTGGATGATCGTGCCGAGGGTCCCGATGGAGTAAATGTCCTCCTCTTTCGGGTCGTCCTTCTGGGCGTTTTTCTGCGCCGCCATGAAGATGGCCTTCTCGTGTTTCATCGCCGATTCGAGGGCGTTCACCGACCTATCCCGTCCCACAAAAAGCGGTACGATCATATGGGGGAACACGACGACGTCCCGCAGGGGGAGCAACGGCGTGACAGTTACTTTTTCGTTTTTCTCGTTGTTTTTCCTGAAACTGAACATATCTCCTTCTACCGATCTATCATTATGATGTTATGCTGATTCCGTCTTCTGCTCGAAAAGCAGTATGGGATGCTCCTTCTTCATGACCACATCCTCGCTGATGACACATTCCTTCACGTCGTTTCTCGACGGGATGTCGTACATGATGTCGAGCATGATATTCTCGAGTATCGCCCTGAGACCCCTTGCGCCGGACTTTCTGTCGAGAGAAAGCCTCGCGATAGCCCTCATGGCGCCGTCCGCAAATTTCAACTTCACGTTCTCCAACTCGAAGGCCTTCTTATACTGTTTGATGATCGCATTCTTCGGTTCCACCAGTATCCTGACGAGGTCGTCCTCGCTCAACTCGTCCAGTGTGGCGATGACGGGCAACCGGCCGATGAATTCAGGTATCAAACCGTACTTGAGCAAGTCCTCCGGCTGGACCTCGGCCAAAATCTCGCCGATCTTCTTTTCCTTCTTGCTCCGGATGTTCGCCCCGAAACCCATCAAGGTAACGCCGATCCGCTTTTCGATGATCTCGTCCAGACCGACGAAGGCCCCCCCGCAGATGAAGAGGATGTTTGTCGTGTCGACCTGGATGAACTCCTGCTGCGGATGCTTCCGGCCGCCTTTGGGGGGGATGTTGGCCATAGTCCCCTCCACTATCTTGAGGAGCGCCTGTTGAACGCCCTCGCCCGAGACGTCCCGGGTGATGGAAGGACTGCCGGACTTTTTCGATATCTTGTCGATCTCGTCGATATAGACGATGCCTCTCGACGCCCTCTCTACGTCGTAGTCCGCGTTCTGAAGCAGGCTGAGGATGATGTTTTCCACATCCTCGCCGACGTAGCCCGCCTCGGTTAGCGCCGTGGCGTCGGCGATGGCGAAGGGAACGTCGAGCATCTTCGCCAGGGTTTTGGCAAGCAACGTCTTGCCCGACCCGGTCGGCCCGATGAGGAGGATGTTGCTCTTCTGGAGCTCGACGCCGTCGAGGTCGACGCCCGTGTACAGGCGCTTGTAATGGTTGTAAACGGCGACGGACAGTATTTTCTTCGACCTTTCCTGCCCCACTACATACTGGTCCAGAAATTTCTTGATGTCCTTGGGCTCCGGGATTCGCCTCCTCGACTCTTCGACTCGCTGAACCTCCGTCTCTTCCTGGATGATTCCCCGGCAGAGCTCGATGCATTCATCGCAGATGTAAGCGGACGGACCCGCCACGAGCTTCTTCACCTCGTTCTGCGTCTTCCCACAGAAAGAGCAAAAAAGCATTCCCCTCGACTCTTCACCGTTTCTGTATCGCTTCGCCATGATGACTCCTTATTTGAGGACCGGATTCCTCTTGATGATCACTTCGTCAATGATTCCGTATTCTTTCGCCTGTTCACCGGTCATGTAGTAATCCCGTTCCGTGTCTACTTCGACCCTTTCCATGGGCTGCCCGGTATGCGTCGCCAACAGGCTGTTCAACTCGTTCTTGAGGCGCAGTATCTCCTTAGCCTGAATGCCGATGTCCGTCGCCTGTCCCTGAAACCCCCCAAGGGGTTGATGAATAAGAATCCTCGAGTGAGGCAGTGCATGTCTCTTGCCCTTTTCGCCCGCCGCCAAGATGAGAGCCGCCATGCTCGAGGCCTGTCCCATGCAGACCGTACAGACAGACGGTTTTATGTACTGCATCGTGTCGTAGATGGCGAGCCCGGCGCTCACAAGCCCCCCCGGCGAATTTATGTAGAAGAATATCTCCTTGTCGGGGTCTTCTGACTCGAGGTAGAGCATCTGGGCTATGATGAGGTTCGACACCTCGTCGTCCACCGCCGTCCCGAGAAAAACTATCCTATCCTTCAGGAGCCGCGAGTAAATGTCGAAGGCCCGTTCGCCCCTGCCGTCCTGCTCCACCACTATCGGAATCAATGCCATCCGTGCGACCTCACTCAGCCTTTTTTACATTAATTTTAGCCTTGCCCAGCACAAAATCAAGGGTCTTTTCCTCCCGAATATCGCCCCTAAGCCTCTCGAGGAGGTCGTTTTTCTCGTACAATCTGCGGACAGATTCGACATCTTCGCCGTAATGTTCGCTTACCCGCTTCAGGCGTTCGTCGATGTCTCTGTCGTCGACTTCGATGGACTCCTTCCGGGCGATGCTGTCCAGGATAAGCGACGTCTTGACCATCCTCTCCGCCTCATCCTTGAAACTGCTGCGCATCCCGGCAGCAAGCTCGGCCGCCCTTTCCCGGTCGATACCGTTTGCCGTCATCCGCCGCTGTGCGTCGATGATCATAGACCGGACCTGCTTCTCGACTATCGACTCGGGGGCCTCGACCGGGTTGCTTTCGAGCAGCTTGCCGATTATCGCCTTCTCGACCGCCGATTTGCTCGCCGCCTCTTTCTCCGCCTCCAGGGATTTTCTGATGTCCGCCTTGACGTCCTCGAGGGACTCGTACTTTTCGAAATTCTTAACAAAGTTTTCATCCAGGGCCGGCAGCACCTTTTCCTTCACCTCTTTGACCGTGACCTTGAAGATGACTTCCTTCCCCGCATAATCCCGGCGATGGTAGTCCTCCGGGAAGGCAATCCTTAATTCCTTCGTCTCACCCCGCCTGACACCGACCAACTGCTCCTCGAACCCGGGGACGAACCTCTTCGAACCGACTTCAAGGACATAGTCCTGCGCCTTCAAGTCATCGCGGAGAACACCGTCGAGCGTCCCCTCAAAATCTATAGTCGCAAAATCACCATCCCTTACGCCCCTGTCTTCTTTCAGCTCCTCGAGGGTGCTGTACATCCTGCGCAGCCCTTCGAGCCGCTCGTTCACGTCTTCGTCGCGGACCACGGGCTCTTCTTTTTCGACCTCGATCCCGATGTAGTCCTTCGGTTCTATCGACGGCTTTACCTCAACGGTGACCGTAAATGCGAAGTTCTTGTCTTTTTCTATCCCTTTCTGGTCGACTACCGGCTCCGAGATCGGAATGATGTCGTTCTTCTCCACCGCCCCCCAATAGACCCTGCTCACGATGCTCGAGATGGCCTCCCCTTCCGCCTCCGCCTTATAATAGGCCTCCAGGACACTCCGGGGAATCCTGCCCGGACGGAACCCTTTGACCTTTGCCTTCGTCCCGATCTCCCGGTAAGCCGCGTCGAGTTCCCCCTTCACGTCCACCCACGGGACGTCGAAAGAAAAGCGTTTTTTGACCTGGCTGACATCCTCGATGCTTACGCAATGACTGATTTCGTCCACCCTTCCGATTCTCCTTGTATTTTTTACGGTGCCACGCCCTGGGATATTCTCTGGTGCGAGAGAAGGGATTTGAACCCTTACGGTTTAACCCGCTGGATCCTAAGTCCAGTGCGTCTTCCAGTTCCGCCACTCTCGCCAGATAGGCTCATACTATTAACTGACCGGACAATTGTCAATAGCCATTGGGCCGCACGGAGCAATGCGGCTCCCCCGACCTTCGCCCCTCATCAACCCTCCCGTACAATCAAAAAGAGGCGTACTGCCCCCTCATCGTTTTTTAGTCGTGATTTCTGAACGATGGGCGAACCTTCCTCACACAGAAACTTCCGTCCTTGCGGGAGAAAACCCACACCGGCGGCCCACCCCTTGCGGCGCCTTCGGCGCTCGATGACCGACCTCTAAGCCTTCATAACACGAAAATCCTCGAGGTGCAAAATCAATCGCCTATTCCGGCGGCGAGCCCTATGGGACTTTTGACTTTTCGTACTTACAGATTGCGGTCGACGGTTTCTTGAGGATAGCCCTGTTTGCCGTGTAAAACTTTGCCGCATCCCAGCGGGAGTTCGGGCGTCTGCGGGCGACTCTATTCCTCTGAACGGCGAACCTGACGAGCACCTCCGCTTCCGGCTCATCAAAGCCGAAGTATTCCCCAACCCTCCTCATCGCGTCGTGATGATTCTCCGTCATGATGTTGTTCTCCGTCAGAAGGAAGAGGTTCCGTTATCCTTCCTCTTGCATACGTGCGGTCAGGCGTTCAGCTTCTCCAGCCGCTTCTCGAGAATCTCGTCCTGCCACCTCGTTCCGAAGATGCTGAAGTCTTCCACCTGATAGATCGTGCAGAACCTCTTGTCGACGTGCCGGGTAAAGCTCTTCATGTACACGGGGATGCCGTGGACGATGGCGTTGTAATACAGCATGGGCTTGGAGAATCCCTCGTCGATGTAAAGCACGTCCGTATCTACCCGCAAAAGGTCGGTGGGCTCGAGGGAAATTGTTGTGACGACCTCGAAGAGCTCGTCTCTGCCCATCTCTTTCTCGAATACGACAGCGACATCGACGTCGGATTAGACCCCGGGAAATACGTGCTCCCCAAAAAATTGGGTTGTTTAAGGTGCATTTGGTACGACGCCTGTTTTGTTTATATGAAAATGTCCACAAGTAGCCGGATATTTTCATCTTTTGTTGTGCCCGTAACGGGCATGATGGTTAATAAGTACGACTCTGCTCCACGAGGTCATGGTACTGGAGGGCATAGCTTGACAGGTCGGAGAGGGGTTCGCGGGTGATGACGATCTTCAACCACTCCTTTGCCTTGTCAAGCTTTTTTTCCTTGACTGATCTTTAACAGTTGCCAAAAAATAGTTCCACCATTTTAGATAGATAGGTGCCCTGAAAAAGTTCTTGGCAC
>DIEZ01000035.1:0-6443 GCA_002418885.1 Syntrophaceae bacterium UBA5761
TTGTAGCGCTCGCCGTCCGTGATCAAACCGTCCATATACTGCTTCTGGACTTCCAGGACGGCCGCGTCGGCCTTGGCGACGATGTCTTTCTTCGTCGCCGGGATGACCATATCGCTGATGGCAATCGACAGGCCGGACTTCGTCGCGTACTTGAAACCGAGGTCCTTCAACCGGTCCACCAGGATGACCGTCGTCTTGTCCCCGGTGGTACGGTAACAATAGTCGATCAGGCTCGCGATCTCTTTCTTGCTCATCTCTTTATTGATCAGGTCGAAGGGCACTTCCTTCGGGATGATCTCATAGAGAATCACCCGGCCGACGGTCGTGTCTTTCAACTGTCCGTTGACCCGGACCTTGATACTGCTGTGGAGTTCCACGACCTCGGAGTCGAAGGCCCGCCGGACCTCGTCCATGTCCGAGAACTTCATCCCCTCACCTTTGGTGAAGGGCCTCGACCTCGTCATGTAGTAGATGCCGAGGACGATATCCTGGTTGGGAACGATGATCGGTTTTCCGTGTGCCGGCGAAAGGATGTTGTTTGTCGACATCATCAACACCCGAGACTCGATCTGCGCTTCGACGGAGAGCGGCACATGTACCGCCATCTGGTCGCCGTCGAAGTCGGCGTTGAATGCGGTGCAGACGAGCGGATGAAGCTGAATGGCCTTCCCTTCCACGAGAACGGGCTCAAAGGACTGGATGCCGAGCCTGTGGAGAGTCGGGGCGCGGTTTAGCATGATCGGGTACTCGCGCACCACCTCGTCCAGGGCGTCCCAGACCGCCGGGTCTTCCCGCTCAACCATCTTCTTGGCGCTCTTGACCGTCGTCACGAACCCCTTCTTCTCAAGCCTGTTGTAGATGAAGGGTTTGAAGAGCTCCAAGGCCATCTTTTTGGGAAGCCCGCACTGGTGCAACCTCAGGTCGGGACCCACGGTGATCACGGAACGCCCCGAATAGTCCACGCGCTTTCCCAACAGATTCTGGCGGAAACGGCCCTGCTTCCCTTTGAGCATATCGGAAAGGGACCGGAGCGGCCTCTTGTTGGAACCCGTTATCGCCTTGCCCCTTCGGCCGTTGTCGAAAAGGACATCGACGGCCTCTTGGAGCATCCGCTTCTCGTTTCGGATGATGATCTCGGGGGCATTCAGCTCCTGCAAGCGTTTCAGGCGGTTGTTGCGATTGATGACACGCCGGTACAGGTCGTTCAGGTCGGACGTCGCGAAACGGCCCCCGTCGAGGGGCACGAGGGGTCGCAGGTCCGGAGGAATGACCGGAAGAACGGTCAGGATCATCCATTCCGGGCGATTACCGGACTTCTTGAGGGCCTCCAGGACCTTCAGCCTCTTGGCCAGCTTTTTCCTTTTCGTCTCCGAGGAAGTCTCCTTCAATTCCGCCCTGAGTTCGGGGACCACCTTGTCCAGGTCGACCTCCTCGAGGAACGTCCTCATCGCCTCCGCGCCGATGCCCGCCGTGAATGCGTCTGGTCCGAGGGTCTCTCTCAGTTCGGCGTACTTTTCCTCCGGCAGGAGCTCCATCTTTTTGAGTGTAGTGTTCTTAGGGTCGAGGACGATCCACTGCTCAAAATAGAGCACCTTCTCCACTTCCTTGAGCGTCAAGTCGAGGACGCTGCCGATCCGGCTTGGGAGGCTCTTGAGAAACCAGATGTGGGCGACCGGCGCCGCCAGGGCTATATGCCCCATGCGCTCCCGCCGCACCTTCGATTGGGTGACCTCCACACCGCACTTTTCGCATATAACCCCACGGTGCTTCATCCGCTTGTAGCGGCCGCACAGGCATTCGTAATCTTTAACCGGCCCGAAAATTTTCGCGCAGAAGAGGCCGTCCCTTTCAGGTTTGAAGGTTCGGTAATTTATCGTCTCCGGTTTCTTCACCTCTCCGTGCGACCACGAGAGTATCTCCTCGGGCGAGGCCAGAGAGATCTTGATGGCGTTGAACCGGATCGGGTCTTTTGGTTTTTCGAAAAAACCGAATATGTCTTCCACTCTTTTTATCTCCTATGTTTTTAGCGGTTTCGGCGTCATCTTCGGCCGTTGCCGTCGGTACTCATTTTTGTTCGTTTGTTACTCGTTCTCGATCAACTTCACGTTGAGCGCCAGGCCCTGCAGCTCCTTCACCAGGACGTTGAAAGACTCGGGCAGTCCGGGTTCCAGGTTGTGTTCCCCTTTGACGATGGCTTCGTAGATTCGGGTCCTCCCGGCAACGTCGTCCGACTTGACGGTAAGGAATTCCTGGAGGGAGTAAGCCGCCCCGTAAGCCTCCAAGGCCCAGACCTCCATCTCCCCGAGTCTCTGACCGCCGAATTGCGCCTTTCCGCCGAGGGGCTGCTGTGTAACGAGCGAATAGGGCCCGATGGAGCGGGCATGGATCTTGTTGTCTACCAGGTGGTGGAGTTTCAGCATGTAGATCATCCCCACGGTTACCTCCCGGTCGAAGGGCTCACCCGTCCTGCCGTCGTAAAGCCGCACGCGGCCCGTCGTCGGTAGTCCTGCCTGAGTCAGCATCTCGCCGATCTCGTTCTCCTCCGCCCCGTCGAAGACCGGCGTCGCCATCGGGATGCCGTTCCTGAGCCTTTCGACAAAGCGCCGCAATTCTTCGCCGGTCATGCCGTCGATGAATCGAGCGAATTCGGGCGAGGCGTACACCTGCTTTAGCATCCCTTTGACCGCCTTGAAGTCACGTCCTTTCTCGTAAAGGGCGCCGACCTTCTCGCCGAGCCCCTTCGCCGCCCAGCCTAAATGGGTCTCCAGGATCTGACCCACGTTCATGCGTGACGGAACGCCCAGGGGGTTTAGGATGATGTCGACGGGAGTCCCGTCGGCGAAGAAGGGCATGTCTTCCTCGGGGAGGATTCTGGACAGAACGCCCTTGTTGCCGTGGCGCCCGGCCATCTTGTCTCCCGCCGAGAGTTTCCTCTTGATCGCCACGTAAACCTTGACTAGCTTGATGACCCCCGGAGGGAGATCGTCTCCCGCCTTCAGACGCTCGATCTTCTCCTCGAAGAACGCCTCGACGAGGTCGACCTTACGGTCCAGGTTGTCGAAAAGGGTCTTGACCTTCTCTTCGACGGCTTCGTCTCCCACGAGGGAGATATCCCGCCACCTGCTGAAGGGGATGCCGCCGAGCGCCTCCGCGGTGATGACGTCGTTCTTCTTCAGGAGAATCTTCTTTTTCTTCGGGTCGGACAGCTTGACGGCGGAGACCTTCCCCACCAGGAGGTCGGCTATCTTGCTCTTCACGCTCTCGGTGATGATCCTGACCTCATCGTCGCGGTCTTTATGCAGGGCCTGCGTCTCTTCTTCCTCGATGGCCTGAGAGCGCCTGTCTTTTTCGGCACCCTTGCGGGTGAAGATCTTGGCGTCGATCACGATGCCCTCCACTCCCGGAGGGACACGCAGCGAGGTGTCCCGCACGTCGCCCGCCTTCTCGCCGAAAATCGCCCGGAGAAGCTTTTCCTCCGGGGAAAGCTGCGTCTCGCCTTTTGGCGTAATCTTGCCGACGAGGATGTCGCCGGGCTTCACGGCGACTCCCATACGGACAATCCCGCTGTCGTCGAGGTCTTTCAGCGCCTCGTCTCCGACGTTGGGGATATCCCGGGTGATCTCCTCTTTACCGAGCTTGGTGTCCCGGGCCATCGTCTCGAATTCTTCGATATGCACCGACGTGTAGACGTCGTCCTTGACTACCCGTTCGCTCACGAGGATGGAATCTTCGTAGTTGTAACCGCCCCAGGACATGAAGGCGACCATGACGTTCCGCCCGAGGGCCAGTTCACCCTGATGAGTGGCCGGTCCGTCGGCAATCACGTCACCCTTCTCCACCCGGTCCCCGATGTTGACGACCGGTTTGTGGTTGAAGCAGGTATCCTGGTTGGAACGCCGGTACTTCGTCAGGTTGTAGATATCGACGCCTATGTCGGTGCCGTCGCCGGTCTCCGTCTCGTCGCATTTGACGACGATCCTCGAGGCATCCACGCTCTCAACCACTCCCGACCTCCGGACGATTATCACGGCGCCGGAATCGCGGGCGACGACGCCCTCCATCCCCGTGCCCACGATCGGCACTTCCGGCCGTAGGAGAGGAACGGCCTGGCGCTGCATGTTGGAACCCATCAGGGCCCGGTTGGCGTCGTTGTGCTCCAAGAAGGGGATCAACCCGGCGGCAACGCTCACTAACTGGTTAGGCGAAACGTCCATCAGGTCCACCTCGCTCGGCACGACGGAGATAAACTCCCCGCCCTTGCGGGCATAGACCAGCGCGTCCGTCAACAGCCCCGTCTCGTCCATGGTTGCGTTGGCCTGGGCGATTATGTAGTCTTCCTCTTCTATGGCCGTCAGGTAGCGGATCTCATCGCGCACCCTCCCGTTTTCGACCACCCGGTAGGGGGTCTCGATGAAGCCGTAGTCGTTCACTCTGGCATAGGTGCTCAGAGAAACGATGAGACCGATGTTCGGTCCTTCCGGTGTTTCAACTGGGCAGATGCGGCCGTAATGGGTGTTGTGGACGTCTCGGACCTCGAATCCCGCCCGCTCCCGGGTCAGTCCTCCGGGACCGAGGGCGGACAGCCTCCTCTTGTGGGTTATCTCGGAAAGGGGGTTGGTCTGGTCCATGAACTGGGAAAGCTGGCTGCTGCCGAAAAACTCGTTCACCACCGCGGAAACCGGCTTGGCGTTGACGAGGTCGTGGGGCATCATGGTCTCGATGTCCTGGATGTTCATCTTTTCCTTGACCGCCCGCTCCATACGCACCAACCCGACCCGGTACTGGTTTTCGATCAATTCACCCACGGAACGGACTCGTCTGTTGCCCAGGTGGTCGATGTCGTCGACGCTGCACTCGCCTACACCGTTTTTCAGGTCTATCAGGTACTTGACGGCGGCCAAGATATCCTCCTTGCGGAGGATCGTGAGGTCTCTCGGTGCGTCGAGACGGAGTTTGTAGTTCATCTTGACCCTTCCCACGTCGGAAAGGTCGTACGTTTCCGGGTCGAAGAAGAGGCTTCTGAAGAACCTACGGGCCGTCTCGAGAGTCGGGGGGTTGCTCGGCCGCAACCTCCGGTATATCTCGATGACCGCGTCTTCCTCCGTCTGGAGGTTGTCCAGGAGCAGCGTATCCCGGATGGGCAGGTTCGAGCCGTCATCTTCTATGTAGATGAGATTCAGCTCCTTCACGCCGCGGACCCTCATCTGCTCGACCTTATCCATAGTCAGCTCGGTGTTGCATCTCAGCAAGACCTCGCCCGTCTCGGGGTCGCCGACGTCGTCGGCAACGATTCGTCCCAGGATGTAATCTTCGTCCACAACGATCCGGTCTTTTTTCGCCTCCAGAAGGCGCTTGACGGTGGCCTTCGTCATCTTGCGGCCTTTCTTCACGATCACCTCGCCCGTCTCGGGATCCCGGATGTCCCGCGGCGCCCGTTCGCCCACGAGGGCGTCGTCGACTGCGAGTACGACCTCTTTGCCCTCCAGAAAGACCTTTTCGACGTTGTAGAAATAATGGAGCAGGTCGGAGCTTGTGTTCCCCATGGCCTTGAGGAGTATGGTGACCGGCATCTTTCTCCTCCGGTCTATCCTACAGTAAATGACGTCTTTCGTGTCGAACTCGAGGTCCAGCCAAGAACCGCGGATCGGTATGATCCGCGCGGAGTATAGGAGGCGGCCGCTGGCGTGGGTCTTTCCCTTGTCGTGGTCGAAAAAGATACCGGGGGAGCGGTGGAGCTGGCTGACGATCACCCGTTCCGTCCCGTTGACGACGAATGTCCCGCTTTCGGTCATCAGGGGGATCTCGCCGAAGTATATCTCCTGCTCCTTGATGTCACGTATGGTTTTCTGCTCGCCGCTCCGTTCCGTGTCGAAGACAACGAGCCGCACCACTATTTTCAGCGGCGCCGCATAGGTCGTTCCCTTTTGGACGCACTCCGATACGTCGTACTTCACACCCCCGATCCTGTAACTAACGAACTCGAGGGAGCACTTTCCGCTGAAATCCCTGATCGGGAAGACGCTCTTGAAAGCGCCCTGGAGACCGAAGTTGCCCCTCTTTCCTGGGTCGACATCGATCTGTAAAAACTTTCCGTAAGACCTCCTCTGAATCTCGACGAGATTGGGAATGTCCACGATCTTTTTGATACGCCCGAAATTCTTCCTTAATTCTCCCATAACTTCCCTCAAGGGGTTACACCCTGCATACCCCTCATGATGCAACCTGCCTGTTCTGTTGTTTCCTTTTCCACCTCTATCCGGCCGATAAAAGTAGTGAAGTCAGGAGGCAGAACAAAGCAAATTCCTTAGATTCTGGCTCCTGACTCCGATAGTCTTTCACCGGTCGTCCTCAAAAATCGGCAGGCCACCTTTTGCTCGGCAAAGGCCGCCGACCGGCTCAACCTATTTGATCTCGACTGTACCGCCCACTTCTTCAATTTTCTT
>DIEZ01000035.1:6475-6610 GCA_002418885.1 Syntrophaceae bacterium UBA5761
TCAACAAGGTCCTTGGCTTCCTTCAACCCGAGACCCGTGATGGCCCTTACGACCTTGATAACTTGTATCTTCTGGTCGCCGAACCCCGTCAGGACCGCGTCGAACTCCGTCTTCTCCTCCTCCGCAGGCGCCGGC
>DIEZ01000078.1 GCA_002418885.1 Syntrophaceae bacterium UBA5761
AGTTGTGAATATTTTCATATAAACTGAATCACCTTCGGCTATAAGCCGAAGGGTTCAGCGGTCGCGTCGAATGAATTCGACTTATACGCGACCGCTTGGTGGAGCGGTTTTTATTGGCTTGTCCCTTTGGGACTTCGCCAAAACTTCACTTCGCCTAAAGGCGAGGGATTTCCACCATCCCCGTAGGGGACATTAATTAAGTCTGGTATGACCTTTTTGAGCTTTTTACGAGAGCGCCATCGTTTGTTATCAAGAGCGGGCGTGCGCTGCGCGCCGTCAGCGGCATTATTCTTTATCATTTTTAGTCTCTTTTCCCTCATACCATCTCTGATTCATGCCTTTACCGACAATGAGGTGGCACGTCTCCAATCAATCGTCCGGGATCGAGACGCCGGAGAGAGGATCGCCTTCTGGGCGGAGCAATTCGTCGGCACGCCTTACGACCGAGACCCGCAGGGAGAATACGTGTCAAGGCGGGTGGTGGTTTCCGACGAGCGGGTGGACTGTATGTACCACGTCTTCCGGTCGCTGGAGCTTGCCCTTGCCGATACGCCTGCAGATGCCGTTAAGGTGGCGTTGGACAAACGTTTCCGCACGAAGGGAGTTATGGAAGGGGGCGTTGTGATGAATTACGAAGACCGGTTTGAGTACGGCGAAGACATGATAGACAGCGGGAAATGGGGAGAGGAGGTCACCGCTTCGGTGGGTATAACGAAGACGATCAATGGTACGCGGGGTAAAGGGCCTGTCGAGATACTCTCGACGGAAGAACTCCGTCGCAGAACCGGCCGACTCAGGAGCGGAGATTTCGTTTTTTTCATCAAAAACCCGAAAAAGAGAACCCGACATGAGTTTGTGGGTCACATCGGGATAGTAAAAGTGGAGAATGGAGACGGCGGACGGAGCGATAAGGTGTACCTCATCCACGCAAAGGGAACGAAGAAGAAAGGCGGAGTCGTGAGGAAGGTGCTGCTCGAAGATTGCCTGTGGAAGACGTCGCACATCGGCGCACGAATCACCAGGTACCCGTAGCGCCGGAGATTAAAACCGCCTAATCTTCGCAAGGTTTCTCGTAGAGTTTGCCTTCAAGCCAACGTTTGACGAAGAGCTCTGTGATGCGGATATCGATACCGGTACCCGGAACCGCCGCCTTGATGTCCGCCATGGTTCTTCCTGCCTCCGTGCCCAGACCGAGAACGGCATAGATTTTGGCACTCTGCTCCCAGTACTTGACCGCTTTTGCTCGTTCTCCAATTTCTAAATAGGCCCGGCCGATACCCCTCAGGTTGTCGGCCATTCCCCGGTAGAAACCCTCTTCGCGGTCGGCCCTGAGCGCCGCCTCGAAGAATGCCACCGCGTCCTTGTAACGCTTTGTTTCGATCATGAGGTTGCCCAAGGCGGAATTGACCGTCGCGAGGGACGAACTATCCGGTCCCGCCGCCTTCAGGGCCTCTGTCAACACTTTTTCGGCGTCGGCATAGGCTTTCTTTTTAGTCAGGAGAACCCCCCTGTTGTTCAACAAGGGGAGGAAGGAAGATCCGCCCGGTCTCTTCGCGACATCGTCGAGTATCGCCTCTGCCTGGTCGAGCCAGCCCAGGTCGACCAAAACCGCCGCCTTGTTGCAGAGTGCCTGCATCTCCCCAGCCTCGCTTCCGAGGTCCCGGTAGATCTCGATGGTTTTGTCGAAGCACGCCAAAGCGCTTTCCGGGTCCCCTGTAGCCCGGTATACAGTGCCGAGGTTATTGAGACTCATGGCCACACCTTCCATCTGGTTGGAGGCGGTGTAGAGCTCATGAGACCTGAAGAAGTGTTCGAAGGCCTGTTTATAGCAGCCTTTTTTGTAAGAGGTGCTTCCCTCGATTATCTGTTCGGTGCCCGCCTCGAGATGGGGAGGCGTAACTTTTACCGGTTTACCGCCGCCGCACGCCGTCACGGCGACGGCTGCGCCAAAAATCGTCATGAAGATAAAGGAGATGCTTCTCATCGGCGGCTCACTTTCTCAGGCCGGCGTCCGTCGCCTCGCCCTTTGGTTCCGGGGGCAGACTGGGCTTTATGAAGGGATTCTGCTGGACGGCCTGGACGACACTGTCGATCCTCTTCACTCCCTGGCGGATCTCACTGACGCCCCGTTTGACGGACGTCGTTATCTGCGGAACATCCTGGCTTCCGTTCTCGATGTTTGCCAGTATTTTGTCGACCCTGTCGAGTTCCGCGTAGACCTTTTCGAGCAACGTCCTGGTCTTCAGGAGTTCACCTACGTTACCCTTACCTTCGTTTATGTCACGGGTTACGCCTTCGACGTGCGAGAGGATGTTGTTGATGTTGTTCAAGGCGATGAAAAGCGGACCTTCGGGGTCACTCAGCTTGGAGGCCAAGGCGGAGAGGTCCTGTGCGGCCGCCACCACCTTCTTCGCCGTTTCCTCGATCTTGAATTCAGCGAGGATGTCGTCTATGGACTTCTTGGCCTGAGACGGGATCTCAGCGCCCTCCTCCAGATGCGGCGCCTCGGGTGAGCCGGCTTTTATGGAGACGTACTCGGACCCGATGAACGTAGGGCTCTCCACCATGGCGATGGAATTTTTCCTGATGCGAGGGGCGTATTCCTCCAGGATCAAGAGTTTTACCCGAACCCTATCCTCGTAAAGTGTGATCTTTTCTACCTTGCCGATGTCGGCCTTCGACATCTTGACCGGGGCGCCCTCCTTCAGGTTGTAAGACTCCTTGAAGAACGTGTAGTAAGTCACGTAAGTCTTGAACCAGTCTTTGCCGCGCCCGATGATGACCACGGAGACGAGCATAAGTATTACGATGGCGAACATAAAGACGCCTACGATCTTTTCCTGTCTTCTGAAGCTTAGTTCCATATACCACCCATCGTCATTTCATAACGGGAGTTTTGTCGTTGAAAGTCCCCGGTGAAAAAGGGAATGACTCCAGTTTTCCATCCGCGATCCGGACCACCCTGTTGGCGACGTCGCGTATGAACTCTTCATCAGCCGACTGGAATGCGACCGGTGTCCCACCGTGAATAATGTTGGTCAGGATCTTCTTGAAAAGCTCGAATATCCGGAATCCCATGAAATCCCGGGGTCGTTCCACCAAGAGGACCTCTGGTTTTTTCCCCAGTTCGCGGATGATGCCGGCGATCCGCCTGTCACCCGGGGAGACCTGCGCCGGTCGCAGATGTAATTTATTCATCAGTTGAAAGTGTCGGCAGAGTTCGGCCATATCATCGGGAAGCTCCTCTGACAGCGTGTCTTCGAAGTACGTTTTCAAGAGGAGCAGGTTGTCCAGGAGCGTCCTGTTGCTGATCAACGCCAAATCGGGCGATATGTACCCGATCTTCCTCTTGATGGGCAAGAGGTGTCGATAATCGGAAAAATCCAGGGCCTCACCTCTGTACCGGTAGACGCCCTGCAGCGGTGCCTCGAGCGTCGCGAGGGCCCTCAGAAAAAGTTGCCCATCGTCGTCACCCGCATTGATGTAACATACATCTCCTTCGGACAAAGAGAAGTCGAATCGGTAAATTCCTCTTCCGTTCCCGAAGGGGTTTAACGAATAATCAGTCAATTCGATGAGTTTCACCGTGCCTCTTCGTTACATGTAGAATACGGCGGAAACGAAAATGTTTATCACCAGACAGTAGAACAGGCAGTCAACAGCCGCCCGTGACGTCGCCACGGGGATGTCGGTAACCGACCGTTGGACCGAAAAACCTCTGTACATGGTCGCGACGGTGATGGCGATGCCGAAGAAGATTCCTTTTGCGATGCCGACGACCAGGTCGGCCTCGGTCATCGCCTTCGCTATTTGGTCCATGAAGTCGCCCAGAGGGACGTCGGTCATCAACCAGACGACGGCATAGCCGCCGAGAATGGCCGCCAGGTCGAAGACGACGAAGAGACAGAGGATCGCAGACGTTATGCCTATGAGACGCGGCGGGCAGATGATATGAACCGGGTCGATCCCGGCCATTTCGATTGACTCCATCTCGTTCAGAACCTTCATGTAGCCGGTTTCGATTGTCACTGCCGTGGCCGACCGAAGGATGACCACGAGGGCGGTGATCAGCGGACCGAACTCCCTCACGACGAGGATGACAGTGACCTTGCCGAGGTCGTACTCACTCGAAACCTGGGCGAGCTGGATGATGACCATCGTGCCGATGATCAGCGCGACGGGGACCACCACGTAGAGGGCCTGGACGGCTGTAAAGTATATCTGCTCGACGATAATCCGGTTTAAGTACCGTCTGCCCGCAGGCGGTCTTCTGACAAGAAGGCCGACGATCCGGTAAGCGAAGGCGCAGAGGTCGAGAAGGTGATTAACGCGCCGGATGGTCTCACGGCCGACTTTCCCAAAAAACCGGCCAAGTGACAACGACATAAAAACTTCTCTCCACTGAGGGGGAATCAGTTACTCCCGAGTGTGTTTTTGCAAAGCAATCGTTGAGAAACGTAGACAATTCCCTCAACTAAATCAAGCCAAATCTGAAAAACTTCATGAATCTTGGCGGGTTCAAGCCGGATTCTGCGCCGCCGCTTCGGCGACGAAACCCCCTGCTCTCCCATCGCTCTTTGACTACCGGTTGCGGTTGGACCCGGCGTTCGCCTTGACACCGACAGCCGTATCCCATAAAATCTCTCAAAATCTATGGTTAGAGGCTTTTTTTGAGAGACCTACACCGGCGCCGCAGGGGCTGCATACCCCGAATCACCTATCCCGAAGTCCTGCCGATCACCTCAAAAAGAGAAGAGATAGTCGCGGCTATCCGTCAACATCCCGCCATCGTCGTCACCGGTGAGACGGGGTCGGGAAAGACCACCCAGATCCCGAAGATGTGCCTTGAGGCGGGACGGGGTGGCAGGGGGATCATCGGCCACACCCAACCGAGAAGAATCGCCGCCGTCGCCGCGGCACGCCGGCTCGCCGAGGAGCTGGGAGAGCCCCTGGGCGGGTCGGTAGGGTACAAGATCAGGTTCGATGAACGGACGGGGCCCGGCGTTTGCGTAAAGGTCATGACCGACGGCATCCTCCTTGCGGAAATCCAGTCCGACCCACTCCTGAGGAGATACGACACAATCATCGTTGACGAGGCCCATGAACGCAGCCTCAACATCGACTTCATCCTCGGCATACTGAGAAACCTGCTTAAGAAGCGTCGGGACCTCAAGGTGGTGATCACCTCCGCTACGATCGACACGGAAAAGTTCTCCCATGCCTTCGACAACGCCCCCGTCATCGAGGTCTCGGGGCGTCTGTATCCCGTTGAAGTCCGCTACGCGCCCGTCGACCCCGACCTCGAAGAAGGCGGGGACTGGACTTACGTAGATGCAGCAGTTGAGGTTGCCGTCGAACTGAAGAACGACGAAGCGGGTGACGTCCTCATCTTCATGCCCACGGAGGCGGACATCCGCGAGGCTTGCGACCTCCTGCAGGCGAAGGGAGACGGGGACGACGTCGTCCTGCCCCTTTTCTCGCGGCTCACCTGGGAAGAGCAGCGGCGCGTCTTCCAGCCCGCCCGGCGGCGGAAGGTAATCGTTGCCACGAATGTCGCCGAGACGTCGGTCACCATACCCGGCATCCGCTACGTCATCGACACCGGTCTTGCGCGCATCTCCCGTTACAACCCGCGCACCCGTACCCTCAACCTCCCCGTCGCGCCCGTCTCCCGGAGCAGTGCGGACCAGCGTAAGGGCCGGTGCGGCCGCGTGCAGAACGGTGTCTGCATCCGCCTGTTCTCCGAAGAAGACTACGAAGGGCGAGCACTCTACACACCCCCTGAAATCCTGCGCTCCAACCTGGCGGAGGTCATCCTGAGGATGCTCGCCCTTAACATCGGCGACCCCTCCGACTTCCCCTTCATCGACCCACCTGATGGTAAGAGCATCCGCGACGGTTTCGAGATACTGAAGGAACTGGGAGCCATCAAACATAAGGAAAGAGGGCAGGGGTTCGAGCTGACCGAGCGGGGGCGCCTGATGGCGCGGATGCCCATAGACCCCCGTATATCGAGGATGCTCCTGGAAGCCGCCGACGAAAACTGCCTGGAAGAGGTTGCCGTCATCGCCTCGGCCCTGAGCATCCAGGATCCCCGGGAATGGCCCGCAGACAGGCTGGAAGAGGCACGCCGCGCCCACGGTGCGTTCAATCACCCGGCGTCGGATTTCATGACCCTGCTAAACCTCTGGGACCTCTACCACGAGACATGGAGCTCCTTCAAGACTCAGGGCAGGATGCGAAAGTTCTGCCGCGAGCATTTTCTCTCCTACCGGCGGATGCGGGAGTGGGTCGACCTGCACGGGCAGATCAGGGAAATCCTCGGTGAAATCGGACTATTGAAACAAAAAGCGGGGAAAAGGGCCTCCGACTACCGCGCCCTCTACGACGGTATCCACCGCGCTATCCTGAGCGGATACCTGTCCCACATCGCTAGGAAGAAGGAGAAGAACCTCTACGCGGCGGCGCGGGGCCGTGAGGTGATGCTCTTCCCCGGTTCCGGGCTCTTCAACAGGGGGAGCGATTGGATCGTGGCGGCCGAGATGGTTGAAACGACGAGGCTCTTCGCGCGGACGGCAGCCCATATCGAGAGCGAGTGGATAGAGGCCCTTGCCGGTGACCTCTGCCGCAGGACCTATTCGGAGCCGCACTGGGAGCGCAAGCGCGGCGAGGTGGTCGCCCTCGAACAGGTTACTCTCTACGGCCTTCCCGTCGTCACCGGCCGGACCGTCTCGTACGGCCCCATCGACCCCGCCGAGGCGTCTTCCATCTTCATCCGCCATGCCCTCGTCGAAGGGGACGTGGAGAGGCCTCTGCCGTTCCTGCGCCACAACCTGGATATAATCGCAAAGGTATCTGCCTTGGAGGACAAGTTCCGCCGCCGCGACCTCCTCGCCGACGAGGAGACGATTGCGGACTTCTACGAACGGCGCCTCGCGGGTGTCTACGACGTCCGTACCCTCGCGAAAATCATCAAGGAAAAGGGTTCCGACGATTTCCTCCGGATGAAGGAAGAAGACCTGATGCGCTACAGCCCCGGCGATGACGACCTCGGCCGCTATCCCGACGCGGTGCGTCTCGGGAAGTTGAAGTTCCGGCTGAAGTACCGCTTCGAGCCCTCGGCCCCCGACGACGGCGTGACCCTGCAGGTCCCCCGGAGCCTAGTTCCCCTCGTGCCGGCCCGGTCCGCCGACTGGCTCGTCCCCGGCCTCCTGCGGGAAAAGGTAACGCTGCTCCTGAAAGGCCTGCCGAAGGCCTACCGCAAAAAGCTCCTTCCCCTCGCCGCCACGGTGGAGACGGTCCTCCGGGAGATGCCGCAGGGCGAAGGGCCGCTTCTATCCACGTTGGGGGACTTCCTGCACAGGCGCTTCGGGGTCGATATCCCCGCGTCGGCATGGAACCCCGACGCCCTGCCCGACCACCTCAAGATGCGTTTCGCCGTAGTCGACAACAAAGGGAAAGAGCTCGTTGCGGGAAGGGACATCCATGTCTTCAAGGAAGACATCGGCGAGGAGATCGAGACAAACGCCTTCGAGAAGGCCCGGTCCGAATGGGAGAAGACAAACCTCACCCGCTGGGAGCACGGCTACCTCCCGGAGGTCGTCACCCTCGGCAAGGAAGGTTCTGAGGGGGTTGCCTTCCCGGCCCTCGAGGCGGGGAGAGAAGGTATCAACCTCCGGCTGTTCAGGTCGCTCAGGGAGGCGCAGGCAGCCCACCGGGAGGGGGTCATAGCCCTTTTCACCCTCCAGTTCGCCAAGGAGCTCAAGGCCCTCAGGCGACACCTCTCGATCCCGAAGGAGATGAAGCCCGCGGCGGTCTATTTCGGCGGTGAAGGGGAGCTCGAGGAGGCCCTCTACAGGAGGACCATGTACGACTTCTTCGACGCCTCCGTGAGAAGCGAGCACGACTTCCTCAGCCGGGCGGAAAAGGCCAAGGCCGACATCCTTGCGAGGGGGCAGCAGATCGTGCAGGAGATAAAACCTGTCCTCCAGGCATACCGGGCGACGCGGACGGCTCTGCATGAGATGGAACGGGCGAATCGGGCAAACGGCGCGGCCCTCGCCTTCCTGGCCTTGTTGAAGGGAGAGCTCGACCGACTCGTCCCTGGGGACTTTGTGATCAGGTACGAGAGCGACCGGCTCCGCCGCCTCCCGGCTTACTTAGATGCCATCACCGTGAGGGCGCAGAGCGGCCTTCTTCACCTCGAGAAGGACAGGGAAAAGGCGGCAAGGGTAAAGGTTTTCTCGGATGCCCTGGAGAAACTCCGGAAGGAGCTTACGCCCTCTTCGTCAAACGAGAAGCTCCGGGCCGTCGAGGACTTCCGGTGGATGGTGGAGGAGTTCCGCCTTTCCGTCTTCGCCCAGCGGATTAAGACCGCCTTTCCTGTCTCCCCAAAGCGTCTCGAGGAACGCCTGAGAGAAATCGAACGCATGGCCTGAACATCTGTAGGGGCGATTCGCGAACCATCGGGCGGTTCTCGAACCGCCCCTACACGAACCCCCGTACAACGAACCGCCCGTACCATTGACAATCACACCGACAGTGTTTATCCTATGGCGAAATAAAAGAGAGAACCTATGAAGAATTTTGCCCCTTTGTCATACCAGCGAAAGTCGTGCTATGCCCTCAGGAGAGGGCGGGCAGCCATGTCGTCGGAGTACCCGCGGACCGTCAAAGGTCCGTCATGACAAATCCGGGTCGTTGTTCAAAGGTCTCAAAAGGAGGGCAGCATGTTTGAACTGACGGACAAAGCGAGTGAGATGCTCCAGGAGTACTTCAAGGACAGGGAAGTCTTACCTTCCATCCGCCTCTTCCTCAGCGAGGGTGGCTGATCCGGGCCCGTCATGGGGCTGGCTCTGGACGAGCTCCAGGAAGGCGACGAGGTATTCAAGGAAAAAGGTTTCACCTTCATGATCAACAGGGAACTTCTGGAAGAGGTGAAACCGATAAAGGTCGATTTCATCGAGACGCCGACGGGGTCTGGTTACTACGTCACGGCCAACCTGGCCTCCATCGGCTGTGGCTCATGCAGTTGCGGGTAGGCCCGCGTGTTGTTGGGGCGGTTATCGAACCGCCCCAACGGGTTTTTCTTATTTTCTCCCCTTAAAAACGCATTGTTTCTGTTTTGCCATGATGGGGATGGCCACTTCTTCGGAAACCTGGTAAAGGTTCGCACCGTTCACGTTGACTACGACGGCGTTATTCTCGCGCACCTCTTTTCCGATCACGTAGTGGATCTTCCCGGCGTCTACGTTGAACGTGGCATAATTATGCTTGTCGCAGTCACCCCAAAATGTATGCAGCCCGGGGGAGGTGAGTATACATTGATAGGCGTTCTCGTAACTTGCACCCACTACCTTCCCGTTGTCATAGACGTACCATCCCGCTAAATTCCCCGCAAAGGTATCGAAGAGAAAACATACCGTCCCTTTGTCGGGGCTCTTGACGATCTCTCTCGTCTCGACGTATTGCATTTCTCCCTCTTTTGGGATCGGCGTGAGCCTCAAACTCGGGCCGCAACCGGCAAGAAACGCCAAGACCGCCAACACAACGACCATCTTTCCCGCTCTGCCCATTCTTTTCCCCCTTTCCTGAAAAACCTTCTTTCTCTTTGCCTTCGTCATGAATATGCAAGAATCCGCAGCAACTGTTCCGTATGCCAATCGAAGCGGTCTTGTCAATACTTGTTTCGCCTCCGGCGACTTGAATAATCGTAACACCTTGCAATTACTACGTCTATTCTTTCAGTCGGTTCCCTGCCGCCATTCTCACGGAAGCCGAAAAAATTGATGCAATCTTCCCTCAGCCCCCTGGGGGTAAACCGGCCAATCCCTCCGTGTTTCAGGTCGATTCAGTCCTCTTATGGGCAGATTTATTCTGCCCGAGGGGGCTATACGTCGCAATCCCTTCGTATGTCAGGTCGATTCAGTCGCGTACTATTTTGACTACGACGAGAAGGGAGAGGTCGTTGCGTCGCAATCCCTTCGTATGTCAGGTCGATTCAGTCTCAAAAAGAGAGAGGAGAAAGAAGATGAAAAAGCAAGAGTCGCAATCCCTTCGTATGTCAGGTCGATTCAGTCCACAAAAATCCAGGCATCATATTCATTCGGATGCTCAGTCGCAATCCCTTCGTATGTCAGGTCGATTCAGTCTATATTGTACATCAAACCTAAAAACGAGAGGAGGAGAAGAAGTCGCAATCCCTTCGTAT
>DIEZ01000088.1 GCA_002418885.1 Syntrophaceae bacterium UBA5761
GGCGTCGCCGCCGTCGATCTGTACCGGCCCATGGCCGCCGTGCGGGAGCTGAGGCGCTGCGTCCGCGACCTCGGGTTCCGGGCGTTGCGCATCGTTCAGTGGCTGTGGGACCTCCCCGTCACGGACCGGCGCTATTATCCGCTCTTCGCCGAGTGCGTCGAACTGGGCATTCCCGTTTGCCTCCAGGTCGGGCACACGGGGCCGCTCTGTCCCTCCGAGCCGGGACGGCCGATCCCCTACATCGACGTGGCGGCGATCGAGTTCCCGGAACTCACCTTCGTGTGCGGGCACGTCGGCTATCCCTGGACGACGGAGATGATCGCCGTGGCGACGAAGCACCCTAACGTCTACATCGACACCTCGGCCTATACGGCGAAGCGGTTCCCGCCGGAACTCGTGGCCTACATGAAGGCAAACGGGAAGAAGAAGGTCCTCTTCGGGACGAACTACCCCATGGTCACGCCCGGGAAATGCCTGGCCGATCTCGACGCCCTCGGTCTGGACGGGGAAACGCAGTCCCTTTTCCTGCGCGAAAACGCCCGGCGCGTCTTCAAACTGTAATCCCAAGGATCAAGGGCCGGATCCGCTAAATATTATACATAACATGCCGTCAGGGAAACTGCGGGGCACCTGATCCACCCCTTCCTGACGTCATGAATCGGCCCGGTTATCCACTCCTACAAGACTTCCAATACAAAGCGGCAGACGGCATAATCATGGCGGTTCATTGAATGCCGATTGAAACATGCGAAGGTTTGACAGCTTTTTTATGGAACAGACATCCTGATAAGGGCACGGTGCCCTTTCGTTCGATCTCACTGTAAAACTGCTACAGCATTTTTCTTGACGCGCAGGGACCATCTGGGTATAGTCCGGTCATAAAAAAATATTTTATCCTAAACACTTGCGATCGGGATTATTAATTTGTTACAGTATTTGCTCAACAGGATAGTCAAGATATAACCCGGGATAATGAACGTCAATGGTCACGATCCCGAACCGTTTCGATTCGTTAAGCGTAAGGTAACGCCATGGCCACAGCAGAACAAATAAAATCACTTATTCGCTCACATTTTAGCGACGATGCCGAGCGGTTTTTCACAATGGCACTTCAGGTGGCTGCGCACGAGGCTGGCCAGGGTCATGGTGCACTGGCCCATGAGATCCGAGATATCGTGGACAAAGCCCGGAAGAAGAAGGGCCCCGTCGTGCTGAAGTTCCCCGTGGATATCAAGGGGCTCGTGCTATCGGAGGAACCGGAACTATCCAAGGCCACTCTGGTCATGCCCGCTTTCTTGGAACAACGAATTGAGCGGATCATCCACGAATTCCGACAGCTTCACAAGCTTAAGAATTATGGGCTAACCCATCGCCGAAAGGTCCTCCTCATCGGGCCACCGGGCACCGGCAAGACGATGACCGCCAGAATTCTGGCCCATGAGTTGCGCCTGCCCTTGCATACCATCCAGGTTGATCGCCTAGTCACCAAGTTTATGGGAGAAACCGGCGCCAAATTGCGGCAGATCTTTGACCTGATCCAACAGGAGTCGGGTGTTTATTTATTCGATGAATTCGACGCGATCGGGGGCGAGAGATCGCTGGATAACGACGTGGGTGAAATGCGTCGCGTGCTGAACGCCTTCCTGCAGTTCATCGAGCTAGACACCTCCGACAACATGATCATTGCCGCCACGAATAGCCCAAAGCTTCTCGACCGAGCCCTGTTTCGACGCTTCGACGACGTGTTGTACTATACACTACCAGAACCCGAAGAGCGCAAACGCCTGATGCAGAACGTCCTGGGAATGTTCCTGCCCCGAAAGTTTGTCTGGAAGGATGTGCTTGAGGATAGCAAGGGACTCAGTCACTCCGAAATCGACCAAGCGTGTCGAGATGCTGTTAAGGAAATCATCCTGAAGGATCAACAGACGGTCAGCGATTCCTTGTTGAGGCAGATGTTGCAAGAACGGCAAAGCGCACACACGAAACGGAAAGGATAAGGAAACATGGCCGGTGAGCGGTACCGGCACATCTTTCTGACAGACCCACCGCGCTCGCAGGGATTCACCAATCCCAGGAGCGGCGGTTCGTCCCCCCGAATTCCGGCCCGTAACCGCTTCGAACACAGCGAGTATCTGAAGCGCCGCCTTGCCGAGACTTGGGCCGCGAGCGACAATAGGCGAGCCGTCTTCCACACGGACCGCGATGGGGTCTATATCGAATTCGTGGGAGAGGCTGGCTGCGAGCTGGCGATCAAAAGCCTTGAGGCCATCCGCTCGGGAATCCGTTTGCAGAACATCCGCAGGGAAGGCGAGGGCGAGGCGGAACAAACCTTTGCCACGGTGTATGTGCCGTACGGTAAACGAGAGCATTTCTATAGAAAGATCAACGCCTACGCAACCGAAATCGATAAACGAAGCAACAATCCGAAAAACGCCCCCCTGATCAACAGCATCTCAGACATTCGCCTTGCGGTCCTGGAATCTTTCTGGCATCCCGACGAGCGTCCTCTGATACCGGACGCGACCCCTCAGTGGATCGAAGTATGGTTAAGCACCGACCGGGAGGATGCCATTGCCCGTTTTGAAGCATCGCGGGAAGCCCTGCAAATGGAGTCAAAGGAAGGCATCCTGATATTTCCGGAACGATCGGTGAGGCTCGTTCTGGCGAATCGAGACCAACTGGCACGATTGATCGAGGTCTCCGACGATATTGCTGAATTCCGGCTGGCCAAGGAGGTGGCCACCTTTTACATCGAGCAGGAAAATCGGGATCAGTCGAGGCTTGTCCGGGCCTTGCTTGAGCGAACGACCTACCATAACGATGCGGGTGTGGCCGTCTGCATCCTCGATACCGGCGTGAACAACGGCCATCCTCTCCTTCGGCCGGTCCTGGCTGACGACGACCTCCACACGGTGCGCCCTGAATGGGGCAGCCATGACCATGGTGGACATGGAACGCTGATGGCGGGAACGGCAGCCTATGGAGACATACTGGACCTTCTCAACGTGACTGGCCCGGTAAGCGTGGTCCATCGCCTGGAGTCGGCCAAGATTCTCCCTCCACTGCCAGAAGAAAATCCCAAACGGCTCTGGGGGTGGGTCACGGCCCAAGGAGTCAGCCGTGCCGAGATTCAGGCGCCGGATCGCAAGCGCATCGTATGCCTCGCGACGACCGCAACGGACGACCGGGGCCGAGGGCGTCCGTCTTCCTGGTCGGGCATGTTGGATGAATTGGCATCCGGGTATGGAGACGATACCTCCCGGCTCATCGTCGTGAGCGCGGGCAATGTCGAAAATCCTGACAGTTGGCGAAACTACCCGGCAGACAACCTGACCAACGAAATCCATGACCCGGGCCAGTCCTGGAATGCATTGACCGTCGGCGCGTTCACGCAAAAGACGCGAATCACGGACCCGACGCTCTCCGGATACAGTCCTATCGCCCCTCACGGCGGACTTTCACCATACAGTACAACGTCGTACGACTGGCCGGCCCGGAAATGGCCCATCAAGCCCGAGGTTGTTTTTGAAGGAGGAAACGTCGCTCGTGGCCCCAATGACTCCATTTACGATATCGAAGATCTGAAGCTGCTCTCCACCAACCATGACCCACAGACGGCGCAGTTCGCCCCATTTTACGCCACCAGCGCCGCTGCGGCACAGGCGGCCTGGATGGCCGCCCAGATTCAGGTGCAATACCCGGACGCGTGGCCCGAAACCATCCGGGCTCTCATTGTGCATTCGGCGGAATGGACTGACGCCATGAAGGGGCAATTCCTCCGCGGCGATAACAAGGGGGCTCATGCGCAGTTTCTTCGGATCTTCGGCTACGGAACGCCAAACCTGGGACGCGCCTTGTACTGCGCGGCGAACTCATTGACGCTGATTTCGCAGGCGACGATACAGCCCTTCGAGAAGCGGGTTGTAGAAAAAAGAGATGCCAATGGCAAAAAGAAAACGGAAACGCGGTACGTGACGCACGATATGCATCTTTACAACCTTCCTTGGCCGACCGACGTTCTCGCCGGGCTGGGTGAAATACCGGTGACCATGCGTGTGACCCTTTCCTATTTCATCGAGCCGGCACCCGGTGAAATCGGTTGGGAGTATCGGTACCGGTATGCGTCCCATGCCCTGCGCTTCGACGTCAACGGTACGGGTGAAGACGAGGACGAGTTCGTGCAGCGCATCAACAAGCAGGCACGGGAGGATGGCGAACATCCTGGCACTGAGGGGGCGGGTGAAAATTGGGTCATCGGGGATGCAAGAAATGTTGGGTCTGTTCACTCCGATATTTGGGAAGGCCGGGCCGTCAACTTGGCTACTTCAAATATGATCGCCGTTTACCCGGCAGTGGGCTGGTGGCGGGAGCGGACAAATCTGAACAAGTGGGATAAACGGTGCCGCTATGCCCTGGTCGTCTCCATCCGAACTCCCGAACTGACAGAAAATATCTACGTTCCGGTTGCGGCCAAGGTAGGCGTGCCCATAGAGATTCCTGTCGGCTGAGATGCATTAAAATTACTAATTCCCGGCACATCGGCTACTTCGCTTGTGGCACTAAAGCAACACGCTGCTCTTCTATCAGTTTCTTCCGCTTTACGATGCGATCATGACTTGCTTTCAATCGCGCGACATCTGCGATGAAATCATCGGGTTCCGGCACGGGAGGAGGCGCATCTATCGGTGCATCGTGAGTGTAATTCGAACATCTCGTCATACCCTCCCACACCTCTTGAAAATCTTGATCATCAACATATGCGCATTTTAACCGTTTTGTTTCTATGCTGTTCCTGAAGCGGCGTACGACCTCGCCAAAGAGCCCCTCCTCAATAAGTCTTTCCCACGTGTCACGAAGTTTTCGGTAGCCATCGCGCACAAGCCGCTCGTATTCCTCAATGTTTTTATCATCGTTCAAGGCTTTTTGGGCCCGCACC
>DIEZ01000027.1:0-11270 GCA_002418885.1 Syntrophaceae bacterium UBA5761
GCGGCGAGCTTTTCCTCGTAGTCCCTGTAGCGGTACATGTACAGCCTTGTTCCGTCGAGGATGAGCGGCCTGAAATCACCGGGTTTGCCGACGGCCGGGCTCTTCCTGAGCGCCTCTATCCAGCCTGAGAGTTCCGGCAGGGGGCCGACGGATTCCCCGCCGGGAAGCGCCTTGCCCGCAAGGCCGGAAAGGTCGATGCAGACGTGGCCGTCGCTTCGGTACCGGCTTACCAGGGCGGCGGCAAGAGAAAATTCGTGGGAGCCGTCCCCGGATATCCCTGCCAGGAACCGGGCGAAGCGGACGTCGAGGGGAGAAAGAAGGCCCGTTTCGTAAAGTTTTTCGATCATAAGATAATAGTCCGCCGTGCCGATGGTTCAGGGGGTCCGAACAAGGTCAACGTTAAACATCGAGCAGCGCATCCTCCATAGCCTCGACGAATTCTTTTTCCGGGCGGGCACGGTAGATTCCGTGCTCCCCGTCAGTCGCACTCACGCCCCTTAAGAAGATGTAGAAAACCCCGCCGAAGTGCCTTCCGTAGTCGTAGTCCGGTACCCGCAGGGTGAGGTAACGATGTAGGGCCAGGGTGTACAGGTGGTACTGCAGGACGTAGAAGTGGTCGGTCATGGCGCGGTCGAGGGCCTCGCCGCCGTAGTCCGCGACCCGTCCTCCCAGCCGGTTCGATTTCCAGTCGACGAGATAGAAACGCCCGTTCCAGCGGAAAACAAGGTCCATGTACCCCTTCATGAACCCGCGGCAGGGCTGGAAGCGGAGCGACCCGATGCGTTCCGGGAATTCCGGCGGCAAGTTTATTTTCCCGGGGCGGGCAAAGAGGTCTTTGAGCTTTTCCGGTGAAAGCGGCCTCAATGGGAAGTAGAACTCGAGTTCGTTGAGGCGCATCCCGTCCGTCACGCCCCGAAGGTGCAGGCACTCTCCTTCAGTGGAAAGCGGTGCGTCGAGGACCCTGTCGACCATGTCGCAGAGCGTCTCTTTCCATCCCGGGTCGTAACCGAATCCCCGGAGCTTCGCCAGGACGAGGCATTCGACGTCTTTTTTCCCGGCGGTGAAGCTCAGGTCCTCGAAGAGGCTGTGCAGGAACGTCCCCGCCCGCGCCCCCCGGGGAAAGGCGAATATCCCGGAAGGCTCCTCGTCGAGAGGCTCGCCTCCTTCGGGAAAAGCGGCGTCATGGTCCGGTTCCTCCGGCGCGACCTTCGTTGCCGTGCCCTGTTCGGCGACGAGGCGCGAGAAGCTTGCGACCCCCCAGTCTTTCCGGATTCCACCGGAAAAGGGCCGGAAAGAAAGTTCCGGCGGGCCCACGGCGGGACGGATATAGTCGGCGGCGTCGCCCTCGGGCATATCGGACAGGGTGATCGTGCCGTCCGACCGCCTGACGAGGTCTTCCAGGTCGCGCATGATGCCGTCATCGGAGAGATTCTCGAAACACCTTTCCGCTTTCTCGACGGCGTCGGTCCCGGCCGTTTCAGCGGGATGGAGGATGTAGGAGAGGGAAGAGGCGGCGGCGTCCTTGAAAGGTCCCCAGGCGACGTAACATCCGTGCTTTGCCCGGGTGAGTGAGACGTAGAGGAGGCGGACGCTCTCGGCCAGGGCCTCCCTCCAGGCCGCCTTCTTTTTCTCGGGTTCCGCCGGGCCGATGACGAGGGTCGCCCTCCAGCCGTCGTCTCCGTCGTGGTAGACGAATTCTTCGTCTTTGATGGCCGACCCCTCCCAGTGGAAGGGACAGAAGACAACCGGATACTCCAGTCCCTTGCTCTTGTGGACGGTGACGATGCGGACGGCCCGGGCGTCGCTTTCCAGCCTGAGCTGATGTTCTTCAGGAGCCGGCGATTTGTCGGCCCGTCTTCTCGATAGCCACTTGATGAGGCCCGCCGTGCCCAGCCGGCCTTCCGTCGCCGCCTCGTGCAGCACCTCGGAAAGATGGAGGATGTTGGTCAGGCGCCTCTCGCCGTCCGGCAGAGAGAGGAGTCGCGCCCGGACGCCTTCCTGTGCCAGGAGCCGGCGGAACATCCGGATGAATCCCCGACTCTCCCAGAGGTCGTTATAATCCCGGAACCGGGAAAGCTGTCTTTCCCAGGCCGATTCATCCCTGCCCAGCCCTTCGAGCGCCTCTCCGTCGACTCCCATGATGGCGCCGGCAAGGGCCGTCCGGACGAGGGTCTCGGAGCCGGGCTCGGCGACCCCGGCGAGCAACCGCTCCATCTCCAGCGCCTCGTCGGTGTCGAAGAGGTCCCCCGTAGTATGGAGGACGCTGTGGACGCCGAGGCTGCGAAGCGCCTCCTGGACGAGACGTGCTTCGTCGTTTGTCTTCACGAGGACGGCGATGTCGCCTTCTTCGACCGGTCTTTCCCCAATGAGCGCCCTTTTCTCCCGCCCCTCGTTTAGGAGGTCCACGACCCCGGCGGCCGTGGCGGCGATGACGACGTTCCGGGCGTTCTGCTTGTTCGTCAGGGCGGACATGGCTTCGAGCCTCGCCTTGGGGGCGTACCAGAGCCGGAGAGGCGGCTCCTTTCTCCCGGACAGGGTGAGGGTGGGCCGCTCGTCGGCGTTCCCGGCGACGGCGTCCTCGAACAGGATGTCATCGTAGAGGAAGGGATTTCGCCGCCGCGAGAAGACGGTGTTGACCGCCTGGATCAGACCCGGCTCGGAACGCCAGTTGCTTGTCAGGGTGTACCGGGAGGACACGTTTTTCGACGCCTTCAGGTATGTGAAGAGGTCGGCGCCCCGGAAGCCGTAGATGGCCTGTTTCGGGTCGCCGATGAGGAAGAGGATGCCGTCGCTCTTCTCGAAGATGCACTGGAAGATAGCGTATTGGACAGGGTCGGTGTCCTGGAACTCATCGATGAGGGCGGCGCGATAGCGTTTTCTCAGCGCCCCGACGAGGGCCAGGCCGTTCTGTCCGTTCAGGGCGTCTCGCGTCCGGGTCAGCAGGTCATCGAAGGAACGGATGTTCAGTCGCTCTTTCCTGGTCGTGAGTTCCCGTTCAATGTAGCGGAATATCTCCGCCTTGAGGTAGAGGAGCTGCCCGTCCATCTCCGCCGTGAGCCTTTCGGCCCTTTCCTGCAGCTCCCCGCAGAGGTTGAAGAAGGGATGGGCGGGGGGTGTCTTGCCCGTCTTCACGCCTTCCTTCAGGCCTTTGGGGGTCAACTTCTCGATGCCGGCAAAAAGGGGAAAGGCCGACCGTGCGCCCGTATAGAGGTCCATCGCCGCGATGAGAGAGGCGCCGCCTTCTCTGTATTTGGTTTTGTTGAGCCCCGGGTCTTTCAGTCTCTCGACGACCTCGACCTTGACCGAAGGCCAGGACACCTTGGCCTTCCGTGCCGTGTCGAGGAAGGGGTCGAGGGCCGCGAGCTCGACGGGTTCCGCCTCGGGAAAGATCTTCATGTCGGGGTTCGGCGCCTTTTTCTTCGAGAGATTCAAGTAGTAATCGGGACTACAGCCTTTTTCGAGGGCATAGGCGACGAATTCGACGGGCGCGTTGTAGAAGTGCAATCGCCAGAAATCCCGTGCCACCTCTTCCCGGAGGGCGGTTTCGTCGTTTATGAGTTCCGTGTCGAAGAGGCTCATACTCTCGAAGGCGTTATCGTGCAGCGTCCGCCGGCAGAAGCCGTGGATCGTGAAGATCGGTGCTTCGTCGAAATCCCTGAGGGCCGACTTGAGTAGCCGGAGCGCCTTTTCTTTCTGTGGGTTCGCCTTCACGACCCTCTCCAGGAAGGCGTCGTCACTCCTGCCTTTTTCGAAGGCAGCGACGGCCTTCCGGAGGGTCTCCCGTATCCGTTCCTTCAGCGCCTCCGTCGCGGCAACGGTGTAAGTCACCACAAGGATCCGGCCCACGGTCAGGCCTTTTTCCAGCAGGAGGCGCAGAAATATCCCCGCTATCGCGTAGGTCTTCCCTGTGCCCGCGCTCGCCTCGATGAGGTTTGTTCCCTCGAGGGGGCTCTTCAGCAGGTCGAAGTCAGGAAAGCCGCTCGCCGTCATTCCATCTTCTCCTCGTGGTCAAGGATGGGCCCAAAGATTTCGAGCGCCAGCGCCCTGAACTCCTCGTCGAGTGGGTCGCCTTCCCCGAAGCAGAAGTGAAAGTAGGGGTCGTCCTTTTCGCCGAATCCATGTCTTTCCCATTCATTCGCCGCGTTCCTGAGGGCTGCTGCGGGCGTCTTACCTTTCCTGATGCCGTTAGCATAAGCCCACGAAGACTCGGGAAAGAAGCGGAGTGGCCTGCGGAGTCCCGCCCAGTACCGTTCGAGGAGCGGCAGGAGGTATCTTTCGCCTTCTCCCACGGGACGGTACCTGACCGCGAGGTCCTCGCAAATTAGGATGGTCCCGCGACCTTCCTCCCTGTTTGTCACGCCCAGGACCAGGTGGTGTATCCAGACCCTCAGTCTGTCCTTCGCCTTCGCCTTGGCAAGCCGGTAATGTAAGGGCCCTTCCGGGAAGAGGTTTTCGACCCTGCCGGTCAGGCGGAACCCGCCGGTAGCCATGTCGATGCCCAGCGATGGTTGTCGCCCTCCTGCCATCCTCGGGCGGAGTCGGTCGACGTAAGCCTCAACGGTCCTGCATGTCTCTTCGTAGAGATAGACTCCCGGCGTCCCGTGAGGTAGTGCGCCGGAGGCAAGGAAGACCGGGTAGAGGCGGGAAAGGTCTTCCCCTGCCAATCTCTTTGCGAGCATCTCCTGGCGGAGGTCGTATCTTTCGAGTCTTTCGACGGTAAAGGGTTCCGCCTCGTCGAGAACCGCAGGGGTTTCCTCGAGGAAAAGGCCGAGCCTCCGGTTGAGGAGAAACCGGGCGGGGTTCGCGAAAAATCGGCAGAGGCTGTTGATGTCGACGGTCCGCCATTCGGCGCCCGGCTCCGACAACGCCGAGGGGATGAAAGGGGGCCTCGGGGCCTTCTTTTCGGCGGCGCAGGCGGCAGCGAAGTTTTCCTCCGAGTAGCTGAAAAGCCTCCCATCTTTTTGAAAATATCCGGGGCTGAAGGCCTGGAGACGATGGATCGTAACGAGCCGTTCCCGGACGTCCGTTCCCGGACGTTCGAACCCCTGCTCGATATAGTCCAAGAGTTCGCTCACGAGAACGGAGGGAGGGCGGGTGCTGTTATCCTGGATGCCCTGGCCGGGGTAGCTTATGTACAAGGTCTCGCGGGCGGAAAGGACGGTCTCCAGGAAGAGGTAACGGTCGTCCTTGCGGCGCGACCGGTCGCCGGCGCGCGGGCGCTCCGCCATGAGGTCGAAGCCGGGCGTTCGCTCCTGCCGCGGATAGGCGTCGTGACCCATCCCCAGCAGGCAGATGACCTTGAAGGGGATGCTCCTCATCGGGAGCATGGCGCAGAAAGTGATGCCCCCGGCGAGAAAGCCTGCGGTGGTGAGCCGTTGGTCGAGCGTCTGTTTGAGCCACGATATGATCACGTCGAGGCCGATACGCCCGGAGAAGCCGGAGATGGCCTGCCGTTCCGCCAGGTCCTTTATAACTTCCCTCAGGGCGTGAAGGTCTCTCTCCCACCTTTCGCCGGCGGAGAAGAAGGTGTCGAGAAGCGATGAGAGGCTGGAGGCCCATTCTTCCAGGGTCCGGCTTTCACCGAGGGTCGGGATATGGGTGAAGAGGCCTTCCATGAAGTCCAGAAAGTTTCCCAGGACTTCGGAATCGCTTCCCTCGATATGATCATAGGGCAGGATTCCCTGGAAAACCCTTTCGCCCCCGGCGGGGAGGGCGTACCCGAGGAGCATCCTCTCCAGCCCGGCCCGCCAGGTGTTTTCGGGGAGCGGCGGCAGGCCGACGGCAGCGCGGCTCCGGGCGTCGATCCCCCAGCGGATGTTCGTCTCCCGCACCCAGGTGTGGACGAGATCCAGGTCGTCCCGGGAGAGGGAGAATCTTTCGAGGACGGCGTCGGATTCGAGGATGTCCATGACCTGGACGACGCCGAAGCGACTCCCCCGGAGGCCGAGGAGCCTCAAGAACGTCTCGGTAAGCGGATTTTCCTGTCTCAGGCCCCTGTCGGCTATGCTGAAGGGGATGAACCGGGGGTCGGCCTCGGGTAGCGTGAAGACCGCTTCGATGAGGGGAGCATAGGTTCCTATTGCGGGCGTCATGACCAGGATGTCCTCCGGTGTGAGGTCGGGGTCGGCCTCGAACATGGCCAGGAGCCGGTCCTGGAGCACCTCCACCTCCCGCATAGGGCTGTGGCAGGAGTGGACCTGCACCGACCGGTCGTCTTCCCGGATGGGGGTTTTCCTCCCTCCGCGCTCCCTGAGGTTGAGGATATCCGATTGGACGGCCCTCAAGAGGGTACGTTCGTCGCTATCTATGTACAGGTCACGCTCCTCGCAGCCCAGTTCATTGAGGAGGGAGAAGAAGTCGCGTCCCAGGGCGCCCATCGAGGCGAGCAGGCTGTTTCCCCGCTCCAGGTAGAGCTCGCACGGCGCGGCGCCGGATGCCTTAAGTTTTCCTTCGGCGAGGGCTATCTCCCGGTCGGAGGCGATGTCCGCCCAGTACTCCCGGCAGGGGTTCATCAGAAACAGGTTGACGTCGGCGAAACGTGCCACGGACTCCAGCACCTGGAGGTGGTATGGGGGAAGGGCAGAAATGCCGAAGACGGCAAGGCGCCCCGGAAGGCCGGGGAGGGAGGGAGATGGGTCATCCAGGAATGCCCGCAGTAGCCTTGCCCTGTGCGTCTTGTCTTTCTTTTTCGTGATCTCCCGCCAGAGGGCCGCCTGCCAATGACTCTCCCGCCCCCGCTCCCATTGGAGGATCATGTCGGGGCGGAAGGTCAGGTACTGGTCGAAGAGGTCGGCGATGCGCGAAGAAAGCTGGAAGAGCTTGAGGTCCGAAAGACCGTCCCCGAGATAGGCCTTTAACGATTCAAAGCCCTCTTTTTCCAGACAATCGGGCAGGACCCCCATGACCTTCCAGGTAAGGTTCGCCGGTTCGAAGGGCGATTCCTCCGGTAAGTCCTTCATTGAGCTGCGAAAGACGGCGTAGACGAAACGATTCGGGAAAGGAAAATCGACGTTGGCGCAGATCCCCTGCCTCCGGGCGAGTTCCATGGAGACCCACCGTTGCATCCCGCGGCTCTGAACGAGTATGACCTCTCTCATCAGGGGGTCTGCAAGGGGGGTGCGGAGCGTCTCAGCCAGCACGTCTACCAGTATTTCCATCCTGTTGCTCGTGAAGAGCCGCAATCCTGCCATCGTTATGTATTGCCATCCGGGTTCAGGGGAGCGATTCGTCTCCCCGTTCGTTTCTTCTGCTTATTTTTACTCGATGTCACCGGGGTGGACAAGGGAAATATGGGGTGCCGGGGTTTTCTGTCGCAGATGTGTGCGGGTACATTTATAGGCAGACAAAATTTCACGAACTGTGGTATGTTGATGTACCATGAAGTCATTCCGCAAGAAAGCCGAGGAAAAGGATAAGGGGGTGAGGAAGATAAAATCAGCGTCCCCCGAGCCGATCGTAGCGGAACCACTGGCCAGGTTGCTGCCCTTCCGACGCGACCCGGGGCTGGAGGTCGAGGACGAGGAGAATATGCCCCTCGAACCCCTGCGTATATTGCCCGGAGAAGCGATCGAGGAAAAGGGGCGCGAACAGGATGAAGATGCCGCCGGGGAGAGCCCCCTGTGGATTTATCTCAAGGAAATCGGCAAGATACCGCTCCTGACGCCGGCCCAGGAGGTGGAGTTGGCGAGGAAGGTGGAGAAGGGCGACCGGGAAGCCCGCAGGCGTCTCGTGGAAGCCAACCTGAGGCTCGTCGTTTCGATAGCGAAAAAGTACACGGGCCGCGGTTTGGCACTCCTCGACCTGATCCAGGCGGGAAACCTCGGCCTGATGAGGGCCGTCGAGCACTTCGACTGGCGTCGTGGTTTTAAGGTCAGCACGTACGCGACGTGGTGGATTCGCCAGGCAATCACGCGATCGCTCGCCGACCAGGCCCGGACCATTCGTCTCCCCGTGCACATAAAGGAAGCGGTCGGCAAGATGCTCAATGTCACCCAGCAGCTCCTCTACCGGTTGGGACGCGAGCCGACGGACGCGGAGATCGCAGAAGAGATGCGGCTCCCCGTCTCGCGCGTGCAGGAACTGAAACTGATCGCCCAAGAGCCCCTTTCCCTCGAGTTGCCCGTCGGCGAAGAAGGGGAAGGTGGTTTGCTGGGTGATCTGATCCCCGACAGGACGGTTAAGGTGCCTGCCGAGACCCTTTCCTTCGAGAGGTTGAAGGAGAGGTTGGACGATGTCCTCGCTTCTCTCAACCCGCGGGAACGGGAGATCCTGATGCTTCGCTTCGGACTGGTTAACGGAAAGCGGCATACCCTGGAAGACGTGGGTAAAAAGATGGGCGTCACGAGGGAGAGAGTGCGCCAGATCGAGGCACGGGCATTGGAGAAGCTGAGGCGCTCGCCCACGAGGGCGAAGTTGGAGGAATTCATCGCCTGAAGGCGATCCGTTCCCTGGTTTTCTTCATTTTTGGATCCCGATGACATTGGGGATCGGCCACTGCTCGCCGTCCGAGTCTCCGGGCGGCGTCGTGACGTCGAAGGTGCCGGCGAGGTCGCGGGTGAAGCCTCCCGCGTTGACGGAAAGGCTGGCTTCGCTCCCCCCTTCGACGTGCATCATCCTGATGACCCCGAGCTGCAGGGATTTGACCAACTCGTTGAATTCCTTCATCGGGTAGGGTGTGCGGCAGAAAAGAAACAGAATACGACCTTGGCTGTCCATGCCGACCGCCGCTTCGCTCCACCTTTTATCGGAAGAAGGCCACACGTTGACCCCTCTTTTTTTCATCAGACGGAGGTTTTGGACCACGGAACGGTAGTATTTCAAAGAGTCCTTCGCGCCGGGCTCGTCGAGGTCGACGATGACGGCTTGGGGGAGTCCAGGTTTTAGAGGGTCGAAGGCAAGGGCCGATTTGTACCTGCCGCTCCATCTTCCGTTCTGTACATGGGTGCCGTTTCTGAGGTAGCCCACGTTCGTCGAATAGTCGGTCCCATACATCCCCGCGTTGATCGCGGCGATGAGGTTGAAATCCTTGCACCACGCGCCGGTCGTTCGCGGTCTTTTGTCTTGTTCCGATGCGAGCAGGAGTACGAGTTTCGCCCGGGAAGGGTCAAGGCGGACGACGTGGATTTGTCCGTTAAAGACTGCGTATTCGACGCCCTGAGCGATGACCGCCCAGGGGGCGGAAGCGAATGCCGGGGCGGACGAGATGACCAGGAGAAGAAGCGACGAAAACAGCAACAGCAGGCGGGAATTCATATCTCCGGTCCGGGTAAACGGGTGGAATCTCCGGCCCGGAGCGATGTTTGCGACCGAACGATCTTTCATGCCCTGTTTATACAACATTTTTTGAGATTCCCAAACGCATTTACGCCCTGGACTCCGGGAGGTTGATTGCACAGACCTCCGTTTATTGCGGCCCGGACGGACATCCCCTCTTGCGCATTTTTTAGCAGTGTGGATGGCCTCACAGAAATCGTTACTCCGTCCGGGGCGGCATCTCGATCAGCACCGACTCGCCTCTGGCGCATACCTCACCGTCAACGGAGAGCGTCACGGCCACGATGACCTTGCGGCCTTTCATTTCCTCGACCTTTCCCCTGAGCTCCAGGACCTTGTCCACCGGTGTCGGCCTGAGAAAGTCGACCTTCAACGACGCCGCCACAAAACGAGGGGGCGCTATATCACCCGCCGACGGGCCTGACTGGCGCAACTTTGCCGCCGAGGCGGTTGCAGAGCTGTGGCAGTCGATCAGCGACGCGATAAAACCGCCGTAGGCATATCCGGGAACGCCCCCGGTGTGGTGAGGTTCGGGCGTATAACGACAGACGCATTCGTCGTCTTCCGGGTAACTCTTTATGTGCAGTCCCTTCCGGTTGAGTCGTCCGCACCCGTAGCAATGGGCGAATTCGTCGGGGTAACGGTCCTGGATGGATTTTGCTTTCATGTCGGCCCTCCTCTCCTGAAAATTGCCGTAAACTCATATGTCATCCGGCGGCGATATGCAACAGGATAAGTTACGGCTGAGAACCACCCGTTCTTTCGTTGCATATCATGGCGGTTTGAAATATAAAAAACATATGGTTTCGCGGCGTGAATTTTTGCTTAAACTGGCAAGGCTTGTGCCTCTGGCCGGCGCGGGGGTCGTGCTGTGCGACCCCTTCCGGGTTCTCTTCGATGACGGCCTTTCCTTTGCGCTAACCGAGCAAGACGAGCTTGTTCTTTCCGCCCCGAAGGCGCGCTACTGGGCGTCTACCGGCCGGGGCGTCGAAGGCGTGTCGCACGAGCACAGAAGTCGGGTCGTCAGGTGCCTGCTCTGCGCTCAGGGTTGCTTCATCGGGGAGGGCGAGCGCGGCAGGTGCCGAACCCGGATGAACGTCAAGGGCGAGTTGCGCAGCCTCGTGTACGGGCGGCCCATCGCCATCCACATAGACCCCATCGAGAAGAAACCTTTCTACCATTTTCTCCCCGGTTCGGCGGCCTATTCCCTGGCGACGTCCGGTTGCCCGTTGAGGTGCAAGTTCTGTCAGAATTGGGAGATGTCGCAGGCCGCGCCGGAGGATTACCGGGTGGAAAGAAAGACGGCGGAGACGGTCGCCCTGAACGCGGCCACACTGCAGGCGCCGGTCATCGCCTTCACGTACAACGAACCGACCGTTTTTACCGAGTACCTGCTCGACATCGCGGGGGAGGCGAGAAAACTTGGCCTGCGCTCCGTGCTCGTAACTTGCGGCCTCATGAACGAAACTCCCCTTGCCGACATGTGCCGGGCCCTCGACGCCGTCAAGGTAGACCTGAAGGGGTACAGCGAGTCTTTCTACAGAAACGTCTGCGGGGCGGAGCTGAAGCCCGTACTGAGAAGCATCAAGCAAGTCGCGAGAAGTCGGGTTCACCTGGAGATTGTCAACCTTGTGGTCCCCACGCTGAACGATTCCGACGAGATGGTGAAGGACCTTATCACGTGGGTCCTGAATGAGGTCGGGCCGGACGTACCGCTTCACTTCTCACGTTTTCACCCCAACTACCAGCTTCTCAACCTCCCACCCACGCCCGTGGCGACCCTTGAACGGGCGAGGGACGCCGCCATGGCGCAGGGTTTGCGGTACGTCTACGTCGGCAATGTCCCCGACCACCCCGGTAACAACACCCGGTGTCCCTATTGTGGAAAAGAAGTGATAAAGAGGACGTCATTCTTTGTGACCGAGGTGCACGTGAAGGGAGGCCGTTGCGCCTTTTGCCGCAGGAAAATCGCCGGTGTGTGGGGGTAGGGCGGAGTG
>DIEZ01000027.1:11319-21257 GCA_002418885.1 Syntrophaceae bacterium UBA5761
TGATGGTGGAGAAAATCATGAGAACGGGCGTGCTCATCGTCGTCATAAGCCTGGCCGTTGCCTGTTTGGCGGGTAAAGAGCCGGTGACGGACCGTGTGCGCGAGCCCGTCGTATCGGACAAGTTCTATCCTGCATCGCCGGGTTGTCTAAGGGCGTCGATCGAACGCTTCATGCAGGAGGCCGTCCCGGTTCAGGTGAAGGAACCCGTGGCGGTCATCGTCCCCCATGCCGGGTACATCTTTTCCGGGCAGGTCTGCGCGGACGGTTACCGGCAGGTGAGCGGAAGGCGATATGAGACGGTCGTGATTCTTGGCGCCAACCACTCGGACCGCAGGTTCGAAAAAATTTCCGTCTATTCCGGCAGTGCCTTTCGCACACCCCTGGGCGTCGCCGAGGTTGACAGGGCGATGGCCGCGAGGATTGTCGAGGCCGACCGCGACTGTGTGTTCGACGACTCGGTACACGAGCGCGAGCATTCGGTGGAGGTTCAGGTCCCGTTCATCCAGGTTCTCCTCCCGGGCGCGAAGGTCCTGCCGGTCGTGGTGGGTTCTACCGACGTAGGCCTCTGCCGGCGCTTCGGCGAAGTGTTGGCGGGGGTCGTCAAAGGGAGCAGAACCCTGATCGTGGCGAGTTCGGACCTCTCGCATTACCCGGAAGCAAAGGACGCCGTAAGGGTTGACGCCGAAACGCTGGCTGCCGTCGTGGGGCTGGATGCGGGGGCCCTCCATGAGGAGGTCGGGACGCTGATGAAAAGCGGCGTCGAGAACCTCGTCACCTGCGCCTGTGGAGAAGGGCCGATCATGGCAGCCATGGAAGCGGCAAAGGCCCTTGGCGCGAGGGGCGGGGCGGTCGTCAGTTACCACCATTCCGGAGACATCCCCATCGGGGAGTCTAAGGGCGTTGTCGGCTATGCCGCCGTGGCGCTGGGAGAGAAGAGGGCCTTGAAGGCTCGGGAAAAGACTCCTGATGCCTCGGCGCCGCTTTTTCTTTCTCCGTCCGACAAGAAAACGCTCCTCGCCTTCGCAAGAAAGTCCATCGTCCGGTTTATGGAGACGCGCACCCTCCCCCTGGCGAGGGGCTTCGACCCCCGACTCTCGACGCCGCGGGGGGTCTTCGTCACTCTTCTGAAGCGAGGGGAGCTTCGGGGTTGTATCGGGCATGTCCCCCCGGACACCCCTTTAGTCAACCTCGTGGGCGCCATGGCGGTGAAGGCGGCTTTCGGTGACCCCCGTTTCGAGCCCTTGGGGGATAATGAGCTCGGCGCAGTGGAGATAGAAGTCTCCGTACTCACTACTCCCAAGGAGGTCGGCGGGGTGGGCGACGTGGTGATTGGCAGGGACGGTGTCATACTCCATAAGGACGGGCGGGCGGCCCTCTTCCTTCCCCAGGTGGCGCCGCAGCAGGGCTGGGGGCGCGAAGAGACGCTGGAACACCTCTGTCTCAAGGCGGGGCTGGAAAGGTGGTGCTGGAAAGAGAATGCGAAGATCTCTACGTTCCAAGCGGTGGTGTTCGGCGAGAAGGATTTCCGCTGAATTTTGAAATTTGAGCTTTTATATGCGCTACGGCATGCCCGTCATCCTGTTCGTCATCGGCCTCCTCTCGATCCTGGGGCAGGTGGTACTCCTGCGGGAGCTGAACGTCGCCTTTTACGGCGTCGAGTTGGTCTACCTACTGGCCCTCGGCGTCTGGCTTTTTATGTCGGCCCTGGGTGCGCTCGCGGCGCACCGGAGACTCAGGCCGTCTCCTAACGGGCTCACCGTCCTTTTTCTTCTCTTCGGGGTTTCCGTTGTCCTGAGTGTCGTCTTCATCCGCGCAAGCCGCGTGATTTTTGCGGCCGTACCGGGCGCCTACCTGTCTTTTCCGGAGCAGCTGCTGGCGATGGCCCTCTCCCTCCTTCCCGTCGGGGTGCTCTCCGGTTTACTCTTTCAGTGGGCTGCGAAGATGTACATACGCCGTCATAAGACCCTCATCGCGGCATACGGTATAGAGAGCATGGGCGGCCTGGCGGGCGGCCTCCTCGCCACGGCCTGCCTCAAGTGGGGCATTCAGAATTTCAGTGTGTCCGTCCTCTGCGGCGCAGCCGCCGTTGTTGTCGCCGCTATCTATTTTTCCGGTAGGCGGTCGCTGCTTTTCAGCGTCCCCGCGCTCGGTCTTGCGGGGTTCATGCTGTCCTTACTCTGGCCGCCTCTTTCACCGGACCTCTTGATGACGGCCTGGAATCACACGGGGTTGGTGGAAAGTCGGGATTCTCCTTACGGGCGTGTGACCGTCACGAAGCTCGACGGCCAGGTGTCCGTTTTCGAGAACGACGCCATCGCCTTCGAGACCCAGGGGACGGAGGCGGAAGCCTTCGCTAATCTCACGGCGCTCCAGCATCCGGGCCCGGAGTCCGTTCTGATCCTATGCGGGGGTGTCGAGGGGACGGTAAAAGAGATTCTCAAACATTCCCCGAAACGGGTAGACTACGTCGAACTCAACCCCGTGTTGGTAGAAGCGGTCCTGCCGCACATTCCCGCTGACATCCGCCGATCGTTCGAACAACCGGGCGTGCGGTTGATCGTGGACGACCCGCGGAAGTTTCTCCTAGGAAGCGGCCGGTACGACCTCATCCTGATCGGTATGCCGGAACCTTCTTCAGGCCAGTCCAACAGGTTTTTCACGAAAGAGTTCTTTTCACTTTGCGCGGAACGGCTGAACCCCTTGGGGGTCGTCGGCCTAAGGTTGCGCTCCGCCGAAAATTTTTGGACGCCCCAGTTGCGGCGCCGAACGGCGAGCATCTATCACGCCCTGGCTTCGGTTTTTCCGTCGGTTCTCGTTCTCCCCGGGGCGACCGACGTCATCACGGCGTCGAAGTCTCCGCTTCCCGTCGGCCCGGATGTTGTGGTCGAAAGGTTGGAGCAACGGAAGGTAGAGGCCAGGCTCGTGTCTGCGCCTTATATCCGTTATCTCTTCGCGAACGACCGGTTTGCCGAGGTCAACAGTACCCTTAGGGCGTCCTCGGTACAGCCGAACACGGACACAAGGCCGGTGGGCTATCAGTACGCGCTGATGACCTGGCTCGCGAAATTCTTTCCTCAGCTGGCCCTGCCGGACCCTGTAGAGTACGTGGAATTTTACGTCGCGGCGGGGAGGGGGTACTGGGCGGCAGGCGCTGTCGTCCTTGTCCTCTTTCTCCTGGCTCGGCTACGCCCGTCGTGGCGGAACGCCATGCTCGTTTTAATGGCGGGGTTTCTGGGGATGGTGCTTGAGACCGTTCTGATCCTCCACTACCAGGTCAAGTCCGGTGTCCTCTATCAGGATATCGGCATTCTGCTCACTATGTTCATGGCCGGCCTCGCCCTGGGTTCTGCTCTTTTCGGCGGCAGGATGTTCCGGGAGGGCCGGCGCAGGAGAAGCACAATGTGGATCGGCGCGGGCATGATGGCGCTCTTCGGCCTGTACTGCCTGCTCATCATTGTTCAGCTCGATGCCGGTAAACTGACCGGGTTGGCAACGACGGCAGGCCTCCTGGGAGGGCTGGGGGTCCTGGTTGCAGGTGTCTTCGGGTACGCGAGCTTGCATGACCGTCAGCAACAGGACAAGGTGGTCTCTCCACTCTATGCGGCAGACCTGATCGGCGGCTGTCTGGGTTCGACCCTTGCGAGTCTCGTGATGATACCCTTACTCGGCCTCGACTTGACCTTGCAGGGGATGATGGCGCTTGCCCTGTTTTCCATCGTCCTCGTGTGAGGAAGGCGCAGGGGGCGCTGAGATCTGTAGAAACGGGAACCGGCGGATTGCTTTCGGGAATAAAATCCTTTTGCCTTTTCTCCTGTCCATATGCAATAAGAGGCCAAAAATCCTAACATTGTTAGGAAGGAGGAAAGCAAATGGAAGAAAAGGTGTCGAAAAGGCTGATGACCAGGGCCCTTTCCCTGGTGGTTGTGCTTTTTTTTGGGCTGTCTCTTTGGACACCCTCGGTCCTCGCCGGCGATAAGACTGAAGCGAACCAGTTGGTGGAAAAAGCAAAAATGACCTTTGAAAACTTCGTGAAGGACAAGAACATGAGGGTAATGGTTGACCTGTTGAAAGATGCCAAAGGGGTGTTCATCGCGCCCCAGGTCCTCCGCGGCGCCTTCGTCGTCGGGGCGTCGGGTGGAAGCGGCGTCTTTATCGCAAGGGACAAGGACAACAGGTGGTCCGGTCCTGCCTTTTACACGTTGGGTAGCGTGAGCGTTGGATTCCAGGTCGGTGGTGACGCCTCAGAGGTCATCCTTGTTGCTATGACGGAAAGGGGAGTCAAGGCCTTCCATTCGACGAATTTCAAGCTCGGGGCGGACGCCGGCGTAGCTGTGGGTCCTGCAGGGGCGGGTATCGCCGCTCAGACGGCGAACCTGAGTGCCGACATCGTGAGCTTTTCCCGTGCGAAAGGGCTTTACATAGGCCTCTCGCTTGACGGCGCGGTCGTAGCTGCGAGGGACGACCTCAACAGGGCGTTTTACGGCAAAAAGACAAAACCGCCTGATATACTGGGCAAGTCCGGGTTCAGCAACCCAAAGGCGTCGGGGTTGCTCCAGGAAGTTGCCCGGGCGGCAAAAAAGTAGACAAAAGGAAAGGTTTTTTATGAAAACTCGCGTTACGGAGCTTTTCGGGATTGAGTATCCCATCCTCCTGTCGGGGATGAGTTGGATCAGTGTGCCGAAGATGGTGGCGGCGGTGTCGAACGCAGGGGGTTTAGGCCTCCTTGCTACCGGACCGCTGAGTTCGGAGGAGACCCGCAAGGCCGTCCGGGAAATCAGGGAGTCGACCGACAAACCGTTTGGGGCCAACCTGGCGTTGATGTTTCCCGGAGCCGCCGAGAATGCGAAGGTTCTTCTGGAGGAAAAGGTGCCGGTCATCAACTTTTCCCTCGGCAAGGGCGACTGGCTCGTCAAGCGGGCCCACGAATACGGCGGCAAGGTCGTGGCCACCGTCGTCGGGGCGCGCCATGCCCTGAGGGCGCAGGATTACGGATGCGACGCCGTGATTGCCACGAGCCATGAAGCGGCAGCCCACGGCGAAGCGCTCACCACCTTCATCCTGATACCGACCCTCTGCGACGTAGTGAAGATTCCGGTCATCGCGGCGGGCGGGATAGGCGACGGCAGAGGACTGGCAGCGGCGCTGGCCCTGGGCGCCGAGGGTGTTTCTATGGGCACCCGTTTCATGACAACGAAGGAAAGTCAGCTCCATAACGTCTACAAAAGGTTGTCCATAGAGAAGGACGCGACGGATACGCTGTTTTCCGACCGTTTTGACGGTTTGTTCTGCCGTGTGATGAAGACCGAAGCGGCCGAGAAGGCCATCAAGCGGGGGCTCGACCTGCCGGCGGCATTCTTCAACGCCAGAGAGATCACCCGCCAACTCAACGTCCCGTTCTTGAAGGTCTTCGCGGGGGTGGCGGCCTCTGGTTGGAAAACGGCGAGGCAGATGGCCTTCCTGGCGAATGCCTTCAAGGCAATCCGTGTGGCCACCGAGGAGGGAGACACGAAAGAAGGCGTCTTGCCCGTCGGTCAGGTCATGGGATTGATTCACGATGAACCGACGGTGGCGGAAGTCGTCGAACGCATCGTGGCGGAGGCGAAAGAAGTACAGCGTAAACTGGCCGAAAAGTTGGATTGAATTCTACGGCCGGAAAATGAGAATTCGGTCGGCCGACGTTATCGGTTATAAGCCTTAAACCGCACCGGCTTTAAGGTGACGGCTGCCGGATTCGGAGAACCTTTGCACCCCGGATTTTTCTTTCTTTAAGCTCCAAAAGTGCCCGGTTGGCCTCTTCCAGGGGGTATTCCTGGACCTCGGGCCTGACCGGGATCTCTGCGGCAAGGGCGAGGAACTCGCCGACGTCGCTCCTCGTCACGTTGGCAACGCTCTTGACCTCCTTTTCCATCCAGAGATGGGTGGAATAATCGAGCCGGAGCAGACAGTCCTTGTCGGCTTCCTCCTTGCGGATGGCGTTGATGACCAGTCTTCCGGCGGGTTTTAAGTTTTTCAAGGCTTCGACGACCGGTTTCCAGGCAGGGGTGGTGTCGATGATGCTGTCGAGCTTTTCCGGGGGTTCCGCATCCGTTTTGCCGGTCCAATCCGCCCCGAGCTCCCTCGCGAATCGCCTTTCCTCAGAGCTCCGGGCGAAGACGAAGACGCGAGTGCGGGGATAAAGGTGCTTCGCCGTCATCATGACGAGGTGGCCCGAGGCCCCGAAACCCGTCAACCCCAAGCTCTGACCGTCCGCGACCCCCGTCAGCTTCAGGGAACGGTAACCGACCGCCCCGGCACACAGGAGAGGTGCCGCTTCGGCGTCGGTGAAAACGGACGGGATGGGGTGGGCGAAAGCCTCCCGGACGGTCATGTACTCGGCGTAACCGCCGTTCACGTCCCGGCCCGTCGCCCGAAAACCGGGGCAGAGGTTTTCCCTTCCCGACCTGCACCAGGGGCATTCTCCGCAGGCCGAATGAATCCAGGGGATCCCGACACGGTCCCCGATACTGAAGCGGCCGGATTTCGGCCCCTTTGTCGCCACAGTGCCGACGACCTGGTGGCCCGGCACGACGGGCAGCCTCGGCGGTGCCGTTCTGCCTTCGATTTCATCGAGCTCCGTGTGGCAGACCCCGCAGACGGTGACCCTTACCAAGATTTCTCCATCCACCGGTACCGGGTCGGGGATGTCCACCACCTCGAGCGGTTCCCGGTTCCCCGCGACGGACGATATTTTTTTCAAGAGCATCGCCTTCATAGGCTTTCCCTGTTGTTCAGTAGGCCGGTTCGATTTGCGGCAATTCCCGGCGAAGTCGCAATACAACCTCCTGACTCTCCTAACTCACTTATATAACGGCCGATTCAATAGGGCAACGTTGAATTTTTAGTCTGCTGAACGGCACGCCTCGTGCTTTCCCCGGAGGACGTTCCGCCGGGGTATTTGCAGAACTCGGTTCTTTTTTTAATGTTCTTGACAGGTTGCATCGGTCGCTGGTAAGTAAACCAAATCTAATTTGTGGAGGAGGGGCCCCAATGCCGGAGACACCAAGAGAGTTCATGGAATTGCTGCAGACTCGGTTCAAAGAGAAACCCGAAGCGGGTAAGGACGTAAACGCAGTCTACCAGTTTGTCCTCGAAGGTGAGGACGGTGGTGACTGGTGGATTGACCTCACCGGGGCTCCCGGTGAGGTCGGCGAGGGGAGAAACCCGGCGCCGGGATGTACCATCACCATGGCGGCCCCCGATTTTGTGGCCATGATGAAGAAAACGGCGAACCCCGTCGTCCTCTTCATGTCCAAGAAGCTGAAGGTCGACGGTGACCTCTCGCTCTCTTTGAGGCTCCAGGGGGTCCTCAATCTGCTGTGAGCGCCGCCGCTCATCTTTCCAGGCCAGGCGTCTTGCCCTTTTTGTGTTCGTACATCCTTACATCCGCTCGTGACATCAGGCTGTCTATGGTCTCCGGTTCCCCGGGATTATAACGGACGATTCCTATGCTCAGGGAAATAGTGCCCTCGGCTTTCTCCGTTTTGGCGTTGTGGAGATCGATCTGCCTCTGTAGGCGTTTCCGGATAGTATCGGGCTCGGCCAGCATGTTGTCTTCGGCTAGGACCGCGAACTCGTCACCCCCGGTGCGGGCTATGATGTCGGCCTTCCGGAAGGTTTTTTTGAGGATGCCGGCCAGTTGGACCAGTTTTTCGTCGCCCGCCCAGTGGCCGAAGGTATCGTTGATTTTCTTGAGGTTGTCGAGGTCGGCGAAGACTAGGAACAACCCTTTTTTCGACCTCTCGACATTCTTCATCTGCTGTTCCGCGAGGGTGATAAATCCCCTTCTGTTGTACAGGCCTGTCAGTGGGTCTATGATGGCAAGGGCCCTAATCTCGTCTTCCATCAGTTTGCGTTCGGTGATGTCATGCAGTATCCCGTAAAACCCCGCAGGGTTGCCGGAGGAATCTCTTTTTAAGGAAACCGAGCAGTTTACAAAGGCCTTTGTCCCGTCTTTACGGATGAGTTCCCAGTCGAATGACCGTGCCGGCACACCCGTTCGGTAGACGGTGTTGAAGACCTGAAAAATAGTTCTCGCGTTTTCTTTATCCATAAACTGTCTGTTGTTCAATCCCAACAGCTCCTCTCGGGAATAGCCGAGGATGCTGGTCATCGATGGGTTCACGAACGTGAGATTGCCCTTCAGGTCGACCTCATAATAACCCTCCACGATGCTGTTGAGGATCGTGCGGTATTTTTCCTCGCTTTCCCGTAAGGCCTCTTCCGCCTGTTTCCATTCTGTGATGTCTTTCGAGATCACGACGGCGGCGGCAGTGTTCTCCCCCGAGGGGTTTTTCAGCGGGTTGAAAGTCCGGAGAAAATACCGATCGTCGCGGCCGCTTCGATGCTCCTGCTTTACCGACCGGCCGTAAGCGAGGACTTCATTGATTACATTCTCGAAGTCCTTCGTCTGCTCCTCCGTATGGAACTCGCCGTAGGTCCTGCCGACGACCTCGACGAGCGTGAGGCCGAGCCTTGCAAGATGAGCTCTGTTCATGAACAGGTACCGGCAATACCCGTCAACGATGTACATGGAGTCGCTTGCGGACTCTACGATGGCGCTATAGATGTCGAAGAGGATTCCTTCGCCCGGGCCGGTTTTTTCTCTGGTCAGGAGAAATTGACTGAGCAACCCCGACAGGTCATAGCCGTACTCAAACAGACTTTTCGTCACCATCCTCTTCTTGCGGGGTCTAGTTGGGCACATGAGACGGTCGGTTCGAAAAAATTCACATATGGTGAATTTGTCTAACAAATTTTACAGAACAACACAATATCAAAAATATGGCTCTTTCTCAAAATCACTGTCATAAACCAACTTCAGTCCCAGGAGGTGGTACACTTTTGCTTTGACAGAACTGATACAGTTTTAGAGTAACATTGACAGCAGGATCGATTTGTGAGTCGGAGGAATCGGGGAAAGTTAAAAACTTGCTCAGGAATGGCGTAAACTGAACGGAAAGTCGTAACCCAGGCAAAGGTGGACAAAAGTTTCGAGCGAACCGTAATGCATCAGGATGTTTTTGTGCTTTTCGGAATGGAGTTTTACGAAATCCCTGTACTCCGGGTCGAGGTATGAATGCATCTGTGGGACGATCATAACTTCGCCAAAGTACGGCTTGTCCGTGAAGCAGATCAGTCCTCGCGGATCTTCGCTTTTGCCGCTCCACAATTTCGCGGCCAGTGAAGGATCGTTTGTTTTCATCCGAACAAAAGACGCGGAGACGATCGCACCATCCAGGTAGAAAAGAACAAGATCGTCCGGGCCCATCGCCTTCCATGTTTCCAGATTATTCCCCTTGCCTTCCTGCACACCCCATGCGTAACATTTTCCGTCGGGATAATGTCGCCGGAGAATATCCGGCAGGTTCCGATCTCTCGTCCACGACGCAAGGGCGTCGATTTCGTATCCTCCCGCATCCATAGCTGCACTAAAGTTTTCTCTCGCTGCTTCGTCCTCTATCGGAATGATGAATACGTTTTCCACCACTGTTGCTCCCGTAGCTCAACAAGGAATCCCGTTCCTCCTCATCCCTTCAACGAAGGGATGAGGAAATAACTTTGCGACAGGATTTTAAGACAGGACGATTTCACATGTCAAACGAATAATGCCTATATCCCCCTAGAGGTTTCCTTTCAATCAAGATTACTCATGCACTCAAACGACACACCTGAATGTCGTTCAATATCACGGCAAAGCTCCTTTTCGGATCACCTTTATCCGTCAGTTTGACAGCAATTCTCGGTGAAGGTATTTCGCGCAGAGGGCAGGGTATTTATGCGGATCAGAAGAATATCTTTCGCGGAATAAGTATTCCTTGGGAGAATATAGCCGCTGATTGCCTGTTCCGCTGATGTCGCCACCCGATTCCGAAGGAATCCGCCACCCTGTTCCGATTCAA
>DIEZ01000027.1:21392-33298 GCA_002418885.1 Syntrophaceae bacterium UBA5761
AAAGGGTGTTAGTCCTTTCAGTCTGCGAAGGCAAAGAAAAGGAAGTAACACCGTATGAAAGCCAAGAGGCTTCCAGCGGTACCTTGTTGAGTTTACGCCGCCCAACAGGGAACGCATGAAACGTCCGGGTGATCTTGCCGTTCACGGCCGGATGAATCCATCCGGCATGACAATGAGCGCACCGTCCTTGCCTCTCTCTTCTTGCGGACATGGTAACAGACGGCGCCCTCCCGAAACTCTGTCTTCTCAAGGTGGTAGCTCGGCAACCCCAAAGTGTGGTAAAGATAGCTTGTCGTCGCCATGGCCGGTCTCCCTTCGTGTTTTGGTGGGGGGACAAACGCGAAATACACTGTCTCGGCGACGATTTTTCTATTCCGGACTCCGCTGTCGCGTCTCCGGCGAGCCGTCTACGGCCCATTCTCGACGCGCAGCTCCGTCCGACTTACTCTTTCAACTGATGAATCACTCATTCCGACATTTGCCGGATGAGCCGAAAATGAAAGGCCAACGAATCAGTAGAGCCGATAGCAGCGCCAGGCGCTGCTCCGGCATACTTTGTCGTTAAGGCTTCACAGAAGTGAGGACGCCCTCACTCTCTTTTTCAACCGGGGACGGCCCCACAAATAATTGAGGTGTTTATGGACTGGTTCATCCTTGTTGTTGCAGGATTTTTCGAAATTGGCTGGGCAATCGGACTTAAGTACACAGAAGGCTTCTCGCGCCTTTGGCCGACAGTCGGCACAATGCTTTCCATGATTATCAGCCTCGGCCTGCTCGGCATCGCCATGAAATCTCTTCCGGTCGGTACGGCGTATGCGATATGGGTTGGAGTGGGGGCAGTGGGTACAGCCATACTTGGCATTGTCATGATGGGGGAAGCGGCCAATCCTTTGCGGTTATTAAGCCTGGGACTTATCGTTACTGGCATTGTTGGGCTCAAGCTCGCAACGCAAGCCTAACGAATGAGACTTCGCAGCGAACCGGCATGTCCGCCTGCAAGTCATGGTTGGACTGAGCCGTTTTTTGGGGGGTATTTGAAGTTTGCTTTTGTATCTTGTTCTGGGGGCGAGGAGGATTCAATCTAAGGTAGCCGCCGATTTGGATAGAAGGTAGTCAAGAGCAAAGGGGCAATTTTAGGGGGGCTACCGGAGGTGGCGGGCGCGGCGGAGCTGCGTAATAGGCGGCATGTGGATAGCATTTTTGCGATGCCGCGATGGGAGTGACAAAGGATTTCGTTGTAGGTTGTTGCTTAGGTTTCTTGGTTGTCGGTCACGGCGGACCTCTTTTTCGGGGGATTTGGCAGATGAGGATCATCTCGCAGTTGCAGGAAGGGTATAGAAACGCGGTGTAACGATCCGAGATGTGGCGTAGTGGATGTGGTCTGGACTCGGCGTTGGGATTGCCGAGGTGTAAGAGTTCTTTGACACGTGCGAGGGAGCCCCTTTGTTTGGGATACAGGAGGCCATAAGTTCGCACCGCCTGGAAATTGCACGGCAGCACATGCTGGGGGAAACGGTGGATGAACTGCCGGGCTGGTATGGCGACGAGTTTTGTGGTGCCGGCTAAAACTATGGCGCCGGCGGAATGTAACGCGTCCGTCCTTGAGGGCGAGGATGTTTTGATTGCTGATAGCAACGCGGAAGACGTAGGGAGATAGGTACTTCAAGGCTGCCTTGCCACTGCCGACGGCAATGATATTCACGACCCAGTCCCCCCACCGATATCAGGTAGTGTACGTGGGGGCGGCAGCGCAGATCGCGGGTCCATGTTTGCAGGACACCGATCATGTCGATGGTGTCACCGATGTATTTCGGATAGGCGGCCGGTTTTCGAAGGGCTTGCTGGGAGGCGTGAAAGATCATATCGCATAAAACCTTCTTGCGGCTGTGGGCGAGTTGTCGCAAATCCTGCGGCAAAGTGAAGGTAGCCATGAAGTCGGGGATGGGCAGGAGTAGATGCTGCTGCTCATCGATCCAGCGACGGGCCTCTTCGTTCTGACACTTATGGCAAGGGCGGTTCTTGCAGGAATGATACTGGTAATGTTCCTTTTGGCGCTGGGGCAGCGTAGATATGACCGCCCGTTGCCGGGTATCCGCATTACATCACCCATTGGGAGAATCGAAGGAGGCAAGCATCGTAGTTCCCCGGACGAAAGACAGCTTGCGCAAAGCCATCGGTGAGGCGCATCGCCCCTATGCCCGGATGATCAATTTTTGGGGCAAACAACTTCGGAAGAAAAAGACAGGCCGAAAGGGCCGCGGATATAAAGAGAACAAAGATGATTTGGGACCGTGTTCTCGAACACCCTCTAATGCGTAGTGTGGTAAGATATCAGTAAGTTTTAGTGTTCGGCTTCAAAAAAAAGAGGCAGATGATGATTGAACCGTACAATGCTGTAGGCTTGGTGCCCACCTTCTGGGGCATTCGCAGGCGCGAGGACATTCAGAAGAACTTGGAGCATCTTAGGGGTCTCATAAAAGCGGCCTTCTGGCTGTCGAATCTCGATATTCCCGTCCGTCTCCTGGCCATTCCCGAAGGGGCATTGCAGGGCTTCAATGATGAGGTGCTCGACCTCGATCATGCCGAATTTGCTCGCACCTGTGCCATCGACATTCCCGGGCCGGAAACCGACCAACTGGGCGAGCTCGCACGAGAGTATAGTGTGTTTATAATGGCGCAGGCCAAGGCCCGGCATGAAGATTGGCCCGATCGGTTCTTCAATGTCGGGTTTATCATCGACCCAGACGGGGCCGTGATCCTCAAACACTATAAGATTTCCGCCTTGCTTGCCTGTGAGCGTTCTGTGTCACCCCATGACCTCTTTGACTGGTGGGTCGAAAAATACGGGCGCACCCTCGATGCCTTCTGGCCCGTGGTCGACACAGCCATCGGTCGCCTCGGCATCATGATGGCGATGGAAGGCAACTATCCCGAGAACGGTCGAGGCTTAGCTATGAACGGCGCGGAGGTCGTCTACCGGGCCTCGTTACCGGTGCCGTTCACCCAGAACGATATGTTCGAAATTTCAAACCGGGCCAGGGCACTCGAAAACAACATGTACATCCTGGCGCCCAATATTGGCGGATACCACCTCTACCCTGACAGTGGGACCCCGATAGATGCAGGCGGCGGCCAATCGATGGTCGTCGACTATAAGGGCACGATCGTGGGGAAGCAGCGCGACACGAACGGGTCAACGTACGTGACCGGGGTGATCAACATCGAGGCGTTGCGCCATCATCGGGCGCATGCCCAGGTGAGCAATTGGTTGAAGGACGTTCGCACGGAGATGGCCCAGATTATCTACGAGCAACCGATCTATCCCAAAAATCTATACCTGAATCGCATCCCCGGCCGCCACGCCGAGTATAAAAAGGAGGTGATAGACCGCCAGGTTGCATTGATGCAGGAGCGAGGTATTTGGAAAGCGCCTTTCCAATAAGGCCTGGACGACGTGCCAAGCTGATGAAACCACCATACAGCTTAGCCTGCCAATCGAGGCTCCGTTGCCGAACCGCAGCATGCAGGCGAGGGCTGCCGGTGTTCGCTGCGCTCCCACTGCCAGCCGCGCCTCAAGTCCGGCGTTCGGCAGCTTCACTGAGCGGCATGTAAAAAGAAGTAGCCAAAGCATCATTGAGGCGACTCAAAACCGATTGCATAGACTTTTTTTATCAACACTGCGTCGACCCGGATGCGCCGACCCGAAGACGTGGCGGGTGCGGTTAATGAGCTGGTCCAGGAAGGCAAAGTCAGATATTTCAGACTTTCCGAAGCTAAACATCTTCCCATAGTCAAGACAAAAAACGAGCTTATTTGGGGTGCATGGTTCGGTAAACGAGGGATAAAACACCCTCAGAGCAGTCGCTCTGAGGGTGTTTTATGTCCGGGTCTTGTACCCGGACTAGGGTTGGTAGAGAATAAGCGGCTAACCCTCTATATGCTGGTGATCCCACCGGGATTTGAACCCAGGTTCTCGGCGTGAGAGGCCGATGTCCTAACCGCTAGACGATGGGACCTATTCTTGGCTGGGGGACAAGGATTCGAACCTCGGTGACAAGATCCAGAATCTTGTGTCCTACCACTAGACGATCCCCCAGTGGTATTTCCTGAATTGCGCAGACTTTAGACAAAAAGGCCGAAAAAGTCAAGGCGAGACAAAGTTATTGACGTTGTTCCTGCGCCGCCGATTTGGTGTATTCGAGGGCATCTAAAAGGCGCTTCCGAACCCGTTCCCTTCCCAGGGTGAGCATGACCTGATCGATACCCGGGCTTACCGTCTTGCCCGTCAAGGCAACCCGGATGGGTTGGATGACGTATTTGAGTTTTGTCGCCCTATCTTCAGCAATCCTCCGGAGTGCTTCCTCTATGCCTTCTTTTGTGTAATCCGAAAGGGTAGTCAGTTTCTCCAGAAAAGCGGCGATGTATTCGCGGCCTTCCTTGTTGAAATACTTTTCTGCAAGCCCGGGGTCGTGATAGATCTCGTCCTGGAAGTAAAAGAGCGCAGAATCCGCCATCTCGACAAGCGTCCGGGAGCGTGATTTCAAATCCTCGACGACATTTTTCACGAAGTCCAAGTCCGGAGCCTTCGCGTCGCGGGCCTCCAGGAACGGGATCAGAAGGCGGGCGAGACGGTCGGTGTCCCCTTCTTTGATATAATGCTGGTTCAACCAGAGGAGCTTTTCGGGGTTGAAGACCGCCGCCGATTTCCCGACGTTGTCAAGGGTGAAATAGCGGATGAGCTCGTCCATGGAGAATATCTCCTGGTCGCCGTAAGACCAGCCGAGCCTCACCAGGTAGTTGACGAGGGCCTCCGGCAGGTAGCCCATCTCCTGGTAGGCCAGTACGGATGTGGCACCGTGGCGTTTGCTAAGTCGTGTCTTGTCGGCCCCGAGGATCATCGGGACATGGGCAAAAGCCGGCACCGCGTACCCCAGCGCCCCGTAAAGGAGTATCTGCCGCGGTGTGTTGTTCAGGTGGTCGTCGCCGCGGATGACGTGCGTGATTCTCATCTGCGCGTCGTCGACAACGACGGCGAAGTTGTAAGTCGGATAGCCGTCGGCCCTTTCGATGATGAGGTCGTCGAGTTCTTCGTTGTTGAAGTGGACGGGTCCTTTGATCAGGTCGTTGACGGTGGTCAAGCCGGCGTCGGGCGACCGGAACCGCACAACCGACCCCGGTCTCCGGTCGAGGTTTCTGTCCCGGCAGGTCCCGTCGTATTTCGGCTTGCGTCCTTCGGCTAAGGCTTTTTTCCTCTTCATTTCGAGTTCTTCGGGCGTGCAGATACACCGGTAAGCCTTGCCTTCCTCAAGCAGCTTACTGATGGCCTCCTGATAGAGGTGCTTCCTTTCGGCCTGATAATACGGTCCTTCGTCCCAGTTGAGCCCAAGCCATTCCATGGACTCAAAAATGGCCCTCGTCGATTCATCAGTGGAGCGTTCCTGGTCTGTGTCCTCTATCCGGAGGATGAACTTCCCGCCGAAGTGCCTGGCATAAAGCCAGTTGAACAGGGCTGTCCGTGCCCCGCCGATATGCAGATAACCCGTGGGCGACGGTGCGAACCTCGTTCTAACCTGATTTTCGGATGTTGTCATGATTGTGTCCGTCCTTTGTGAAATGAGTTGCCTTGTCAGTGAACCCGGCAACTCTTATTTCAAGATAAGGCCGCGGGTTCTCGATTGTCAAGTCGGTTTTCTCAATTCTGAGGATATTCAGATAATATTCCTTGACAAGGTGCAATAATTTTAATTAAATTTCACGCTTACGTTTATTAGTAGGAGCATGAGTCGGGTCCCGAAGGGAACCGCCGTAAGTAATGAGCTATGCTGAAGATAAAAGTTGCGAACATTCCGGAAGAGGGGCTGGAATATCTGCTTTCCGACGATGGGAGCAGGCTCCTCGAAATCCTTCCGGACAAGGAAAAGATTGATTTTACTATTCAGAGGGTGGAAATTAGCTGTTTTGCAAGAAAGGTCGGCAGCATGATTCCTCTTCAGGTAAAGGCGGAGACGAAGGTAGGCCTGGAGTGTGGACGATGTCTTGAGGTGGTGACCTATCCGGTTAAGATGGCCTTCGCCTGTTCGCTCACACCGGTGGGAGCAGGCATTGGAGCGGAGGATTCCGCGGATGTCGGCGAGGACCTGAATATGGGCAGTTACCAGGATGACGTCATCGACCTCGCCCCTCTTGTCCTCGAGCAGATCGTCCTCCAGATTCCGATAAAGCCCCTCTGCAGGGAAGACTGCAAGGGACTGTGCCCGCGATGCGGGGCTAACCTCAACGAGACTACCTGCGACTGTGAGACGGAGGCGGTCGACCAAAGATTTGCGATTCTGAAGAAATTTAAGGTACTTAGATAGTCAATTCCCTACAGAAAGGTTGTCCGATGCCAAACCCAGTTAAAAGACATTCGAAATCCAGAAGGAACAAACGGAGAGCGCACGATTTCATCACTCCTCCGATCACTTCCCTTTGTCCGCAGTGCAAGCAACCAAAACTGCCCCATCAGGCCTGTCTTAGTTGCGGGACGTACAAGGGTAGGGAAGTGAGGTCCGTTGAGAAGGCTTCCTGATTCAAAAACAAAATCACTTTTTCACGGGACCGGTCAGTGAAATGCTAGCGACCGAAAGATTATAAATGAATCTTACGGCCAAGGTAGCGCTGGTTACGGGCGGTTCGCGAGGGATCGGTAAGGCCGTAGCCGTCCGATTGGCGGCGGAAGGCGCCTATACCTTTGTCAATTATGGGCGAAACGCAGAAGCGGCCGAAGAGACCCTGGAACTGATACGTGGTAAGGGCGGGTCGGCAGAACTGTTGCCCTTCGACGTGGCCGATTTTGCCCTCGTCCAGAGGGTTGTCGCCCGCATCGTGGAGCAAAAAGGTCGATTGGATATCCTGGTCAATAACGCCGGGATTTCCATAGACGGCCTCCTCGTGAGAATGAAAGAAGAAGACTGGGACCGGGTGATTGCCGTCAATCTTAAGGGAGTTTTTAACTGCTGCAGGGCGGCGGCGCGACCGATGATGAGGCAACGGTGGGGGAGAATAGTAAACATCTCTTCCATCGTCGCGAAATCCGGGAACGCCGGTCAGGTTAACTACTGCGCTTCCAAAGCAGGAGTCGAGGGACTCACGCGTTCCCTGGCAAGGGAGCTCGGCGCACGCAATGTGTGCATCAATGCAGTGGCGCCGGGATTCATCGAAACCGACATGACCGCTTTTGTGCCGGAGAAGAAACGGGAGGCCTTGATGCGTCAGATTCCGCTCGCGAGGCTGGGAGCGCCGGAAGATGTGGCAGCCGTCGTGCGGTTTCTTGTCTCCGAGGAGGCAGGTTATGTCACCGGACAGGTCGTTCATGTAAACGGTGGTTTTTACATGTAGCAATTCATGAGTTGTGCACTAATTGAAGGAGGACATTTCGATGTCAACGATTGAAGAAAAGGTAATCGAGATTATCATGGAGCAACTGGGTGTGACGAAGGAAGAATGTGTTCCGGAAGCTGCTTTTATAGACGATCTGGGCGCCGACTCTCTCGATATAGTGGAACTGATCATGGCAATGGAGGAAAATTTCGGGATTGAGATCACCGACGATGAACTGATGAAGGTAAGGACTGTTCAGGATGTCATAGACTTCATCAAGAAAAAGAGGGGGGCGCTGAACTGAAAAGGAGGGTCGTCATAACCGGCCTCGGTGCCGTCAGTCCTCTTGGAAATTCGGTCAGGGAGACGTGGGACGGTATATGCTCTGCCCGCTCCGGCATAGGGGTCATCACCAGGTTCGATGCGTCGGATTTTATGACCAGGATAGCCGGGGAGTTGAAGGGCTTTGACCCTCTCCCGTTCGTGAACGGGAAGGAACTCCGCCGGTATGACGATTTCATCATCTATTCGCTGGCCTGTGCGGCTACGGCCCTGGAAGATTCGGGGTTCAAAATCGACAGTCGAAACGCCGAACGGGTCGGCGTCATCATCGGTTCCGGTATCGGTGGTCTCGGTACGTTGGAGAAGGCGAAGGAAACCCTGATCCAACACGGGCCGAGGCGGCTGTCGCCTTTCGCCATCATCTCGGTACTCGCAAACACCGCCTCAGGGTTGGTCTCCGCCCGTTGCGGCGCCCGGGGACCGATAAGCTGCACCGTGACTGCCTGTTCATCAGGTGCGAATGCCGTCGGGGACGCCTTCAGGCTGATAGCAGGCGGTCAGGCGGATGCCATGATCGCCGGGGGCGCTGAAGCGGCGGTATGTCCGCTGATGGTGGCCGGGTTCAACGCCATGCGGGCACTCTCCACGCGGAACGACGAGCCCGAAAAGGCAAGCCGGCCCTTCGATAAGGGTCGAGACGGGTTTGTGGCCGGCGAAGGCTGCGGCATCCTCATCCTGGAAGAGCTTTCCCTTGCCCTTGAACGGGGGGTGAAGATATACGCGGAGATAGCGGGATTCGGCCTGACCAGCGACGCCTATCATGTGGCGGCGCCGCCGCCGGGTCACGAAGGCGCCGCGAGAAGTATGGAGCTCGCGATGAAAGAGGCGGGTCTCGCCCCGCAGGACATCGACTACGTAAACGCCCACGGAACATCTACGCCCCTCAACGACATCTACGAGGTTCAGGCCATCAAGGCCGTCTTCGGTGAGAGCGCTCATTCGATAGCCGTCAGTTCCACGAAATCCATGACGGGTCATCTCCTTGGGGCTGCCGGTGGACTGGAGGCGGTCATAACTGTGAAGGCGATCGAGGAGGGGGTCCTGCCGCCGACGGTCAATCTGGACAACCCCGACGATGAGTGCGACCTCGACTTCGTTGCCCACCGAGCCAGGAAAAGGGAGGTGAAGGCCGCCCTGTCGAATACCTTCGGGTTCGGTGGGGTGAACGCCGTGCTGGCGTTCAAAAAATATGCGGAGGGCTGACAGCTTAAACTATGGGTTGTGTCATCATCGGGGCGGACCATGCGGGGTTCGTCCTGAAAGAGGGATTGAAAAAGGTTCTGGCGGAGAAGGGTCTGGAGGTAATCGACGCGGGAACAGACAACGGGGAGGCCGTCGATTATCCTGATTTCGCCGAACCGGTGGCCCAAGAAGTCTCCGCGGGACGGGTGCCGTGGGGCATCCTGGTCTGTGGGTCGGGTATAGGTATGTCGATCGTAGCGAACCGCTTCCCGGGAGTCCGCGCCGCACTTTGCCTCGACGAGGACACGGCGCGGATGAGCCGTCGTCATAACGACGCAAACGTCCTCGTCCTTGCGGGGCGGAAGACGGACCTTGACACGGCGGAGAAGATTGTCGCCGTCTGGCTGGAAACGGAATTCGAAGGAGGTCGGCACCAGGCCAGGCTCGACAAGGTCGCGAAGGTCGAGAAGAGGATAATAACCCGGGCCGAGAAAGAAATACCTTTCGGCAAGAGAGACCCGATGGAAGGGTGCGGTATCCGCAAAGTCTGAAGAGGTCTTATGGCCAAAACCATCAGCACTCAGCAGTACGAACGACCGACCTGGGACGAGTATTTCATGGATATTGTCCGGCTCGTCAGCCGGCGGTCCACTTGTCTGAGGCGGAGCGTCGGCGCCATCCTGGTAAAGGACAAGCGTATCCTGGCGACGGGTTACAACGGCGCGCCCAGCGGGTTGCGCCATTGCGTGGAAGTCGGTTGCCTCCGGGAAAAGATGAACATCTCTTCCGGAGAGCGCCACGAGCTGTGCCGCGGGCTTCACGCCGAGCAGAACGCCATAATCCAGTCGGCCCTTCACGGTGTCAGCCTTAAAGACGCGACCCTTTACAGTACAAATCATCCCTGCGTCATCTGCGCCAAGATGATCATCAATGCCGGTATCGCCCGTGTTTATTACGCGGAGGGTTACCGCGACAGGATGGCGGAAGAGATGCTTCTTGAGGCCGGGGTCGAGGTGGCCAAGATATGAAATGCCCCTTCTGTTCCTATGTCGAAAACCGGGTGATCGATTCCCGGATCAGCAAAGACGGTAACGCCATCCGCAGGAGGCGTGAATGCGCCGGCTGCGGCAAGAGGTTTACGACTTATGAGTTCGTCGAGGAGGTCTTGCCCATGGTCGTCAAGAAGGATGGCCGGCGGGAACCTTTCGACCGCAGTAAGATCCAGGTCGGGATAAAGAAGGCCTGCGAGAAGCGCCCGATCAGTGTCGACGTGATTGAAGATGTGGTAGGCCGGGTCGAGCAGGCTTGCCGGGATTACCCGGACAAGGAAATACCATCCGCCGTGATCGGCGAGAGGGTCATGGCTGAGCTGCATGACCTTGATGAAGTGGCCTACGTTCGGTTTGCGTCGGTGTACCGTCAATTCCGCGACGCCAACGAGTTCCTGGAGGAGCTGGAAGACCTGAGAAAGAAAAAGACAGGCAGCCTCAAGATGGACAGTTAGCAGGAGTGGGGCAATGTTTACGGGCATCATCGAAGGGATGGGCGTCGTCAAGAGAATAACACGGAGGGGCGCGGACGTTATTCTGGAGCTGGAAACAGACATGGATGTGAAGTCCCTTAAGGCAGGCGACAGTGTTTGTGTGAACGGGGCCTGCCTTACCGTAACAGAATTGAATGAAAGGGGATTCACTGCCGACGTCTCGGCGGAAACGCTCTCGCGGACGGACCTCGGCAACCTGAAGGCCGGTGACAGGGTCAACCTCGAGAAGTCCCTGAGGGTCGGCGATTACCTCGGCGGTCACATAGTCCTCGGCCACGTGGACGGCCAGGGCAGGGTGTTCGAGAGGAAAGCTATGGCGGGGTCCGTGATATTCGGGATTCAGGTGGAGAAGCGACTGAGCCGTTACATCGTCGAAAAGGGGTCGGTGGTCGTGGACGGCATCAGCCTGACCGTTAACGAGTGTCAAAACAACAGGTTTTATGTTAATATCGTCCCCCACACGGCGGGACGCACGACCCTTGGTTTCAAAAAAGTCAGCGACGTGGTAAACGTCGAGATGGATATACTCGGAAAGTACGTGGAGAAGCTGCTGCGGAAGGACGAAGGCGGTATCAGGAAACCCGTCGACCTGAATTTTCTGGCGGAGCATGGGTACATCAAATAATATGAGCAGTCGGTTATAAGGTGTTTTTATGGCAATCAGTACGATTAAAGAGGCGATCGAAGACCTAAAAAAGGGCAGGATGGTCATCCTGGTCGACGACGAAGACCGGGAAAATGAAGGAGACCTCTGCATGGCGGCAGAACATGTCACGCCCGAGGCGATAAACTTCATGGCTAAATACGGCCGGGGTCTTATCTGTCTGAGCCTGAGTGACGAGCTCGCTGACAAATTGCACCTCCCATTGATGGTGCGTGACAATCGGTCGCGGTTCGGCACGGCTTTCACCGTTTCCATCGAGGCGCGCCGGGGCGTGACGACGGGTATCTCGGCAGCCGACCGTGCTGTGACGATAAGGACGGCCGTTGCGGACGGCACTATGGCGGACGACCTTGTCAGTCCGGGGCATGTTTTCCCCATCCGGGCGAGAAAGGGCGGCGTCCTTGTAAGAACCGGGCAGACGGAGGGGTCTGTAGACCTCGCGCGGCTCGCCGGTCTGAAACCGGCGGGTGTGATCTGCGAGATAATGAAAGACGACGGGACGATGGCCCGGATGCCGGACTTGGAGATTTTCGCAAAAGAACATGACTTGAAGATAGTAACGATCGCCGACTTGATCGACTTCCGACTGAAGACGGAGCGCCTGGTTAGAAAGGTGGCAACGGCCAATCTTCCCACGCGTTACGGCGGGGAGTTCAAGATAATCGTCTATGAAAACGACGTCGACGACATGAAACACGTTGCCCTCGTGCAGGGAGAGATCCGACCCGAAGACGAAGTTCTCGTCCGTGTCCATTCCGAGTGCCTGACCGGAGACACCTTCGGCTCCGAGCGCTGCGACTGCGGCGACCAGCTCCA
>DIEZ01000060.1:0-380 GCA_002418885.1 Syntrophaceae bacterium UBA5761
GACAGACCCTCCCGCAGACCGCCGGAAGGGCGTTGGTTTCTTTCAGCTTCCATGCAGCCTCGACGAATTTCCCCTCCGCGATCAGTTTTATGAAACCGGGAATATCGACATCCACCGGGCACCCGGCGATGCACCCCGGTTTCTTGCACTGGATGCACCGACTTGCCTCAAGAAGGGCCTGCTCCGTTGTGTAACCGTAAGGCACTTCTTCGAAGTTTCTTGTCCGTTCTTTCGGGTCCTGCTCGGGCATGGACTGCCTGGGGACCTTCTCCTTTTTTTCTTTTCTTTCAACCTGTTCTCTATTTTCCATGCCGACCGCACCTGAACAAATCCATAGATTGTCTCTCCTGATCGCAGTACATCCTGAGCCTGCTCATCAA
>DIEZ01000060.1:464-24162 GCA_002418885.1 Syntrophaceae bacterium UBA5761
CCACCATGATCGGGTTCAGGCTGACTATCGTTTTGATGCCGTGCGGCCTCGTAACATCGCAAACCACGCGCATCATCGGAACCGGCCCGACGGCAAATACCCTGTCGATCTTCTCGCCCGAATCGATGACGTTCTGAAGCACGACGCTCACGAAGCCGTGAAAACCGTAGCTGCCGTCATCGGTTGCCACCAGCAGCCGGTCGCTCACCCGTCCCATCTCATCTTCGAGGATAAGGAGGTCTCTCGTTCGGGCCCCGATGATCGAGATAACTTTGTTGCCCGCATGCTTGAGCGCCGCGGCTATGGGATACACGACGCCGACTCCGACGCCGCCACCCACACAGACGGAGGTTCCGAAGTTTTCGACCTCCGTAGGATGGCCCAGAGGGCCCAGTACATGCAGAATATAATCCCCCGGATTGAGCTCCGCCAGACATGCGGTCGTCTTGCCCACGACCTGAAAGATGATGGTCAGCGTCCCCTTTCCGCCGTCGGAATCGACGATGGTAAGCGGAATCCTCTCCCCTTTTTCGTCGATCATCAGAACCACGAATTGACCGGCCTTTCGCTTACGAGCAATCTCCGGGGCCTCCAAGACCATCCGGACCACGCTTTCCTGTAAAAATGTCTTTTCAGTGATTTTGAACAACGCTTTCTCCTTCGTCTCGACCGGTTAAGGCCATGGAATATGCTTCTTGTATTAATGAAAGACGGCCGTCCTTAAACCTCACTACCAAGGCATTCGCAAGGTTGTTACGAGACGACCGCAGTATCGCCCACGAAATAAGGAGGCGACCTTTTTGATGATGCCCGGGGTACGGTCGAGATTACACGACGGCACATGGGCGTCCGCTTGTACTCAATCTCCCAACGGCCTGATTCTCAATGATCCCGATACGTTGTGAATGGTTCGTAACTATAGCAAAACACATCAAAAATGCCAAGACAAAATTTGCCGTTCGTCAAGAGCAAATAGAAGTGAGAAGTATTTTGACCTTGACATAGTCAGCCCAATCGTGATACCGCACCCAATCTGTTCAGGTGATTCTCGCAGGACTCGCCCGGTCTTTCGCCAGAGGCGATGTTTCAATAGGTCATAACATGGCCCTTCACATGGCCCTTCCGAGAAGGGTGGTAAACACATCGCGAGGTGGCAACACGTGACAAAAGATAAGGAAAAAATCGGAGCAGTGATGGTAGCGGGGGCCGGCATCGCCGGTATCCAGGCGTCATTGGATCTCGCCAATTCGGGCATGAAGGTGTACCTTGTAGAAAAGGGCATCAGCATCGGCGGGGTTATGGCTCAACTTGACAAGACCTTTCCCACCAATGACTGCTCTGCCTGTATTCTATCCCCCAAGTTGGTGGAAGTCGGCCGTCATCCGAACGTAGAAATCCTTACCCGGCGGACGATAACGGCCGTGGAAGGAGAAGCCGGTCATTTCCGGGTGAAGATGACGCGGGCCCCCCGGTATGTGGACCTGGACAAGTGCACGGGGTGCGGCGACTGTGCGAAGGTATGTCCGATAAACATCCCGTCGGACTTCAACGAAGGACTGTCGGAACGGCAGGCAATATATCGTCACTTTCCGCAGGCGATCCCCAGCGGATTCGCCATCGACAAACGGGGCACGTCGCCGTGTAAGGCCGCATGTCCCACCCATATCAGCGTCCAGGGGTACGTGGCACTGATCGCTGCAGGTAAATTCAAGGAGGCCTTAAAGCTCATCAAGGAGGACAACCCGTTCCCTGTCGTGTGCGGTCGGGTCTGCAACCATCCTTGTGAGTCGGTGTGCAAGAGGGGAGATGTCGACGAACCGATAGACATAATGCATCTGAAGAGGTTTGTGGCCGACCTCGATTTGAAGGACGAAACCCGGTACCTTCCCGAGAAGAAAGAAAGTAAAGGGAAAAAAGTGGCCGTCGTGGGTGCGGGTCCCTCTGGGCTCACATGCGCCTATTATCTGGCCATCGAGGGTTACGACGTAGACGTCTTCGAAGCCCTGCCCGTTGCCGGCGGGTGGCTGGCGGTCGGTATTCCCGGGTACCGCTTGCCGAAAGACGTGCTGCGGGCAGAAATAAAGGTCATCGAGGACCTGGGGGTAAAGATCAACCTCAACACCCGCGTCGGGAAAGACATCACCTTTGAACAACTAAAGAAAGATTACAGTGCTGTATTCGTCGGTTGCGGGACGATGCGCAGCAGCAAACTGAATGCGCCCGGGGAAGACCTGCAAGGCGTGATCCACGGCGTAGACTTTCTCCAACGGATAAACTTGGGGGAGAAGGTGTATCTCGGCGATAGAGTAGCCGTGATCGGCGGCGGTAACGTGGCTATGGACGCCGTCCGCACGGCGATCAGGACGGGGTCGAAGGATGTCTTCATCCTGTACCGTAGGTCCCGCGCCGAAATGCCGGCGTCGCCCGAGGAAATCGAGGAGGCATTGGAAGAAGGCGTGCGGATGGAATTCCTCGTCGCGCCGAAACGCGTCATCGGTGAGAACGGCAAGGTCACGGGTATAGAGTGTACCCGTATGGAACTGGGAGAACCCGACGCAAGCGGGCGGCGGCGGCCCATCGAAATCAAGGGCTCGGAATTCATCGTCCCGTGCGATGCCGTGATCCCGGCCATCGGCCAGGAAGCGGATTTATCCTTCCTCACCGAGGGAAGCGGGGTTTCCGTCAACAAATGGAACAATATCGATGTGGACCCCGTGACATTCGCTACCAATGTCCCCGGGGTGTTTTCCGGTGGGGACGTGGTGACCGGCCCCCAGACGGTAGTAAAGGCCGTATACGCGGGGAAAGAGACCGCCGGGTCTATCGACCGCTATCTCCGCGGAGAAGACATCAAGGCGGGACGCGAACGTGATTGGACGCAGGGGCTCGCCCACCCTGGTGATACCTCCCGTATTCCAAAAAACAGCCGGGTGAAGTACCCCCACGTTAAGCCGGAGGAACGAAAAGTCGACTTCCGCGAAGTGGGGGTCGGCTTCAGCGAAGAAGAGGCCGTACGTGAGGCGCAACGTTGCCTGAGTTGCGGTATTTGTTCGGAATGTTACCAGTGCGTTGAGGCCTGCCTCGCCAAAGCGATCAATCATGATGATACAATCGAAGAAGAGACGATCGAGGTAGGCGCCATCATCGCCGCGCCGGGTTTTGAGACCTTCGATGCGACCCTCCGGTCGGAGTACGGGTACGGCGTGTACGCGAACGTCGTCACGAGTATCCAATTCGAGCGCATCCTCTCCGCCTCCGGCCCCTATTTCGGGCATGTTCAAAGGTTGTCCGACGGGAAGGAACCAAAGAAAATCGCCTTCATCCAATGCGTAGGTTCGAGAGACACGGCCTGTGGAAACAGTTGGTGCTCTTCCGTGTGCTGTATGTACGCTACCAAAGAGGCCATAATCGGAAAAGAACACGTCAAAGAGCTGGAGCCCACCATCTTCTTTATGGATATCCGGGCGCACGGCAAGGACTTCGACCGGTTCGTCAACCGGGCGAAGAACGAATACGGCATCCGCTACATCAGGTCCATTCCCTCCACCGTCAAAGAGCTGCAGCAGTCGAAAAACCTGCTCGTCAAATACGTGCGTGAAGACGGGACATTGGTGGAAGAAGAGTTCGATATGGTGGTGCTGTCGGTAGGCCTCACCCCTCCCGCGGAGGCGCGGGAATTGGCGACGGCCCTGGGGATAGAGCTCGAGGAGCACGGTTTCTGTGCCACAGACTTGGAGAACCCGGTAAAGTCAACAAAAGGAGGGGTCTTCGTGTGCGGCGCCTTCGGCGGTCCGAAAGACATCCCCGAGACGGTCATGGAGGCTAGCGGTGCCGCCGCCTGCGCCTCGAGTATCATCGCCGACCGCCGGGGCACGATGATCGTCGAGGAAGAATTGCCGATGGAGAAAGACCTGCGCGGGTTAGGTCCCCGGATCGGCGTTTTTGTCTGTCATTGCGGGATCAATATCGGGGGCGTGGTCAATGTCCCGGAGGTGCGGGACTACGCCAAGACGCTGCCGAACGTCGTGTACGTGGCAGACAATCTCTTCACCTGCTCGCAGGATACGGCGGTGAAGATGGCCGAGGTGATCGAAGAGTACAACCTCACGCGTGTAGTCGTGGCCTCGTGTTCACCTAGGACCCATGAGCCGTTATTCCAGGAAAACTGCGAGAAGGCCGGCTTGAATCCCTATCTGTTCGAGATGGCCAACATCCGCGACCAGGATTCCTGGGTCCACATGCACGAACCCGAAAAGGCAACGGAAAAGGCAAAGGACCTGGTACGGATGGCGGTGGCCAAGGCGCAGTTCCTGCAACCCCTGAAGCCGGGCCAGCTCAGCGTGAATAAAGCGACGATGATCATCGGCGGCGGACTGGCCGGTATTACGGCGGCGTTGTCTTTGGCCGAACAGGGATTCGAATCGTACGTCGTAGAAAAGAAACCCTATCTGGGGGGTAACTACCGCGAGTTGTATTACACCCTGGAGGGTCTCGATACGAAGAGGCATTTGGCGGGCCTTTTAGAGCGGGTGAAGGCAAGCAAACTTATTCACGTGTTCACCGGTGCGGAGATCGTCAAGATCGAGGGCTTCATCGGTAATTACAAAACCACCATCAAAACCCGGGACGGCGAGGAACAGTTCGAGCACGGAATCGTTGTGGTGGCGACGGGGGCCTATGAGCTGGAAACGAGCGAGTACCTCCACGGTCAATCCCCCAACGTGATTACCCAACGCAACCTGGAGAAAATGATCGCCGAGCGTGATGGTAGAGCGGTTCAGGCGTCCCATATCGTAATGATCCAGTGTGTGGGGTCTCGAACGCCGGAGAGGCCGTACTGCAGCCGGTACTGCTGTTCGGAGGCGATGAAAAACGCCCTGCAACTCAAAGAGATGGACCCGAACAAAGATGTGACCATCATCTACCGTGATATCCGCACCTTCGGGTTGAAGGAGGACTATTACAAGAAGGCGCGGGAGCTCAACGTCAAGTTCATCCGCTACGACGAGGACCGCAAGCCGGAGATAAGCCAGGCTGGGGACCGACTGGTCGTCCGGGCCTTCGACCCCATTCTCAACGGGTCGGTGGAACTGCCGGCAGACCTGCTTGCCCTCTCGGTAGGTACGGTACCGAACCCCGAAAACGCCGCCATCGGTCAGATGCTAAAGGTGCCCACCAATCAGGACGGGTTCTTCCTCGAGGCTCACGTGAAGTTGCGCCCCGTGGACTTTGCTACCGACGGCGTCTTCATGTGCGGGATGGCTCATGCCCCCAAACTCAGCGAAGACACGATCGTCCAGGCAAATGCCGCCGTGTCCCGGGCGTGTACAGTGCTGACGAAGGACTTCATCGAGGCGGAAGGGAAAACGGCTTACGTAATCAAGGAACGCTGCTCAGGTTGCGGGCTCTGCGAACAGAATTGTCCGTTCGGGGCGATCGCCGTAAATCCCGTGGAAGGGGTGGCGGAGGTCAACACAGTGCTCTGCAAGGGGTGCGGCGTCTGTACCGCATCGTGTCGCATGAACGCCGTCGATTTGAACGGCTTCACCAACGAAGAAGTCGTGGCGCAGATAGTGGCCCTGTAGCGTGACAAATGACGCGCCCTCACAGGAGAAAGGGCGGAATAGACTATGGTTCAGAAACGGAGAACGAGATGTCAGAAGACCGAGTGAAAGAGGGTTGGGATCCGAAGATAGCCGCCATCGTGTGTAACTGGTGCACTTACGCCGGTGCCGACCTCGCCGGCATAAGTCGCATCCAGTATCCCCCCAATGTCCGCATCATCCGTGTCCCCTGCACGGGACGGATCAATCCTTTTTACATCGTGCGCGCCCTGCAGGAAGGAGCGGATGGAGTTCTTGTGTCCGGTTGCCACCCCGGTGAATGCCACTACATAACCGGAAATCTCAGCGCCCGGCGAAAGTTTGCCATGCTGAAGATATTCCTCGATTACCTCGGTTTGGAGGCGGATCGGACGACCTTTACCTGGTGTTCGGCTTCCGAAGGTGAGCGATTCGCCAAGGTAGTTAGTGGGGTAACGGAAAGGGTCAGGCAACTGGGGCCGGCAAAGAAGCTGGTTAAATCACTGTGACGGGTAGAGATCAATAAAACGAGGATTCGAGAAAAGTGGAAGCCATCGAGAAAAAGCTACGGGAAGAGGCGAAAAAACTGTTAGAGGAAAAAAAGGTCGATGTCATCGTGGGTTACGAGGCGGGGACGTTGCCGCTTACGGCCGCACCCGCGTTCGTCACAGATCCCTCAGACACTACGAAGCTCGTCTGGAACGCCTTATGTGTACAGAATCTTGCCAAATACGTGCATGACGTCGTCTCCCAACACCGTAATGCACAGAAACGGGTAAAGCCGGAAAACAGAACGAAGAAAGTGGTAGGCGTCGTTGGGCGCGGCTGTACGACGCGTTCTATCATCCTCCATCTGCAGGAACGGCAGTACACCCGCGAGGAGATCGTGGTCCTGGGCGTGCCCTGTCGGGGGTATGTGGACAAGAAAAAGCTGTCCGTACTCCTCGAAGGACAGGAAATCGTTCATGGGGCCTTGGATGGCGAGCGACTGAAGGTGACGACGGCCGCCGGTGACAGAATCGTGGCGGTTGCTGACGTCCTTGCCGATAATTGCCTCATCTGCCGGTTTAACAACCCCGTCATCAGCGACCTGATGGCGGGTGAGCCGGCGCCGGCCATGAGGTCGGACGAAGAATATGACGCCGTGAAGGCATTCGAATCCCGGCCCTCCGAGGAGCGGTGGGCCTATTTCGAGAAAGAGATGGCAAAGTGCATCCGGTGCTATGCCTGCCGTCAAGCCTGTCCATCCTGTTATTGCCCCGAATGTTTCGCCGAACAAAGCAGACCTCGGTGGGTTGGCATAGGAGAGGATGCCTCCGACACACAGGTATTCCAAATCATGAGGATCTTCCACATGGCGGGCCGGTGCGTAGACTGCGGTTCCTGTGTTGCCGTCTGCCCCATGGGCGTTGATTTAAGGACATTCTTGAAAAAGCTGGACAAGGACGCCTATGAACTCTTTGGGAGTCGGGTCGGTGCCTCGCTGGATGATCCCCCTGTGCTTTCTACCTATCGAGAGCATGAGTGTGAAGACTTTATCTACAACCCGTAAGGTGAAACGGAGCGCATAATGAAGACCTTTCTCGAAGAAGTGAACGAAAAGATAAAAGGTGTACCTATCCAGCGGTGCTACCATTGTCGTAAGTGCACGGCCGGATGCCCGCTCGCATCGGTCATGGAGTACAATCCCAATCGGATCATAAAGATGATCCAGATGGGGATGAAGAAGGAAGTGCTGAACAGTTCGACCATTTGGTTGTGTGCGTCCTGCGAGACGTGCATTACCCGTTGTCCCAATGAGGTGGATATCGCAAGAATGATGGATATCTTAAGAGAAATGGCGATAAAGGAAGGTGTCCCCGCGAAAGAAAAGAACGTAATACTCTTCCATGAGGCCTTTCTGTGGGGCATCAAACTCCGTGGTCGAATAAACGAGCCTCTCATGATGGTGAATTACAAGCTACGGTCGGGGGACTTCTTTTCCGATATGTCGATGGGGATCGAAATGTTTCTTAAAGGAAAACTTCCCCTGATCTCTCCCAAGACCAAGAACTTACGGGCGGTAAAGGATATTTTCGAGAAGACCAGACAGTGATCTCATAAGGAGGCAAGTGTTGAAAGTTTCATACTATCCGGGATGCTCCCTGCATGGAACAGCGAAAGAGTACGATCAGTCCGTAAAGGCGGTGTCTTCTGCCCTGGGGATAGACCTTGCGGAGGTCGAAGACTGGTCGTGCTGCGGCGCCACTTCGGCCCACTCTACCAATTTCAAGCTCTCCGTGGCGTTGCCTGCAAGAAATCTCGTATTGATCGAGTCGGCGGGGGACAAAGAGGTAATGGTACCTTGCGCCGCCTGTTTCAACAGATTCAAGAGCGCTCAGCACCATCTTGCTCATGACGATAGATTGAAAGCGGAGATGGATGGTATCATCGGCCGACCCTACCAAGGAACGGTTACGGTAAAGCATCCCATAGGTCTTTTCCATGACGATGTCGGCATGGACACGATTGCTCAAAAGGTCGTTAAAAGACTGACCGGTCTAAAACCGGTATCGTACTACGGTTGTCTGTTGGTCAGGCCGCCCGAGGTATGTCAGTTCGAAAACTACGAGAATCCCTGTATGTTGGATGAGATTTTGGGGGCCCTGGGGGCCGAGGTGAAACAGTGGTCCTTCAAGACGGACTGTTGCGGCGGCAGCCTGACGATCAGCCGGACGGACGTCGTACGGAACTTGGTCGACCGGCTGATGACGATGGCCCGGGAGGCGGGCGCCAACTGCGTCGTGACGGCCTGTCCGGTCTGTATGGCGAATCTCGATACGAGGGCCGGTGAGAACGTCAAGTTGCCCGTGTTTTACTTCACGGAACTCATGGCCCTGGCGATGGGCGTGCCGGGACCGGCGGACTGGTTCAAACTCCATATGGTCGACCCTACCCCGCTCATGAGTGGTTTGGGGCTGATATAAAAAAACTTGGAAGACTGAAGGATACCATGGAAAAACGGTTGGTCAAAAAAGATGAGCTGTTACGTATCGTAAAGAAGGTCGGAGCAGAGTTCAACGTCTTTGCCCCGGTGAGAGTAGAAGACAATGTCCTGTTCAAGTCGCTCGCACCGGGAGAAGAACCGTTACTAACCTTTGCCAACACCAAGAATGCCCCCAAGGGGGTATTCTTCCCCAGGACGGAAGTAATGATCCGGTACGTTCGTACCCCCAAGGGAACGGTGCTAAAAGGGGTTGAGTTGGAGGCAAGAGATGCCGTGCTCTTCGGTGTCAGGCCTTGTGACGCGAGGAGTTTCGTCCTCCTCGACTTGTTATTCGACCAGGATAAATACAAGGATCCCTATTACGTCGCCAAACGCGAGAAAGCGACCGTGGTAACTCTTGCCTGCACGCCTGTTCCCTACACCGCGTGCTTTTGCACCTCCGTGGGCGGCGGTCCCGTAGACGGCACGGGAAGCGATGTCCTCGTTACCGATATCGGGGACGCATACCTCGTGGAGTTTCTTACGCCCAAGGGGGAAAGACTGGTCAAGTATTTTGGGGAGGCAAAGGCAACGGCCGAGGCGGAGAACAAGAAGGAGACGGCAGCCAAGGAGGCAATCGAACAGATAAAGTCCGTCATCCCTGCCCGGGAGGTAAAGCCCATCCTCGACGTGAGCTTTGACCACCCTTTCTGGGATACTATACATAAACGGTGTCTCGCCTGCGGTACCTGTACGTACCTTTGCCCTACCTGCCATTGTTTCGACATAAGCGATGAGATGAAATACGATGACGGGCGTCGTCTCCGAAACTGGGACTCCTGCATGTTTCCCCTGTTTACTAAAGAAACGTCCGGCCACAACCCCCGGCCGACGCAAAAGGAGCGCTGGCGCCAGCGGGTCATGCATAAATTCAAATACTACGTGGACAATTTCAACGCCGTTGCCTGCGTGGGATGCGGCAGGTGTGTGATGTATTGTCCGGTAAATATCGATATTCGTAAGATTGTCGAAGATATTTCGAAATTACAACAGTAGTCGGGAGAACGTCATGCAGAATCCATATGTACCCTATCCGGTCGAAGTCATAAAGATCGTGACTGAGGTGGATACGAAAGATATCAAGACCTTTCGACTGGCTTTCGTTAACAAAGAAGACGAGGAAAGATTCAAGTACCTGCCCGGCCAATTCGCCGAGCTCTCTCTTTTCGGAAAGGGAGAGTCGCCCATCGGCATCGCCTCGTCACCGACCAACCCCGGCTACATAGAATTTACCGTGCAAAAGGCAGGCGTAGTGACTACGGCACTGCATGAGATGGAAGAAGGGACCATGATGGGCGTCCGCGGACCCTTGGGAAATTCGTGGCCCATCGAATACTTAGAGGGCAAGAACATCGTGGTGGTAGGCGGCGGGTTTGCCTTCACTACGTTGCGCGCCATGATTCAGTACATGTTGAACGACGGTAACCGCAAACGCTTCGGCAAGATCACGACGATCTACGGGGCGAGGACGCCCGGACTCCTCATTTACAAGGATGAGCTTGAGGCCTGGTCGAAACGAGACGACATGGAACTCCACGTCACGGTGGACAAGGGGGATGAGACCTGGAAGGGGCGGGAAGGCTTTGTCCCTACCATTTGCAAAGAAGTGGCCCCGAGTGCAGAGGACGCGGTGACTGTGATCTGCGGTCCTCCCATCATGATCCGCTTTACTTTGCCCGTGTTCTTCGACCTTGGGTTTTCCAAGGAAAACATCTATACCTCTTTGGAAATGCGGATGAAATGCGGTATCGGCAAGTGCGGACGCTGCAACGTGGGTAGCAAGTACGTATGCAAAGACGGCCCTGTATTTTCGTTGGCCGAGCTGGACAGACTGACACCGGAATATTGATCTGTCTCGGCCTTCACGGATGAGACTCCGAAGGGATGATGTCCATGGAAGAGGCGGCAACAGTCCGGGTGTGTTCCGCTGAATGTGAGTAAAATACTGCCCGTGTCAGACCAACTCGGCGCAACTGATTGTCCTTTTCCCTATTTCCCTCCATAGTTCCTCTTTCCCCCGGCCTTTCACGGCAGAAAAGAGAAAAACCTGTTCCCCGGACAGTCCTAAAACTTCCGCAGCACCCGCCAACCGCCGCTTCGCCTCCTCTTTTGATACCTTATCGCTCTTCGTCAGGACGGCGAGCAAGTCAATATCGTGACGGCGGAGCCACCCGGCAAGAGCTATGTCCTCTTCGGAGACGTCTCGCCGTACGTCGAGAACAAGGACGACGAGACAGAGGTTCTTCCTCTGCCGCAAGTAATCTTCCACCATCGGCCTCCAGGCGCTCCGGAGACTCCGGGAAACCTTCGCAAAACCGTATCCCGGCAGGTCCACAAAAGATAGTCTCCGGTTTACGACAAAAAAGTTGAGCAGGCGGGTCTTTCCCGGTGTCGTGCTTGTCTGGGCCAGTTTTTTGCGATTGGCTAGGACATTGATCAACGAGGATTTGCCCACATTGGATTTTCCGGCAAATGCGACCTCGGGGTAAGAATAATCGGGGTAATTGGACGGTTCGACGGCGCTCTTAAAGAATTCAGCGGATATAACTTTCATGTAAATGTAGGTTTTTAGCTTTTCGTAAAAGATAGGTTTTAGCTGACCGCTCTTTGCCCTTCAATCGAAGTGAATGCCGTATTTCTCAAGCTTTCTTTCAAGGGTAGGGCGTGAGATACCCAGGATCTCGCAGATTTCACCTTTGTTCCTGCCCACCTTGGCGATGACTCTGCGGATATGACGTTCCTCTATCTCGTCAAGGGTCTCAAAACCGGTCCCTTCTTCTTCCCCGGCCGGCTCCGCCGGCACTCTCGTTACCTGCGTGCCACCCAGCAAGTCCGGAAAGTCCTCGTGCCCGAGCACTTGCCCTTTGGCGACGACGGCCGCCCTTACAAGGATGTTCTCGAGTTCGCGGACGTTGCCGGGCCAACCGTATTTCATGAAGACGTCCATCATTTCTTTCGAAACGCCGACGATATTCTTGTGGAGGTCCCGATTGATCTTCTTCAGCAGATAATCGACAATCATGGGTATGTCCTCCCTCCTCTCCCTAAGGGGAGGGATGTTGATCGTAACGATGTTGAGGCGATAATACAGGTCGTCCCTAAACTTACCTTCCTCGACCAGGGTCTTCATGTCCTTATTCGTGGCCGCGATTATCCTTGCGTTTACCTTGACGCGGTCTTTTCCGCCCACCCGCTCGAATTCCATCTCCTGGAGAACCCTGAGGAGTTTTGCCTGGAGGTTCAGGGACATCTCACTGATCTCGTCCAGAAAGACGGTGCCATGACGGGCAAGCTCGAATTTCCCCGGCTTCCGATTGATGGCCCCCGTGAAAGACCCTTTTTCATGCCCGAAGAGTTCCGACTCGAGCAGGGTGTCCACGATGGCCGAACAATTTATGGCGATATAAGGCTCGGTGGGTGAAGTGTTGTTGTGAATCACCTTGGCGATCAGCTCCTTGCCGGTTCCACTCTCGCCCTGGATGAGGACGGTGGTCTTGCTCTGGGTGACCACGCCGATGGTCTTAAAGATATCCAGCATGGCCTTCCCGGTGCCTATTATGTCTCCGACTTTGAAGCTCCGGGATGGTTCCGTGAGAAGACCGTCGATCTTCTTCTCCATCTCCAACGTATTTATGGCCTTCTGGATGGCGATGTCCAATTCATCTATGTTTATGGGTTTATGGATGTAGTCAAAGGCCCCTTCCTTCATGGCCTTGATCGTGGTGTCCATATCATGGTGGGCCGTTATCATTATTACCTTAGCCTCCACGTTCTCCTCTTTCAGGTCTTCGAGGACGGTAAACCCGTCGATGTCCGGCAGTCGGATGTCCAGGATGACGATGTCCGGCGACGTCTGGAGGACCATGTTTAAGCCGTCCGTTCCCGTGTTGGCCGTCATGACCTCATGCCCTTCTTCGGAAAGATACAACTCGAGGGATTCACTGATCGACCTGTCGTCGTCAATCACAATGATCTTGGCCATAACGCCCCTGAAAAGTGAGCAGTTTGAATAAGCGGCGATGAATTCAAACAATGTCGGAAAGCGCTTTTCATGTCATCTCAACGCGTTGCTCCGTTCACACCATAAACCACCGTTGACTGTTCGCCCTTCACCATCAGCCCTCTACCGTTCCCCGCCTACCGGTAGCGAAACCGACACCTTCGTCCCCCTGCCCTTCACGCTGACGATTTCTATTGTACCCCGATGGAGGTCGATGATTTTTTTTACCTGTGCCAATCCCAGCCCGGTCCCATACTTCTTCCGAGTGAAAAACGGGTTAAAGAGGTGGGGAAGGTCCTCCTCGTCGATACCGGAGCCGTTGTCTTCGATCTCTATCAGCACCCAGTCGCCCTCCCCCCTCCCGACAAAACGTGTCGAAATGGTTAGTACTCCTCCTTCATCCATCGCATCTATGGCGTTGAGGTAGAGGTTCAAGAGCGCCTGCCTGAGCATTCCGGGGTCGAACTTTACCTGCGGGACATCGCTGTCGTGATCGACGCTGACCTCGACTTTTTTTTCCAATATCTCTTTCTCCGCCATCAGCAAAGAACTGCCGATGAAAGAGTTGATGTCGCCCGGCCTCATGTCCGGTTCCATGGGTTTAGCGAAGAGCAGTATATCGCTGACGATCTTTTCCAGGTGCTCCACTTCTTTCTCGGCAATCTTGAACCTCTTGAGGTCGTTGCCCTCCGGTCTAAGTCGCTTTTGCAGGATCTGAAGGCTCATTTTGATCGACGAAAGCGGGTTCCTCACCTCGTGGGCTATGCCCGCCGAGAGTTGCCCCACCGCCGCGAGTTTCTGGCTGTCGTAAAATTTCTTCTCCAAGTCCTTGAATTCAGTGATATCCCGCTGGACGAACAAATAACGGTCCGTTCCCTTGATAGGCCTTGGGGTGATCAACAGGTTTCTTTTCGTCCCGTCTCTCCCCGTCGCCTCGATCTCGAAAGGATGGTATTGACCCCGTTTGATCTCTTCCCATCTTTTTATGAGAAACTCTTTGTGCTCGGGCGCCACAAACTCCGTAAAATGCTTCCCTTGGAGTTGTTTTGCTCCCTTGCCGGAGTCCAGGCTGCGGCTGACAAAATTGACCGTTCCGTCGCTCGTCACGTCGAATATCCGGTCCGGGGAACTTTCCAGGATAAGCTGAAGATAGTTATAAAGCTCCTCTATGTCCTTTTTCAGTTTAATGTTCTCGTAGAGTTCGTTCTTCAGCGTCTCGGCGTATTCCTTCAGGGCGAGCTCCATCTCCCTCTCTCTGGTCACGTCCTGGAGCGTCTCGACCGCCGCGATTATCTGGCCATTCTCATCATATATGGGTGCCGCCAGAAAATAAAGGTGCCTCCTGCGGCCGCCCAGATTCTCATAAAAATCTCTCGCCTCGTATGCCTTCTCCACCACCGACGACTTCTGAACCTGCTTCTTCCCATAATACTTATCCAGGCCATCAAAGTCATTATCTACGATCAAATCGGCGATCACCGGCCGCTTCTCGGAATAAAACGGCATATACTGCTTGTCCGTCCCTATCATCTCCACGCTCCGGCATCCCGTCAACTCCTCACAGGCCCGGTTCCAGAAAATGACCTTGTGTTCCCGGTCGATGACAAAAGTAGGTATGGGAGAACCCTCAATGATCCCCTCCATGGTGCGCTTCTCTCTTGCGAGTTTCTCCTGCAAATCATCCCGCTCTTTGAACCGCTTCAATTCCTCTTCCAAGACAAGACGCCTCCTGCTTGTATAGAAAATCAGCGCAGCCCCAACTATGGCTGTAACGATCAGAACGAAGGCCTCCAGCATCAAGATGACGAACGTCCTTTTCAAGTGGGATACCGCTGCCTGGTACGGGAGACTGACGGCCACCGACCACCTTCTCGAGTCGAGCTCTATCGGGGAAAAGGCGACGATTTGCCTTTCCTCGCGGCCTTTTCCCCGAAGCAACCGATATTCACCCAGGCCTTCGCGCCCGGTCAGCATCCTACTCTTCAGGGAAAGACTCCCACATGGCTGTTCCGTCTCAAGTATACCCGCATCTCGACCCGCCAGACCCCCGTTGGTATGGAAGGCGATCATCCCCTTGTCGTCTACCACCCAGACCTCACAAGATAATTCGTCTTTCGCCGGCCGGATATACCTGTCGACGACGGTGGAAAGAGATAGGGCGGCATAAAAGGCGCCGATGACCTCGCTATCTTGACCAAACCGCGGCACAGCAACCACTACTAGGATGTCGTCCCCTCCTGTTCTTTCAACGCCGCCGCTTCCTTCCTTTCTCATCAAAAAATCGCCGACTTGATGTTTCTCGGTCGTTTTGACCTTTCTCATCAGTGCCTGCATCTCGGGCATCTTAGTCAAAAAGGCCTGTTGGTAGTCGGAGGGATAGACAATAGACCTCCCGTCTGCGCCGTTTGCCGCGACGAACTTCACCTTGGCACCTAAGCTGTCAAAGATTACCCTGACATCCTCTCTCAAGGGGACGATCGCCTTCCTCCCAAAGGCCCGCCGTAGGGAATGGATAGTCATACTTTTTTCTACGTCGGAGATAAGGTCTTCGACCCCTGCGGCCACCCCCCTCGCTATGGTCATCTGCTGACGGCTGAATCGTTCGACGGTTTCCTTTTCCCTCGCACGATTTATGAGCATCGAAAAAAGGATTACCATCAGGATGACGATGAGCGTCGCCAACCATATAGGAATTATTCTTTTATTTCCGATAGATGGAATCATGCACCGCTCAATCGTCCCTTCCCTTCCGTGTTTTATTGCGGCTTTCCTTCACGGCTATCAGGACATAGACGCCGACGGCGGCACCCAGAGAAATGATGAGCTTGGTGAGGCCGCTTTCGATGTGAAAAACTTTTTCACAGGCTAACCAAGCCACAAGGTATGTTACAGCGGTCAATATTTCCTGCATCTTCTGATCCACTCCAACTTGAGCTAAAGGTGAAAGACAGGCCGAAAAAAACATACTCCATTGCTTTGCACAGTGTAACCGATGCCGTTCTAAGTAATCGTGTACAATGAGGATACTATCGTCCTGACTGCCATTTTTCAATAAAAAACATCCCTCCGGGGGCCTACGCTATTTCACCGGCTCAGGATGTTTCATTTAACATTTCGTTAAATTTCCCTCTCCAGTGTAACGAAACGTCAAACGCGGTCCATATAAACGGACTCGCCACACTTCACCGACGACAATAATTAACCCTATGGTTGTCTGACCTTAGCCGCATCGGACGACCCCCGAAGATTGAGGCACATTCATTGCATTTAGGGCGGGCAACTGAAGAGCTTTTCCTTTTCTTTGGATACAGAATTATGTTAGAAGGGAAAAGTTGGTCATTCAGGTTACTTTACCCCATGAAAGGAGATTGGACAGATGTTAAAGAAATTCGGAAAGACTTTACTAACCCTTTTCTCAGCCGTGGTAACTCTGTTTGTGTGTTCACCGGTAGTATTCGCGGCGGAAGCCCTTCCGACGGGTGAACCCTACACGAAGGTGATCTTCGCTGTAGGTGCGATGATAGCTGCAGGTATAGCGATTGGTTGCGGTGCAATCGGCGCCGGTGCAGGAATCGGAAATGCCGCAAGCGGCGCATGCCAGGCTGTCGGAAGAAACCCCGGCGTCCAGGGTAAGATCTTGACAACGATGCTCGTGGGTATGGCAATGGCGGAATCGATTACCATTTACGCCCTGGTCGTTTCGCTCGTTCTCCTCTACGCAAACCCCTATATGCGTTATTTTTTGGGTTAATTTAACGGTCGAACGATTAATTCAAAACTAACAAAGTTAGGGGGAGAAGGCGATGCCAGACACAAAAAAAGACAAGCAGCTTTTCACTGTAGCAAGGGTCTTCTTCCTGCTTATAGTAATCCCCTTATCGTTGATGGCGATTCTTATCGCCAATGGAATATTCAAACTTGGGATTACAGCAAAAGAACGTGCCGTCACCGTTCTCGATCAAAAATCTCAGGAAGAAATAAAAATACGGACCATCAATACAGCAGATGAGGTCGCCAGCTTCCTCAGTGAGAGAAAAAAGGACCTGCTGGTGGCCACCATCATCCCAGCCACCGAGGCGGCGTTCAAACAGTTCGTCAATGAAAACAAAAGAAATATCTGGGTGAAGTCGAACGACAAAATCGTCCAGGAACCTGCTCTCCTCTACACGGAGATGGCGCTCATTGACAGAAACGGCAATGAACAGATCAAGATATCAAACGGCCAGGTCGTGCCGAAGTCAAAATTGGTCAATGTGAGCAATCCGGCCAATACCCTTTACAAGTCGGAAGACTACTTCAACAAGGCGAAGGCCCTGAACAAGGGCGATATATACGTCGGCCGTGTCACCGGATGGTACGTCAATAGACAGGAGTTCGAGCAACAAAAGAAAAGGTTCACCGGGGTTATCCGCTTTGCGACGCCGTTGTTCAGCAAAGAAGGTTTCTCCGGAGTGGTCGTTCTGGCTCTTGATTACAGGCACCTCGCCGGCTTCACCGATCATATCATCCCGACACAGGCACAACTTGTTTTTGAGGCCGACGCTTCCACAGGTAATTATGCCTATATGGTCGACAACAAGGGATTCATGATCTCGCACCCAAACGACTACCATATCGCGGGCCTGTATAAAGACGGGGGGCCGGTTCCTCCTCTGACGGAGAAGACAGCCGAGGAGCAGGTCAAAAAGGGAGAGGAAGTCCTGAACCTCAATCTTCTCGGCTTCATGGACCCGAACCTGCCCGAGGCGGCAAAGGACGCCGCGGCCGGAAATTCCGGCATAAAGATGTACAAATTCGGCGGTCACACCAAGTTCGTTGCCTACGCACCGATCAAGTTCTACACCGATGACTACCCTAAGCCGGGTGGCTTTGGTTGGGTCGGGATGGGTGTCGACGTAGAAAAATGGAACGAACTCGCCGTCGCAGCATCGCAAAAGATCGAAAAAGAAGCAAAGGCGTGGTCGACAACGATAATCCTGATTCTGATCATATCTGTGGTCATTCTCTTCTTGATTTCCGCTTTGCTGGCACGAGGAATTTCTCGGTCCATCGCAGCCGAGGTTCCGGAAGGTTCGCAGGAAGTAGTTGACTATTATGAAGAGGAAGAAGACAACAAGTAAGTGATTGATTTCCGCGAAGCGTAAAAAAAGGCCGGGTTTTCCGGCCTTTTTTATTTTCCGGCCGTGGCAAATTCCGCGTCATGATTTCCATTTGACTAGAATTTACCGCGCTGGTATAAATGCCCAACTCATCTTCAAGATGCCATACCAACCAAGAAACCTGGAGGAACAGATGAAAGAAAGCAAATTCGTCCTTTGGTTCGATGAAATAGAGTTGGAAGATATACCCCAAGTAGGGGGCAAAAACGCCTCCCTCGGCGAGATGCGCAGGGAGCTTACGAAGAAGAATGTGAACATTCCTGACGGTTATGCCGTAACAGCCGACGCCTACCGTTACCTTTTAGAAAGCGCCGGCATCGCGGAGGAAATCAAAAATATACTGGCGGACCTTGACACCCACGATATTGAAAATCTGTCGGAAAGAGGAAAGAAAATCCGCTCGCTCATTTACAACGCCGAACTGCCTTCGGACCTGAAGAAAGACATACTGGATGCCTACAAACAGCTATGCGAAGAATACGCAGACAGTAAAGTCGACGTTGCGGTGAGAAGCTCTGCAACGGCGGAAGATCTACCGGACGCAAGTTTCGCAGGGCAGCAGGAGACGTACCTGAACGTCAGGGGTGAAGCCGAACTGATCGACGCTTGCAAGAAATGCTTCGCTTCCCTTTTCACCGACCGGGCGATTTCCTACCGCGTGGACAAAGGGTTCGACCACCTTTCCGTGGCGCTCTCCATCGGCGTGCAGAAGATGGTGCGCTCCGACCTCGCCTCCGCGGGCGTTATCTTTTCCATCGATACGGAGTCGGGATTCCGCGACGCCGTCCTGATAACCGGTTCCTACGGCCTCGGTGAACTGGTGGTACAGGGCACGGTCAACCCCGATGAATTCTATGTCTTCAAGCCTACGCTCCGGAAGGGATTCCGGCCGATCCTACAAAAGAAGCTCGGCACCAAAGAAATAAAGATGGTCTATGCCGCTGAAACTCGTGAAGAAGCCACCGTCATCGTGCCTGTTTCCGAAGCCGACCGTAGGCGTTTCTGCCTGACGGACGATGAGATTCTCCGGCTTGCCGAATGGACCATGATCATCGAAGACCATTATTCTGCGAAGGCGGGCTTCTTTAAGCCTATGGACATAGAATGGGGCAAAGACGGCTGGACCGGCGAACTGTTCATCCTCCAGGCAAGGCCCGAGACCGTCCAGTCACAGAAAGATGTCAATGTCCTTGAGAGCTACCGGCTCCTGGAAACCAAAACGCCTTTGGTCACGGGAACCGCCGTCGGCTCAAAGATAGGGGCCGGGCCGGCCAACATCATCGAAAACGTAGATGCCATCAAAAGTTTCCAAAAAGGGCAGGTCCTGGTGACGGACATGACGGACCCGGATTGGGAGCCGATCATGAAGATCGCCGCCGCCATCGTGACCAACAAAGGGGGGCGTACCTGTCATGCCGCTATCGTGAGCAGGGAGCTGGGCGTGCCCTGCGTCGTCGGAACGGGTGAAGGGACCGAAAAGCTCCGCGGTGTGAAAGAAGCGACCGTCTCCTGCGCCGAGGGTGAAGTGGGAAACGTCTACGAAGGCATCCTCAAGTACGAGATACAGAGAATCAACCTGAAGGACATGGCGAGGCCGAAGACCGGTATCATGATGAACATCGGCAACCCTGACCTGGCCTTCAACAGTGCATCCATCCCTAACGACGGCGTCGGACTGGCAAGATTGGAGTTCATCATCAACAGCATAAGGCTCCATCCGATGGCACTTGTCCAGTTCGACAAAGTGACGGACCCAAAAGTGAGGGAGGAGATCGAGGCCCTCACAAAGGGCTACGAGAACAAGAGCGGCTGTTTTGTGGACAAACTCGCCCAGGGCGTGGCCAAGATAGGTGCGGCCTTCTATCCAAATGACGTGATCGTCAGGATGAGCGATTTCAAGAGCAACGAGTACGCCAACCTCCTCGGCGGCCGGGCCTTTGAGCCGGAGGAATCCAACCCCATGATCGGCTTCCGCGGGGCTTCGCGCTACTATGATGCCCGTTACCGGGAAGGCTTTGTCCTGGAATGCCGAGCCATGCAGCGGGTCCGGGAGACCATGGGGCTGACCAACGTCAAGCTGATGATCCCTTTCTGCCGCACCGTGGAAGAAGGTCGTAAGGTCATCGAGGTCATGCGCGAATGCGGGCTGGAACAGGGCCGGAACGGGCTGGAGATCTACGTGATGTGCGAGATCCCTTCCAACGTGGTGCTGGCCGAAGAGTTTGCCGAGATTTTCGACGGATTTTCCATCGGCTCCAACGATCTGACCCAGTTGCTGCTGGGCCTCGACCGGGATTCGGAAATCGTCGCTCACCTTTACGACGAACGCAACGAGGCGGTCAAACGCATGATCGCCGACGTCATCCGGCGGGTCAAGGCGGCCGGCCGCAAGATCGGCATTTGTGGTCAGGCGCCGAGCGATTATCCCGAGTTCGCCGCCTTCCTGGTGGAGTGCGGGATCGATAGCCTGTCCCTCAATCCGGATACGGTGCTGTCCACCACCCTGCGGATTCTGGAACTGGAAGAACAATTGGACAGGGGGTAGCAGCCGCACATCATGGCGCCCTGAGGTTGCCCAGCAAAGCAAACAGGGCCGACATAAGAACAATCAGGGCGCCGGTCAGCCAGGCCAGAAGCTTGGAATAGAATTGTCGCATGGTCCGATCTCCCGCTGTCGGCTAAACCAGGTTGAATCGTTCGGTGTGAATCTGGCCGAATGGAATGCCGCGCCGCAGCAGCAACTGTTCCACGGCGTTCATCATGGGCGGCGGACCGCAGATGAAGTAATCCAGATCGGTAAATTCTTCGGGCAACTGACGCTGCAGGACGGCATCGTTTATAAAGCCGGATTCGCCCGTCCAGTTCTCCGGCGGCCGATCCAGAACATGCGCCACCCGCAGATTCAGGCGTGGCGTCAACTGTTCGATCTCTTCGCGAAAGGTGATGCTGTCCAGGTCCCGGTTGGCGTACAGCAGCAGCAGGGGCCGCGGATCCCGGCGATCCGCCAAGGTGTGGAGCATGCTCATCATGGGTGTGATGCCGATGCCGCCGGCAATGAACACGTAACCCGGCGCATGGGGGTAACGGTCCACGGAAAAGGCCCCGTGAGGGCCGTCCAGCCAGGCCAGTTGGCCGGGCACCGCCTGCTTGATGGTGGCGGTGAAATCCCCCAGTTCCTTGATGGTGAAACGCAGCAACTCGGGGCGCTCGGCGCTGGCCGAAAAGGAAAACGGGTGATCCTTGGCCAGAAAGGGCGAATGCCAGAGGGTCAGCCAGGCGAACTGGCCGGGGTTGAACCGCAGTCCATGGTGGCCCTTGGCGCGCAGGGTCAGGGACCAGGCCTGGCCGCGTTCTGCATTGACGGCGACGACTTCATAGGGTTGGCGCAAGGCCAGCCACGGCTTGAGCAGGCGCACATAAGCCAGCAACCCGACCCAGAGTGCCCCATAGCTGAGCCAGAGCGACCTTTTCCAGGGCAGATTCACGAAGTGCCCGACCTTCATCATGTGCAGCAGTCCGAGAACCACGGTGGCACTCGCCAGCACCCCATGCCAGAAACGCCAACGGTCGTAATCGAGGCGCAATTGCCGGCGCCAGATGGAACTGCCGACCTGGACGATCAATATCGCTAGGGCGGCGACGGCGAAGCGGGCCCGCCAGGGTGCGTTCCAGAACTTGAGCAGGCTCACGGTGGAAGGCGTAGTGACAAACAGAATCAGGGGGTGCGCGAGAATCAGTCCGAAGGCCACCTGGGAGATTTGGCGGTGAAAATGATAGACCAGGTCGCTGCCGAAGGGCGCTTTCACGGTCTGCAGGCGCGCCGTGAGGGCGAATTGCAGCATCATCATGGCCAGTCCGGCGAAGCCCAGGGCCGCCGAAAAGTCCCGCCAGAAGCCGCGCGGACTGGGTGCCGGGCTGAACAGGAGCAGAAACAGCGGCAACGCCGTCAACAGCAGATAGACGGCAATCCAGAACGCCGCCAGCCAGACAAAATGTTCCGGGTTTTTACGCATGGGAGCTGCATCCTTCCTGAGCATGGGCAACGTTGCCCGATATGGGATGATCCGTCGGGAATGGATAAATCAGCTACAATGATCCCAAATGTACGCAAAAAGGCAAGACAGGAAAGTTGTCCCGTTAAGATTCATCGTCCGTGGAAAAGGGCCTTGCCCCCACACCGAGGGGGGAGCGAGCTCCTTGAGTGAACGGTTAGGTTGTTGTGGTAAATATCGTTGAATCCTGTCTTTAAAGAAAACAGCTAATATTTCCCTAACAAAGCTGGTTTAGAGAGTGCGTTGATAGGGTGTTGAGCGTCGATGGCCGGGCTGTCGACCAGACCTCAAGGAGTTGGACCGCCCATGGCAAAAAAGCACATCCTGCTGGTGGAAGATGAAGAAGACATCCTGGCGCTGATGCATTACAACCTGATGCGCGAAGGTTTTCGGGTGTCCCTGGCCATGACCGGCGAGGAAGGCCTGGCCGCGATTCGGGAAGATCCGCCGGATCTGGTGGTGCTCGATCTGATGTTGCCGAACATGGACGGCCTCGAGGTCTGTCGGGTTATCAAGAGCACCCCGGAATACCGCAACCTGGCGGTGGTGATGGTCACCGCCCGGGGCGAAGAGGCGGATGTGGTGGCCGGGTTGGAATTGGGCGCCGATGATTATGTGACCAAGCCCTTCAGTCCCCGGATTCTCATCGCCCGTATCCGCGCCGTGCTCAGACGCCGCGAGGAGCATCCGCCGGTGACCGACGAAACGGCGGTCATTCATGTCGACGGCCTGGTGATTCACCCCGGCCGTAATCAGGTACTGATTGACGGGCAGCCGGTGGAACTGACTTTTACCGAATTTCGGGTTCTGCATTTTCTGGCCAGCCGACCGGGCTGGGTTTTCACCCGCTACCAGATTGTCAATGCGGTGCGCGGTGACGACTACTCGGTCACGGATCGGGCAGTGGACGTGCAGATCGTCGGCTTGCGCAAAAAGCTGGGCAATTATGGCAAATACATCGAGACGGTGCGCGGCGTCGGCTACCGTTTCAAGGATTGAGCATGCGATCGAAACCTTTGTTCTGGCAGATATATCCTTCCTATATCCTTATCATCGTGCTGGCCATCGTCGCCGTTTCCGGCCTGCATTCCCGGTCGCGGCGCAATTTTTATCTCAGCCAGGTGGCGACGGAACTGGAAGTGCGGGCCCGCCTGTTCGAGGATCAAGTCGGGAATTTGCTGCTTGCCAACGATTATGCGGCCCTCGATGCGTCCAGCAAGCGGCTGGGCCGGAATACCGCGACCCGGTTCACGGTGGTGCTGCCTTCCGGTCGGGTGGTGGCGGATAGCCTGGAGGACCCGGCGCGGATGGACAACCATGCCAACCGACCGGAGATTGTCAGTGCCCTGCGGAACCTGGTGGGTCGCGACGAGCGCCCCAGCCGGACCATACAGGAGCCGATGATGTATGTGGCCCTGCCGGTGCGGGACGCGACGGAGCAGCCCATCATCGGTGTGGTTCGAGCCTCTCGCAGCATCAGTGAAATCGACCGGGAGCTGCAGGCCAGCTACCGGGATATGGTGGTACGTGGTCTGCTGGTGGTGCTGGCCGCCGGGGTGCTGGGCTACTACCTGTCCCGCCGCCTGAGCCGTCCCCTGGTGATGATGAAGCAGGGTGCTGAACGTTTTGCCCAAGGTTGTTTTGAACAGAAACTGCAGATTGCCGGTTCCCGGGAAGCCGGTGCCTTGGCCCGTGCCATGAACGTTATGGCCGGCCAGCTCGATGAACGGATTCGCACCATCAGCCAGCAGCGCAACGAACAGCAGGCAGTACTGACCAGCATGGTCGAAGGGGTGGTGGCCCTGGACAACGACGAGCGCATCCTGCATCTGAATCGCGCCGCGGCCGATCTTCTGGGCCTGGTTGCGGCGACGGTGGCC
>DIEZ01000009.1 GCA_002418885.1 Syntrophaceae bacterium UBA5761
GTCCACGATGTCCTGGCACGAAAACCTGTCCACGATGTCGTGGCACTCAACAATTAGGGCCTATGCGATGATAGGGGAAAAGTGAAAGGAACTCAAATGAAATTCGCCGTTATGGGCTGTCTCGGTTGAAAATATCCGGACACCGTGGGAGCAAAAAGGCAACTGGAGGACAGTATCTGCTGACACTACTTGAACCTGTCGGCGGTCCGGGTGTATATACATTGCGGTCCATAATCAATGAGAGGAGAAGACGATAATGCCCAATGAAGAGGTTAACGCGAAGATAGAACAATACATCCGTCCGCTGACTTTCCCCGTGGGTGTCAAGATTTCAAAAGACAAGGATATTCCCGAGCAGTATAGGCGGCCGACTAAGTTGGTCGGCCACAGGCTCAACATCTGCCAGGGCGTGAACATGGCCCGCCGTTACGGCTGGATGATGGGTTTTTGTCAGGAAGAGATGGCCTGTCCTCTTTCCATACCGATCTTCGGGTTCTGCGAGGACCCCGATTTTGTCACCAGGGGTGAAATCATCCACCCCGATTTCACGGCCACCCTTGAGGCGGGGGCGAGGACGCAGGCCGCCCAGCCGAAGGCCCCTGTCGGCTCTATCGGCAGTATTCTGGTCGGACCGCTGAGCCGGGTCGATTTTGAGCCGGACCTTGTCCTCGTTTACGGAACACCGGCCCAAATAGTGAGGATGGTGCAGGGTGCGCTTTACCGTGAAGGCGGCGCCATAGAGTCGAGGTTCTCCGGCCGGTGTGCATGCTCGCAGGAGTTCATATACCCCTATCTCAGCCAAAAGTGCAACGTGATCATCCCGGCCCAGGGCGAGCGGCTGTTTGCGATGACGGCGGACGACGAAATGGTGTTTTCGATCCCGAAAAGCAAGGTCGAGGTGGTCCTCGAAGGCGTCGAGGTTACGCATAAGCGGGGTGTGTCCAGGATTCCGACTCCCTTTTTTGGGCTTCGCATGAAGCCGGAGTTTCCGAAGCGCTACGAGATGCTGGCGCAATTCTGCGGCCTAGGGACCGAGGAGGGAAAGTAGGAAAGACAGACGGGCACACAATTTTTATTTGCCTCATGGCGTTGCAAAGCCTCCAGCGGGAAGTTATACTTAAAAACAGGTAAGCTGCAGTGAAACATAGTCGCCTCTTTTTTGTCTTGCCGAGGAAGGACAGGGCGTAACGCTCGCGGTCATTGGGTCGTTATGAGGTGCCGGGCTTAGCGCCTTGACCGCTTTGGGCTGCGTGGGCTTATGCAAAAGGAGAAGCTCTTTATTGAAGAGATATTGTCTCAGGCCGGCGTAACGATAAACGGTACGAGGCCGGAGGACATCAGGGTCAAGGACGACCGCTTCTACGGGAGGGTCCTGAGTGACGGGAGCCTGGGGCTGGGTGAATCCTACATGGAAGGCTGGTGGGAGTGCGGTCGACTTGACGAGCTCTTCTACCGTATCTTAAAGGCGCATCTTGATGAGAAAGTCAAAGTAAAGTTCGCAGACCTGTCGTCACTCTTTCTTTCTTTCGTCAATAAACAATCAAAGTCGAGGTCACGGATCGTCGCGGATCGACACTACAATCTCGGAAACGACCTGTTCCATTCTTTCCTTGACCCTTACAATCAATACAGCTGTGCTTATTTCGACGGGGTTGATGACCTGAATTCGGCGCAGGTCAAGAAGCTTGACCTGATCTGTCGAAAAATGGCGCTCAAACAGGGGGACCGGGTCCTTGACATCGGCTGCGGATGGGGGGGATTTGCCCGTTACGCCGCAGAATATTACGGGTGCAGGGTAACCGCAGTTAACATCGCCCGTGAACAGATCGACTATGCAAGGGAGTTTTGCCGGTCACTGCCGGTGGAAATTGTGGAATGCGATTATCGAGATATACGGGGAACTTTCAACAAGGTAGTTTCTATAGGCATGTTCGAGCATGTGGGACGAAAAAACTACCGGGAATTTATGAGCGTGGTATACCGCTGTCTGGATGACGATGGTATCTTCCTTCTCCAGACGATCGGTAACAACCAATCCTTCGAGAGAGGCGACGAGTGGATCGACAAATACATCTTTCCTAACGGTCAACTGCCGAGTGTCGCCTGGATCGGCCAGGCGGTTGAGGGGCTCTTCGTCATGGAAGATTGGCATAATCTGGGTCCTCATTACGACAGGACCCTCATGGCCTGGAATGAAAATTTTCAGAGGGCCTGGCCCGACCTGAGGTCCCGACATGACGAGAAGTTCAAGCGGATGTGGGAGTATTACCTCCTTTCCTGTGCCGGTGCTTTTCGGGCGCGGCGGATTCAGCTCTGGCAGATCGTATTTACCAAACGAGGCGCGCACCAACCGACTTGCCGGTAAAAACACTTCGAAGGTAAATGGTTTTCCCCTTAAACAGGAGAGGTTGCGGGCGACAGAATTGCTGTAACTGTTCGGTATTGCGCCGGAAAGGCGGCGAAAGATAGATGGCAAATGCAATCGCATACCACGCAAAGAATTTCGTCAGCGGTTATCGAAACATGTTTCTCCCCTATTTGAAGCACCTAAAGAGCCCGGGCGACTTCCATCCAATCGTCGCCTATTTTTACACGGACCTCAATTGCAATCTCAGCTGCGACTATTGCTACGCAAACGGAAGAGATATTTCCGGGATGACGATGGAAACGGCGATGGAAGCACTTGCCTGGTTGGAAGGCGTGGGTTGTAGGGTCCTCGCGTACATGGGAGGGGAGCCGCTCTTGCGTAAGGATTTCATCGTAAAACTGACGAGATATGCCGTCGGCCGGGGCTTTTTTGTCTATCTCCCGACCAACGGAATCCTGATGGATAAGGCCTTCATCGACGCCATCGGCACCGCCGGCGTGTCCGCCGTGAACCTGGCCGTGGACGCCGTGGACGGTTATCCCGGCATACCGAAGAGTTTGAACCGTATCCGACCCCAGTTCGAGTACCTCGTCAAACAGGAAAAGAAGTACAACTACATAACTTTTCTTAACATTAACATCACGCGGAAGAATATACCCGACCTGAAGGAACTGACGGAGATCGCCCGCCGGTATGGGATCGCGACGGACTACCACATCAACGAACCCCCGCCGATTCAGTATGACACCTTCAAACCTGAAAAAGGTTCCTGGATAACCGAAAAGGAATATGAGGACATCGATAAGCTGGTGGACTGGCTGATCGAGAAGAATCTCGAGGGTTACACGATGGTCAATTCCATCAACCACCTGAGGGCCATGAAATCTTTTATCCGACACGAGCCCGTACAATGGGAATGCCGGGCAGGGATATTGACCATGGTCATCCGCATTGACGGTTCATTTGCGCCCTGCTTCGAGTTTTACGGCACCGATGAGGATTGGGGCAGCATACACAGGGGTCACAGGTTCGACGTCGAACGCCTGACGGATCTAAAGGAGAAATGCAGCCGGTCATGTCTTTCGACATGTAACTTTCAAGTGTACCATTATACCCGGTCGGTCCGCCATGCCCTGCAATGGGTGGCGAAGCATGCCTACGGCCGTTTCTTCGGCGTCTCCTGACCGTGTGACGGTGCCGGTTGTCTTGCATATTCATGCCTGCGTAGTTATCATGCCGGGAGTGAGCGCAGCCGGCGCATCACTCCGGCGAAAAACGAGGCGGAATCACGTCCGGCCTGCCCGTCACTATCTGCTTTCCGCCGCCTACCTGTATAAGGCGGTATCCGGTAGATTCAGCATGCCCTGGACGTCTTCGGGACGTCACCGGGGGCGGCGTTTTCAGGTTGCGGTCGTGATTTTGCGCTGTCGTCTTGATGAAGGCTCGTAATTTTGGTAGGTCGGAAACATATTTCGAAAGTTGAAAGAGGCGGGAGGAGGGTATTGCAGGAAATCAGGTTCGGAAAAATCGTTTTTATACCGGGACCCGGCGGGGGGCGGTATCCCTTCTGCAATTCTCTTTACATAGACGACGAGGTGCGGGCCGTCATAGACCCGGGGTCGGACGAAGGACAGCTGAGGATGTTGCAGGAAAAAGGCCCTGTCCGAAAGGTCATCCAGTCGCATTATCATGAGGATCACGGGTCGTTCGGTTGTCTCTTTCCGAATGCCGAATTATGCGTCCATAAAAGCGAAACACCTTGCTATCAGGGCATAGACAAGGTTCTCGAATACTATGGTCTTCGGGGGACGGAGTACGAGGATGTATGGCGAAACCTCCTTCTGCGGCGATTCAATTACAAGGTAAGGAAACCGACTTGTGAATTACAGGATGGCGACCTGGTGAGATTCGGTGAAACTACGATGCGCGTCATCCATACTCCCGGCCACAGCATCGGGCATTGTTGTTTCTATTTCCCGGACGAGGGCGTTCTTTATCTGGGCGACCTGGATATGACAAGGTTCGGGCCGTGGTATGGCGACCGGGTGTCGGATATCGACAGCACCATCGAGTCCGTGAGGAAATTGATGAACATTCCTGCGCGTTTTTTTGTGTCTGCCCATGAAACGGGCGTGATAGAAGGTGATATAAAGGCACTCGCAGAAGAATACATTGCAGTGATCGAAGAAAGAGAGAAAAAACTGATTGCCTTCCTCGACCGGCCGAGAACACTCGATGAAATAGTCAGTCAATGGATCGTGTATAAGAAACCGCGAGAACCCAGGCATTTTTTTGAATTCGGTGAACGGGCGTTGATGGTGAAACATATCGAACGCCTCGAAAAAAGGGGGCTCTTGAAACAAGAGCGGATGAAGTATTCGTTGGTATGAGCACCGACGGCCTTCGGCTTTAACCTCTTGCATTGCGGGGAGAGATTGATGTAGATGTACAAAGAGGCGAGTCCGGAGGACGATGCGTATGGTTGTCGAGAGAGAGGCCTTCCTGAGGGAGGTCCAGAAGAAGTTTGAAGAAAAACTCAGAGAGAATGAGATATCCCTTTTGGAATACTGGAAGGAGCGGCTGGATAGATTGTCATCGATGAAGCCGGAAGGTATAGCGTCATTACAGCTTGAAATCAAAGGGATTTCCGTCATGATGGCCAATAGGATAAAGGTTCTCAAAAGAAAGAAAGAATAGTCAAAATGGAGAATATAGTAGATTTCATATTCGAAGTCGGCATGTTGAAGAAAACGCCGAGAACGGGGTTCCAGTTTCTCGGTACAGGCTGTGAGTCTGTAGCCGAACACTTGTTGCGGACGGTATTCATAGGTTATGCCCTTTGTAAGCTCGAGCCGGGCGTCGACGAAAATCGGGTGATCAAGATGTGCCTGTTCCATGATTTGCCGGAGGCAAGAACCGGAGACATGAATTATGTGAACAAGAAATACGTGACCGTGCACGAGGGGAAGGCCGTAGAAGAACTTACGGAGGGGCTTTTCTTCGGCGGCGAAATCAAGTCCGCCATCGATGAATTTAACGAGAAAGATACCCGAGAGTCGATGCTTGCCCACGATGCCGATCAGCTGGCGTTGATCTATCAGTTGAAGGAATTAGGTGACCTCGGAAACAAATACAGCAAAGAGTGGATCGATTTCGCGGTCAGGCGACTCTACACCGACACCGCGAAGGGAATGGCGGAGGAGGTCCTCAAGACCGATTCCTCGCAGTGGTGGTTTAAAGACAAGAGCGACTGGTGGGTGAACGGGAACAACGGAAAATAGGCCTGGAAGAAAGTTCATGATGAAAAACCTTAAGATTCCCGGAACCTGCCATGTCGTGGTTTCTGTGTTCGTTGTCGTTTTTCTCCTTACGGGCTGCACGGCCAAGAATCCGCGATTGGCCGAGGTCTTTCTCGAACGCGGAATGGCTTATATTCAGCAGGGCCAGTACACTGCCGCTTTGAAAGAGCTTTTGGAGGCAAAGAAGCAGAACCCCGATGACCCCACGATCAGGTATTACCTCGGAATAGCTTATTACACCAAAAGACTGAATACCGAGGCGGTTTTGGAATTCAAGGAAGCCATTTCTTTGAAGCCGGGTTATTCCGAAGCCCATAACTATCTGGGCATGGTTTACTGCGAAATGGGGCGGTGGGACGACGCGATCGCGGAGTTCAAAAAAGCGGTAAGTAATGTTCTCTACGAGACGCCGGCAGGCGCTTACAACAATATGGGTTATGCCTATTACAGGAAAGGCGACTACCAGACGGCGCTCGTGAGTTTTGATGAAGCCTTTACCAAAGACCCGAACACGTTGCTCGCCCCCCTCATCGAAAAAAACCGAGGGATGGTCCTGCTTGCGCAGGGTCGTGTCAGGGAAGCCATCAATCATCTAAAGAAATCACTTGAAATCGCTCCTGATTTTCCTGAGACGCATTACTTGCTGGCTAAATGTCATGTTGAGATGAAAGACCTCAAAGAGGCAGAAGCTGAATTCCGTCTGGTTTTAAAGCTTGCACCCGATTCAGAACTCGGCGAGAAGGCAAAAGAGAGCCTTGCGGCGATCGCGGAAAGCCGCTGAACCGCCGACTCCCTCACGGTCATCGTCGACATCCTTTTTCCTGCGGACTCACGGAGCGTCAGCTTGACAGCAAGATGAAAATGGCCTAAGTTGGCGCGTCTTTGGGCGGGTTACTGGTAGCTGGATACGGCAAAGAGAATGGATTGGATAGCCGCCGTCGGTGGCTTCTTTGATTGATAACAAGAAAGAAAGCGGAAAATGGGGAGTAAGAGAAAGAGACGTTCCGAAGAAGTAAGGGCGAAAAAGAAACGCAAAGGTATCCGGTTGTTTCTGTTGTCTGTGATCATGGCGGTCGCCCTCGGGTTTCTGGTCTTTGTCGGCATCAGTTTGTATGATTTCGTCGGACCGTCGAATGAAAAGGGCGTCTTACCTAAGAAGGAAAACAGGCAGGCCGTCTTGTATTTCTCCGATGCACAGGAACGGTTTTTGGTCCCCGCAAAAAGACTTGTCCCTGAGGCGACGACTGCGCAAGGACGGGCCGAAGAGTTGGTTAAAGCCCTCATAGAGGGACCGGGGGCCGGACTCAAGGAATTGACGCGAACGATACCCGAAGGGACGAAGTTGAGGGGTATCCGGGTCGAGGCGGAGGGCACGGCCTTTGTTGACTTCGACGGGTCCATCGTGGACAGGCACCCGGGAGGAAGTGCGAGTGAAGTGGCCACTGTGTATTCGCTGGTCAACACGCTGACGCAGAATGTTCCGGAAATCAAGGCCGTCAAGATCTTGGTAGAGGGTAAACCGCGGGAGACCTTAAAAGGCCATCTTGATCTCGGGTATCCCTTGAGATTCAACGGAGAGCTGATAAAAGAGCAGTCACCCACTGGATGACTTAGTCAGAAAGTGCCGGGAAAATGGCCTCGAGGACAAAGATCTCATGCATCAGGAACATCGGCGTAGTTGCGCACATCGACGCGGGAAAGACAACTGTAACGGAAAGAATACTCTTTTACACCGGCAAGACCCACAAGATGGGAGAGGTTCACGACGGGGAAGCCGTGATGGACTGGATGCCCCAGGAGCAGGAAAGGGGCATAACGATATCGTCTGCAGTTACAACATGCCACTGGCGGAATCATGAGATAAACATCATCGACACCCCCGGCCACGTCGACTTTACGATCGAGGTGGAGCGGAGTCTGCGGGTCCTCGACGGGGCCGTCGTAGTTTTCAGTGCCGTCGAGGGTGTAGAACCCCAGTCGGAGACGGTATGGTTGCAAGCCGATAAGTACGGTGTCCCCAAAATCGCGTTCATCAACAAGATGGACAGGATAGGGGCTGATTATTACAACGCCGTGGCCATGATGAAGGAACGATTCAACTCAGTACCGCTCATGGTCCAGATACCTTGGATTAAGGAAGGGGGCTTTGGCGGCGTCATCGACCTTGTGAAAAAGAAGCGAGTGACATGGGAAACGGATAGTTTGGGCTTGAACTTTTCCGTTTCCGACATTCCCGATGACGCTGCGATGGATGTAGAGATGCAACGGGACAGGATGGTGGAGACGCTCGCCGAGGTCGATGACGCGGTCGCAGACGCCTACCTTGAAGGGAAAGATGTATCTGAGGATGAAATCAGAGAGGCCATCCGGAAGGCGACCGTCAACCTGAAGGTCGTGCCGGTCCTTTGTGGGTCCGCCTTGAGAAACACGGGGGTTCAGCCTCTACTGGATGCAGTCGTCGATTTTCTGCCTTCTCCGCAGGATTTGCCGCCGGTCAAGGGGTTTAACCCCGTCACGAAGGAAGAAGTAAGCAGGAAGGCCGATGACAAAGAACCCCTGGCAACCCTTGCGTTTAAGGTGATGATGACGGAAGGAAGGAAAATGACCTATCTCCGTGTATACTCGGGGGTCATGGAAGCAGGGCAGGAAGTGTATAATGCAACCAGGGGCAGGACGGAAAAAGTTGCGAGACTCTTGAAAGTGCACGCCAGCAAGAGAGAGAGGATAAACAACGCCGGTGCGGGCGACATCGTTGCGGCAATGGGCTTGAAAGAGACCTCGACGGGCGACACTCTGTGCGATGAAAAGAATCCGATCGTGCTTGAGCCCATTGAATTCTACGAGTCGGTGATAAGCCGGGCGATTGAAGCAAAGACGCCGGGTGATCATGAAAGGCTGTCCGAAGCGCTCGCCAAACTGGTGGATGAGGATCCGACGTTGAGGGTGAAATATGACGATGAAACCGCACAGACGGTCATATCAGGGATGGGGGAACTCCATCTGGAGATAGTCATTGACCGGTTGATCAGAGAGTTTAACGTAAGAGTAAACGTCGGAAGGCCGAGGGTTGTCTACAGAGAAACAATAGATAAGACGGTGGAAATTGAAGGCCGCTTCGATAAGGAACTGGGAGAAAAAAAACATTTCGGGCATGTAAAAATGAAGCTGGAACCGTCGGCCCGAGGATCAGGCATAGAGATCATCGACGAGATACCGCCGGAGGATATTCCGGTCATCTATCACAAGGCGATAGAAGAAGGTGTAAGGGAGGCGACCCTCAGTGGTGTACTTTCCGGATACCCTGTTGTCGACCTGAAAGTTCATTTAACGGGGGGAAGTTTTCGTGACGGTGAGTCCTCCGAAGTAGGTTACCGAATAGCAGCGTCGACGGCCTTCAAGGAAGGATGCCGGAGAGCAAGTCCTATTCTGCTTGAGCCTATAATGAGTCTTAATGTTTTGACCCCGAGTGAATACATGGGAGAGGTCATAGGGGACATCAATGTGAGGCGCGGTGAGGTCAAGAGCATCAGTCACAAAGGACCGACCTGTGAAATCAGCGCGAAGGTTCCTTTGAAGGCGATGTTCGGGTATGCGACGGACCTCAGGTCCGCTACCCAGGGGAGAGCGACTTTTACCATGCAGTTTTCAGCATACGATAAAGCATGACATCGTCGTATGGAAACCCCGGAACGCTTGCTGCTTTTCTCCACACCTAATCCGCACCCGGAACTGAGTAGTCCGGAAAACACCAGATGCAAGGGATTTCTTTCTGATTTTCATCGTGATTACCCGTTGGACGGCATTCAGTCTCGCCTCGAGGGATAAACGAAATAAAGGTAAAGGGGCCAATCGTTCGTGAAAAGAGAAGGCACGAATACTAAGTCCAGGACGCAGTCGTCCTTCATAATCGACAAGGACAAGCTCATCCGTGGCATGTACAGAATCAGCGCATTGCTGACGGACCCCTCCTCCGTTGACGAGATTTCATGGCAAATGGCTTTTGATGAATTTTCCTATGGTTCCAGCAGGTTGTCGGAGTTGTCGTATGTTGACGGGATCATGGCAAAAATCCTTGACGAAGTAACTGACAACTTGGGTTTCGACCGCGGGATCATCTGCCTGCTGGACGATCAGAAAGAGAACTTAATAACAAGAGTCGTCAAGAACTATGACCCCGAGGAGGCCAGGCGGGCATTTTCTGTAAACCTAAACCTCAAGAGACACGACAGCCTCGAGACGAGAGTAGCTAAAACCGGTCAATACATCACCCTGGAAGACTCGGATCGCGACCCGAGATTGACGAGCACGGACCGCAAGATCACGGAGTTTTACAAGAGGGGTTCGACGTTCTATGCTCCCTTGAAGGTAGAGGATGAAGTGATGGGGATTATCGCCGTCTGGACTAAAGAGAAAACGAGATTCACCCCTGAAGAAATAGACATCCTTCTGACCTTTGCCAATCAGGTCAGTATAATAATTCATCTGACCGGGTTGTTCGAAAACAACCGCGAAAAGATCCACCAGCTCCTCATTCTTCAGAAGGCCGTTTCCGAGCTTAACGCGGGTGGTGCCGTCGACGATATTCATGAGATCATACTTAAGTATGCCTTGAGAATCGGCAAACCGGAAAAAGCCCTGATCTATTTCACCGATTCAAAGCAGGGTCAGTGCCTGGTCCATGACGGCGAAAAAATAGTCGTCGATCACGCCGAACAATACTCGAAAAGGATAGGCGGAAGCATCATCAGGCAGGCGATGGAAAGTAGTGCCATTGTTGTTCGCCAGGTCGCGGCGAGCCGTCCAGCAGGAACTGCCGCTCTGTTTGAAGGTTATGACTCCGAGATCGTCTTTCCTTTTAGGATAAAAAATGATTTCAAGGGCGCCCTTTATCTGGCAAGGGTAAAGGGCAACTGGCCGCAGGATCGGATCAATATACTGGATATCCTGGTAAAGAACGCCGCGACGTCTTATGACAATGCGATAATGCATTCTTATTTGTCCCTTGAGGCTAAATCGTTGAAGTCGGAAGTCGAAAAGCTGAAAGAGCGAGAAAACGCCCTCCTGGGGTTTCACGACATTCTCGGCAAATCAGAGCAAATGCAGGCTATATTCCGTATTATCGAAGAAGTAGCCATGCATGACACCAATGTCCTTATTCAGGGGGAAAGCGGCACCGGGAAAGAACTTTTTGCCAGGGCTATTCATAGGCAGAGCAAAAGGAGTGCGAAGCGTTTTGTGGAGGTCAACTGTGCCGCCATACCGGGTACCCTGCTGGAAAGCGAGCTTTTCGGTTACGAGCAAGGAGCTTTCACCGACGCCAAAAAACGCAAAATAGGACTGTTGGAATACGCCGACGGCGGTACCTTCTTACTTGATGAAATTGGGGATATGAGCCTTCCGCTTCAGGCCAAGTTTCTCAGGATGCTCGAAGAAGGTTCCATAAGGAGGCTCGGCGGTACGGATAGAATACCGGTCGACGTCAGATTCATCTTTTCCACCAACAAGGACCTGAACAAGATGGTTGCCGAGGGGTCGTTCCGGGAAGACCTGTATTACAGGATAAGGGTCGTTCCCGTAGTCATACCTCCTCTCAGGGAAAGACAAGATGACATCGTCCTGCTTGCCCAGCATTACATAGCGGAGTACAACATAAAATTTAACAAGAAGGTTAAAGGCCTAAGTCGGGAGGCGGAGCTTATCCTTAAACGCTATCCATGGCCTGGAAACGTAAGGGAGCTTAAGAATATAATCGAAAGAGTCATGATACGCCAAAATGTGGGCAAGGTCCTTACGCCGGAGAACCTACCGGTTGAGATTAAAGAAGGTTTTTCTTCTGTTCGTACGGCGGGCGGCATATTGCGGGCCGTTTCGGTGCTGCCTGCAGGTCGCATCGACTACCATGCAACTGTCAACAAGGTCAACTTGGAGTTTCGGAAGAAGATCCTCGAAGCCGCGTTGGAGAGAAGTGAGGGCAACAAGGCAGCAGCAGCGCGATTGCTGGGAATTTCTCGTTATGCCTTCCTCCGAGAGCTGAAGAAGGCGTCAAAAGATGTCCACTGAAGCGAAAAGCCGCACTCTCAGTGCGCTAAATGCACTGAGAGTGCTATAATCGCGCGCATGTTCGGCAAGATTCGCGTCCGTGTGGGTTTTCCCGGGGTGCGATTGTCTGTGCGATATCCGCACTAATCATCGAAAATGGAATGATAAGACCCTGCAATCCATGACGTGGAGTGGGCCGGCTTCTTTTTACTTCCTATGTCGGATGAATTAAATGTACTATTATCAAGGTGTTATAATTTTACCTCGATAGTGGAGAAAGAAATAAAAAGGATGATCAGGCATGGTATATGCAAGCACTAAAAAACAGAGACCTTTGAGAGCAAACTTTAGAATACATTACAATTTGAGTGGTCGATTGTAGTTTAAGGAAGGATGATGAACCTGAAAGATTGAATGTGCCGATCTTTCAGTTTGCATATCGGTGGATGGTTTTAGTTCCCTCCTTTCCATCCACCGACCCCCTTCCTGAAAATAATTCTGGAGTAGCTGTGATCTCACAGGCTCCCGATGTCACATATAAAATAAAAAAAAGGATGGACGGATTTTGATCCGTCCATCCTTTTTTTTATGGCCGCAAGGAGGAGAAAAGAGCGAAGACGAAAGCGCGTACACCTTTGATTAATGCGTTATAAGTGTTGAGGGCTTTTGAAACGGGCACCTCGATTTCACGACGAAGAGACTGTTCGAAATCGGCAATATCATCCACTATGCCCTCAATCTTCCGCGTGGCATTCGCAAGGACTGCAGTTTGCATCTTGATCATCCGAGATGTCTCGGAAAGGTCGCTGACGATAGCATCTATTTTAGAAATGATGCCCGGCAGACTTTGGTCGAGCTTATTTAAGATACTCTCTATGTTTTTTGCCGTCCGGCGAAGCTGAATAAGGTAAAGTATAGAATAGATCGTGAAGAAAAGAAAGGCTAAGGCGAAAATGATGACGCTCAATTCAAAAAACATGGCCTAAGCTCCCTTGATATTTTACTGTCTTTCCCGTCCCTCTCAGCTTTTCCCTTTTTCTTCTTTGTAGGCTTCGACGCCGGCGTCTATGGCCTTCTTGATCCGGCTTTTCGTATCGTCAAGGGCATCCTTTCCCTTGTCGGCCAATTCCTCAACCTTTTCTTCGGCTTCGGCGGCTTTTCTCTTTGCAGTGGCCTGGAATTCCTTCAGACGTTCTACTGCCCCTTCATAGGCCCTCTTGCTGCGTTCAACGGCTTCTTCGTATTCTTCTCTTGCTTTGGAATAGATATAATGGGATTTTCTTCTTATATCTTCGCGGGTTTCTTTGCCGCTCCTGGGAGCAAACAAAATACCCATCGCGGCGCCGATCAAGCTGCCGACCAACAGTCCCTTCAAGAAATCGAAATCTCTGCCTTCAGACATGGCTTCCTCCTAATTGTGATTTTTTTTTCGAGTGAAAATATAATGACGGTAGGTTGGAAAGTCAAGTTAAATGCCTGCCCGATGCTTAAAGTCTGCCTTGCGAGCGGAACGAGTTCAGAATAGATTGGATACGGGGTAGGGCCTCATTGGCCGCCCTTTCTCCTTCAAGGATAGCTTCGTGGCGTTTCGAGAAATCAGCGGAACCGATATGGCCGACTCTGGGTGCTATTACGACATCTGCCTTCAGAAGCTGGGCAGATGAGATTTTAGAATGCATGATATCGATGGATTGAAGGACGGTCTCGATCGTCGTTTGAGGCACAGAATTTCCGATGTCCGCTGAAATATCGACGGCTATGACCACATCCGCCCCGTACTTTCTTGCAGCTTCAACGGCAATCGGACTGACTACGCCTCCGTCCACGTAAGTGGCGCCGGATATCCTGACCGGCCGGAAGACGCCGGGAATGGAGCAACTCGCTCTAACGGCAGTCCCTGTGTTCCCCGCACCGAACAAGACCTCCTCGCCCCTCTGTATATCGGTGGCTACGGCATAAAAGGGAATGCGCAATCTCTCAAGCGGTGTATTACTCACCATCTGATTTACATAGTTCTCGAGTTTTTCGCCTTTGATAAATCCGTTATCAGGGATGGCAAGGTCGACTATATCGCTTTTATCAAGGGCGATGGCCATCCGTTGAAGCTGATATGCGCTGTACCCGAAGGCATAAACACACCCCACAAAGCTGCCAGCACTTGTTCCAACGATCATGTGGACCGGTATCAGATTCGACTCCAAGACCTTCAGGACACCGATGTGGGCGAAACCACGGGATGCCCCGGCGCCAAGAACAAGCGCGACCTTTGCCGGCTTTGGGGGAAGTGGAATTTCCCGCGCAGCACAGGAGATAATCGATAATGTTCCGACGAGAACGGCGAGGATGGCCCTACAAAGTCTCACAAAATGCAATTTATTTCCGTTCATTTATCGAAGAAGGACTTTGCCGATGATGAGCGCAGATGATTATCTGTAATGATGAAATAAACAACCGGACATCTAACTGCGAGATGCCCGGTTGTTTATGTAGCTTGTGAAGGTCCCAATAGTTACTTCTTGGGTTCTTCGGCCGGTTTCGCCGGAGCCGGAGCTGGAGCCGCGGGTGCACCGGGAGCCGGAGCTGGAGCCGGAGCCGGAGCGGTAACCGCCGGAGCTTCTTTCTTCGGTTCCTCAGCCTTCTTGCAGGCGAGAGTGAAGGTAAATGACACTGCGAGAACCAGGGAAAACAATAATACCAAAGCCCTTTTCATTATTTAATCACCTCCTTCCGAATGGTAATTTCCCCAAAATCGGAGGAAACCTAAAATATAATTACTCCGTTGTCAAGAGATATTTTTTGCGTCGTTTATTGGATGAGAGGTCGTGTCTTGACATACAGACGGCATTTACGCTAACTTCGCCTTTCCTTAAGCCGTTTTCGAATAAACACGAGCAGGAGGGCATTAACGTGAACAATGATATCAACAGAAGGACCCAGGAAACAGCGGCAAAACTTTTCGGTAAAGGTATAAAGATGGAGCCGCCCTACCAGATGTGGAGACAGTTCGACAAAGAATTGGCTAATGACCTTTCGCGGCACATCACAGGCAACCTGTATTCCCGTACTGTTCTGACGATACAGGAGAGGCAATATGCAGCGTGCGCCATGCTGGCATCCCTTAGGGCGACAGCGGAGTTTAAGCTGCACGTAAACGCCGCATTGAACGTGGGTTGTGACCCCAGGAAAATCACCGAAATCATCTTCCAGGCTTCGACCTATGCCGGGATGCCGGCCGTGAACGAAGCCCTTGAAGCTTACCGAGAGGTCTTGAAAGAAAGAGGAGAGTGGCCGATAGCGCCGATTGAATAGGTGACGAACGGAGAAAGAAAGGATAGAGGTCAAGGCTCGTCGGCCTTTAGTCTCGCATAAAGATGGCTTATCAGTGAAGGAAATATCCGTCCCAAAACCTTTTCGAAATCGAGGCTTACTCCGATGAGGGCACTCAGGTCGATACCTGATTCGACCCCCATACTGTGAAGCATGGATACGGTGTCTTCCGTTGCGATGTTGCCTGTCGCTCCTTCGATGAAGGGACATCCACCGAGACCTCCGAGGGAGGTGTCGAACGAAAAAATTCCTTCTTCGAGGGCTGAAAAGACGTTTGCGAGGCCGAGGCCTCTGGTGTTGTGCAGGTGAAGTGCGAGCGGGATGTCGTCGGTCACCGGCCTCACTCGATTGAGGACCTCTTTTATTTGTAAGGGGTTTCCTAAGCCCGACGTATCGGCAAGGCAGATCTCGTCGGGTTCGGTGTCGAAGAGTGCCTCTGATATTTCAGTAACCTTACCGACGGGCACTTTCCCTTCGTACGCGCATCCGAAGGCATTCATAACCCCGGCCCGCACGTTCATTCCCGCGTGTCGGGCCTTGCGGATCAGGCGTCGAGCCTCCGCGAGTGCCTCCGCGACGGACCTGTTGCTGTTCCTTCGGCTGTGGGTCTCGCTTGCCGAGACATAGACGCCGACGTGAGACATCCCGCATCGCATGGCTCTATTGAGCCCTTTCTCACTGAGGATTAGGGCAGAAAACGTTATTCCTTCCCGTTGCTTCAACCGATTGCAGAGATCTTCTGCGTCGGCCATCTGGGGGACAAGATGAGGGTTTACAAAAGATGTGATTTCGATCTGCCGAAGACCGCAGGCAATCAGCCGATCTACAAGCTTGAGCTTTTCGTCCGTGCTCACGATCTGTTTTTCGTTCTGGAGGCCGTCCCTTAGGACGACTTCTTGAATGAAGACCCTCTTGGGGAGATTGATCATCCTCCGATACTCACCTCAAAAAAGATTTGCCGAACCGCGATGGTTCGGCAAATCTCTACATATGGCAGTCGCCGTTCGGCATTCTATTCCAGGACAACCAAAACCTGGTTGGTGTCCACCTTGTCCTCCTCGGCGACTTTGATCTCCTTGACTGTGCCGGTTACGGGCGCCGTGATAGGATTTTCCATTTTCATGGCCTCGAGGATGACAAGCTCTTCATCTGCTTTCACCTGATCGCCTACTTCTACGAGAATCTCCGAGATGGTTCCCGGCATGGGAGCCACTACATTAACAGCCATCTAAAATTACCTCCTTCCATTTTATTTTTATTGGTTAGTTACAGCCTACATTCCATTCGGCTGGCCGTCTTTCAAGGCGGTCAAATTCGAGGGAGCGGGCTGCCCTGCACCACTCCCTCGCGACAAATTCCGGCTATTTTTTCCAGATAGGGTCTTCCGGCCCCCACTTTGGCGGAAGAACGGATTCCGGCGTCCAATCGGACGGAACCTTTTGGCCAGGTTTTTCACCGAGTTTTTCGATCAGTTGCTTAAGACCGGGACGACCGAATTTTGTGTGTCCCTCTTTGAGGGTACGGCCGTTGATGACCGCTTCTGAACGGAGACGTCGACCGCAGGTCTTTTCCATTCTTCTGCCGAGCAACAGGACGCGATCCACGTCAAAGCCGTGTTCGATCCCGAGTTCATCAATCATAACAAGCAGGTCTTCGAGGCAGATCAAGCCGACATACCTTGGATCCTCGTAGTAATATTCGCCTGTACCCCTCACAGGGCAGTCGTCGAGGAAGTTGGCCGGCTGACCACCAAGACCGCCGAGGGTCCCTTCAAAGCGTGTTATACCGGCCTGAAGGGCCGCCAAGACCGATGCGGAGGCGACGCGTTTAGTCTCGTGGAGATGGCAGAGGTGAGCCTCCGGGTTCGGCATGGCATCCAAAATCATCGAAAAATAACGGTAGACGGCGGCCGCGGAGGCGGAACCGTCGTGGTCTGCGTGTTCGATGTCATGGGCGCCGATGGAGAACCAGCGCTTCGTGAATTCTACGGCATCCTCAAGCTTCGTCGCACCGCTGATCGGGCTTCCCCATATCGTGCTGACTGTTCCGCACATCTTGATACCCTTGTCACGCGCCTTCTTGATGCACCGTTCTGCCTCTTTCCAGTAAACGGACAGTGTCGTACCCGAGTTGGCGAAATGATGCTCCGGGTCGGTGGAGACCATCATGAGAATTCTGTCCGGCCCAATGCCTTTTTCCTTCAGCTCGATGGCCCGGTCTACAGCGGGTTCCCTGATCGTTACGGCCGTCATGACGACGTCGTCGTATTTAACCCCTGCCCTCTCGCAGCGCTTCTTGAAGGAATCGCTCCTCATGGCGGCGAAGACTTGGTCGGCATCCCTGAACTGGGGGATGCCTGCGGGGTTTCCCAGGTTCGTTATTTCTATTTCCCTCGCTCCTGCAAGTATCATCTCCTGGGCGTAGTAGATTTTAGCCGCCGTGGAGATGAACTTCTCTTCATGCTGGAAGCCGTCCCTGATGGTGATATCACCTATCATTACTTTTTTCGGCATTTTTGGGAATATTTTCCAAAGATCATACTCTGTCGCCATACAAAAACCTCCTCACATTAAGGTACTTTTCATTGTTTCACGGCCCTCCTACCTCTTCCGCAAGTAAAGGAAGAGGTAGGAGGGAAAGAGGTACATGCTTTACTCTCCTTTAAATACAGGTTTACGCTTTTCTGCAAAAGCAGCAAGGGCTTCAAGCCGGTCTTTCGTGGGTATCGTGATTTCATAAGCTTTCGATTCCAGAGGAAGGGCAACCCCCAGGCATGCCTCAGAACCGTAATTGATGGCAAACTTGGCTTGCTCAACCGCGATGGGCCCGTTTTTGGCGATTTCCCTTGCGAGCTCAAGGGCTGCATCTATCAGTTTGTCTGGTTCCACGACACGGCTCACGAGACCGATTTCGAGCGCCGTTTTCGCGTCGATTCTGCGGGCCGTGTAGACCAATTCCTTGGCCTTAGCGATACCGACAATCCTGGTCAATCTCTGTGTACCGCCTGCGCCGGGGATGATCGCAAGACTCGTTTCCGTGAGCCCCATCAGCACGTTTGACGAAGCAATTCGTAGGTCGCAGGCAAGCGCCAACTCGGTTCCGCCTCCGAAGGCAAAGCCGTTGATCGCGGCGATGACGGGAACCCGAACCTGCTCGACGGCAGTGAAGCAGTTCCGAATCGTGAAGATGAAACGTCGGACCTGATCGGGTGTTAACGTTCGTCGCTCTTTTAGGTCTGCGCCTGTGGAAAAAGACCATTTCTTCGGGTCGTCTCCTGCTTTGGCACCCGTGATGATGATACAGCGAACACCCCTATCTAGATTAGCTTCCCTGATGGTATCGTCAAGCGCGGCCAGCAGGTCGAAATTGAAGCAATTCATGGCATCCGGTCGATTCAAAGTGAGAATCAGGATGCCCTCATCCGTTCTTTCTTGAAGCAGTATATCGGCCATAAATCTCCTCCTCTTATTTAGCTCTTTCGCACCTCTCGAACCGGTTAAACTTTAAGGTCGCCCCAATCAGTGTGTCCGGCGGGCACACGGTAACAGAGTTCCAGCGCCCTTGCAAGCTTGTTTCTCGCCTCACTGAAGGCGATGACGCCGTCGTGGAACAGGAGAGAGCCCGTGAGGAAGGGATGACCCTCGGCATCATACCGGTCTCTCATCATCTGACGGAACTTTGCCATCTCCTCTTCATCGACCTGTTGACCCTTATCGATGATGTTCTTTCTCCTCACCGTCTCGACGATGAACCCTGCCGTCTCACCGGACATGACCGTCGTGCGACCCCTCATGTTGGTGAAGCAGAAAACGGGTCTGAAGGCCCTGCCGCACATACCGTAGTTGGCAGCCCCGTGATCAGGACCGATTACGTACTGAATCTTCGGCACGTTGAGGACGCTGCAAGTACGGACCATGTCGGACCCGTATTTACCGATGCCTCCCCATTCTTCGGCCTTGCCGACCATGTAACCTGGGGAACCCTGAAGGAAGAGGACCGGCAGGTTCGAGTTACCGCACCGGATCATCCACTCCGTCGCCTTCCTGGCGGCCTCGATGTAGATGACACCGTTACCGCTCGAGGCGATGACGCCGACAGGCATACCCTTCATCCACATCTTGCCGGCCACGATCGTTTCGCCCCTGTTGAGGCCGTAAGTCGGCTTGTATTCATGGAAATAGCTGTCATCGGCGAGGCACTTCAGCGTGTCTTTGATGTTGATGGCGTGGTAGGTGTTGATCGGAGTGCATCGCATCATCTCCTTGTAATCAAACTTCGGTTCCGCGGGCTTTTTGAGTTCGCAGTAGAGACCCTGTTGCGATTCGAACTCGATGATATCGCGCAGTTTTTTTATGCCTTCCTCCTGGGACCGCACGAAGTGGTCGCAGCCGCCCGAGTGCTGGGTGTGGACATAAGCACCACCGAGGTCTTCGGCACTGACCGTTTCCCCGATCGCCGATTTGACCATGGGGGGACCGGCAAGGAATGCGAAGGCCAGTTTCTCGATCATGATGGATTCGGAAGCGAGATAAACGATGTACGCACCGCCTGCGGTGTTGCCTCCTGTGGACAGTGTGTACTGTTTGATGCCCAGGGCGGACATACGGCACATATTGTAAAACATACTGCCGAAATGCCCGTCATCGGCAAAACAGCCCAACTGGAGGGGCAGGTTGATTCCTCCCGAGTCGGCTATGTAAACGCAGGGCAGTCTCAGACGCTCGGCGATGGCCTGAGCTCTCATGTGCTTCTTGAGGGTGATGGGGAAATAGGTTCCCGCCGCATAACGATTTTCGTTGGCGAAAATCATGCAATCTTTTCCGTGGATGACGCCCACGCCTGTCACAAGGCCTCCACCGGGAATATGTCCCCGCTTCTCCGACTCGTAAATATCGCCGCCGTAGAGTTTGACTTTCCCGATGTTGTATCCTGCGTCGATTCCGAGTTCGTAAAACTCCGTGCCCGGGTCGATGAGCATATTTATTAGTTCACGCATGGACTTCTTGCCCTGTTTTGCCAGGCGTGCGACCTGCTCAGGACCGCCGATATTGTAGGCTTCTTCACGATGTTTGAACAGAAGGGCGTCCTGCACTTCCCAATGCTTCAGGTTGTCCTCTCTCTCCATTGCGAGCCTTTCGGCCCGTGTCAAGCGCTTCTTTTCTTCTGCCATAGATATCGTCCTCCTCTCTATCAAAAACCAGGTTATGTTAAGGAACGCAAAATCTCTTCAAAAAAGACGACTTTGCAACTGAAACCGTGTGGTTTGCAACAAAAAAGGCCGGTCGCTCGAAGCGCGAACGTCTTATCACCGCGACGAAATAAAATCAAGCCAAAACACCCGTCAGAGTCCGGCCTTTAAGGTAAATCATAATTTTGACAGCCTATACTAATCATGCTAAAAATAGCAACTTTTTTGTGAGGAAAAGGTAGAATGGGAATCAAAGAGAAAGGCGCGGAAGGCGGGATCGAAGTTGAGTATCTGTTCAGGTCGCTTATGGGTATCGTTGCACGATTGAGATCACCTGAAGGTTGTCCGTGGGACAGGAGGCAGACCATACCCGATGCCGCAAGGTACCTTGTGGGAGAGACATACGAAGTGCTCGACGCCGTTGAAAACGGAGACCCGGACGGCCTGAAAGAAGAATTGGGGGACCTGCTCTTTCAGATTCTATTCATCTCTCGGCTTGCCGAGGAGGAAAGGAAATTCGATACAGTATCAGTGATAAAATCAATTTCGGAGAAGATGGTACGGAGGCATCCCCATGTGTTCGGCGATAAGAAGGTCTTGAGTGTCGAGGATGTTTATATGAAAATATTCACAACT
>DIEZ01000064.1 GCA_002418885.1 Syntrophaceae bacterium UBA5761
GACGGGTGCTGCAGACTAAGTGAAAATGAAGGACAAAGAAAAGGGCCGGTCTGCCCGGCCCTTTTCTTTGAATGTTTAACTCAAAACTGAAACCAGGCAAAAGAAACTTTAATAATTTACCTTGTCGATTCCTTTCAACCCCAATATCTTTCTCGCCTCACTCGATGTCGCCGGTTCGATGCCGAACTCACGTGCGATACGGACGATCTTGGCAACCTGCTCGGCGTTGCTCTTAGCCATCCTGCCCTTTTCGAGGTACAGGTTGTCCTCCAGGCCGACGCGCGCGTTTCCGCCGATGAGAAGCGACTGCGTGCAGATGGGAAACTGCGCCCGCCCCGCCACACACACGGAAAACTCAAAGTCGCCGATCAACTCCCGGGCATAATCCACGAGGAAGAGAAGGTTCCTGGCACTCGGGGTTATCCCGCCCAGGACACCCATCACGAACTGAATGTAGACCGGCTTCTTCACGTAGCCCCTCTCAAGCATGAAGGCGATGTTGTTGACCATCCCGGAATCGTAGACCTCAAACTCCGGCTTTGTGCCGTTCTCGTTGAATATCCGGGCAAAACCCTTCATGGACTTGAAGGTGTTCGGGAAGATGTAGTCCTCCGTCATTGCAAGGTACTTGCTCTCCCAGTCGAACTTGAAATTCTTGTACCTCTCCAGGGCATGGAATAGGGCGAAGTTGACCGAACCGGCGTTGAAGGAGGCTAATTCTGGTTTTAAAGTAGACACGGCGATGAGACGCTGCTCCGCCGTCATCCCAAGACCGCCACCGGTCGTGATGCAAACCACCATGTCACACCTGCTCTTGATTCGGGTGACGGCCTCCCTGAATACGTTCACATCCGGGGTCGGCTGCCCCGTCTGGGGGTCGCGGGCATGTATGTGGCAAACGGCAGCCCCCGCCTCATAGGCACGGACTGCGTCTTCGGCAATCTCCTGCGGGGTAACCGGTAGATACTCGGACATGCCAGGCGTGTGAATGCTGCCCGTGATGGCCGCGGTTATGATTGCTTTTTCTTTCATCTGCTGAACTCCTTTCGTTTTTGTATTTCTTTTAAGGTGCGATACCAGCGAGCCTTTCGGCTGCTCTCCGGTCGCGTTTCAGGTCTGTCATGAGCCGAAAGTTCAAACGCTGAGTTGCCGGAGGTCCTGCTGCGATGACAGAAAGAATCGGTGTCATAGAGGCAAGGCCTGAAAGGGATTCACAAAGCCGGGCCATCTTCAATCTATCCTCGACATCGATGCCGTCCCGGCCTTTGTGGTATTTCCGGAGAAGGTCGCCGACCTTTGGTATCCTTAAGTCCCGATTGCTCGGTCTGGTTACGAGGATTCCCCCTCCTATGTCGGCAAGTTTCTGTGCTGTTCGCAGGATCGCATCGTTCATGTAAATCTTCGCGGCATTGATAATCATGGTGTCCGGGAGAGGCACGCCGGAGGCCGTGTCGGTAGAATGTGCCGATGCACCGGCAACAAGACCGTAAATAGTTTCCGCGTCGACGCTCATGTCGATGAGTTTTTCCTGGATGTGTGATTTTGACGAGACGCCGTTGTAATCGGCCATGGCCGACGCGGCGCCGATGCACAGATCTATGTAGCCGCACCGGCAGGAGGAGGAGGCCAGACGCTGAAAATCGGAGAAACGGTGAACAAGGTCGCGGCATGGCTTCCATTCACCGCACAGAAAAACCCGATCCCAGGGAACGAAGACGTGATCAAAAAGTATGTGAGCGCTTTGATGCATCCCGAACGTTGCGTTGCCGATGTCTTCGTGATCCATGGCCTCAAACTTTGCGTTGATGCAGGAGGAGTCGTTAACATGGACGACGCCCTCGGCATCACCTGGAACGGCAAAGGCCACCGCATATGGTTCTTCGTCTGGTCCCAATGCCGACGTAGGAACGACAAGCCTTTCATGGGCAACAGGGGCTCCGGATTGCTGAAGCTTTGCACCGTTTACGACGATGCCGTCCTTCCTCCTTTCGACGACCCTGACGTAAAGGTCAGGGTCAGACTGACGATGGGGCGGCAGTGAACGATCACCTTTCGCATCCGTGATGTTCCCGGAAACTGCCAGGTCCTGTTCCTGAACTGCTTTCATGTAATTACGGAATCGTTGATGGTACGGAGCGGAGCACCCGGCCTTTTCCATGTCGTAGGTGACGGACCACAGAGAGTTGATGACCGCCCCGGCCACGCATCTCCCTCCAAAACACCCGCCGGTGTACCTCATCATGGCGCGCTGCAGTTTCATCCTTGCCAGGAGGTCTTCCCGGGACTGAAGGATCTTGAGAAACCGGTTGACCCTGCCACCAGTAAGGTCGCTTTCTGTAACGATAAGAGCGTGGATATCGCTATCAAGCTCGGGGTCGGATGCAAGGTCATAGGTCGCTTTCAGGGTATTGACGGCCGGTTTCATAACCGGATGGCTGTAATAGTCGCTGACTTTTTGACCGTTTATATAAACAATGGTTTTCATCGCCTGTAGGGAACGGATGTATTCATCACCGTTCATCATAGCCGGACATCTTCCTTTCATTCTCTTGTCAGAGGGGTTCACCAGCCCTTGACCCACATCTCATCGTCTTCATAGACCTTTTCGTCATCCTTGTCGGCCTCCTGGGCGTCCATTTCGATCATTCTTCCGGGGTTACGCTCATTGAGAGTCTCACGATAAAACTCGTGCTGGATGAGCAAGCTCATGATCTCGTTAGTCCCGGTCCAGATCTGAATCAACCGCGCATCGCGCAACATCTTTTCGATCGGGTAGACATTCGTGTATCCTATGCCGCCCATGATCTGCATCGACAGATTGCAGATGGTCCATGCGGCGTCGGTTGCGCATTTCTTAGCCTCACTGACGAGGCGACGTGCCGAGGGATAACCGACATCAACGGTCCTGCCGGCTGCAAAAGTGATGGCACGGGCAGAATCGAGTAAAGTGATGGCATCGGCGACCTTGAAACTAACTCCTTGAAAACTACGGATTTTCTGTCCAAAAGCTTTTCTGCGGTCGCTGTATCGTACGGCAACTTCGAGGGCTGCTCGACCCATGCCGAGCGATGCACCGGCAGACGTCAAACGTTCAGGGATCATCATCCGGTTGAAGATTTTGGCGCCTTCGTTCAAACCACCGATGAGGTTTGACTCCGGGACTTTGACGTCCCTGAAAAGGATGCGGCCGGTGCCCCCGCCGCGCGTCCCAAGGAGACCATACAGATGCTTGACTTCTACACCCTTGCGGTCTTTCTCGATCAGCAAGAGGCTTATCCGTTCGTTAGGTCCGCCGGAAGGATTGGTGTTGCAATAAACGATAAAGAAGTCGGCCCCCTCCGCCGCCACGACAAACCGCTTCTGTCCCCGGACGGTGAAATGTCCGTTCTTGTATTCGGCGCGCGTAGTAGCACCGAAAAAGTCCGAGCCGCCTCTCGGCTCGGTCAGTGCCTCCGCCGAAATAATGTCGCCCTTCAGCATAGGGACAAGGAAGTTTTTCTTCTGCTCTTCCGTGCCGAAGATATAGAGCGCTTCACCGACGATAGACGGCATGGCGAAGGCGCAGCCGAGCGCCGTGCCCAGAACGCCGATCTCTTCAAGGGCTGCGATCTCGCCTGTCCAGTTGAGACCTCTACCGCCAAGCTCCCTCGGAAACCTCAGGCCGAGAAGGTTTTTGTTTCCTAGGGTTTTAACGAATTCCCGCGGATAACGGATCTCGTCGCGGTCGAGTTTTTTTGTCAGTTCGGGCGATACCTCGTTCTTAACGAATTCTCTGGCTTCGTGCTTTACTGCCTTCTCTTCCTCGGTCAACAAGACGTCCGGCAACATAGCGCATCTCCTTCCAAGAAATTGTGGACAGTTCGTTTTAATGTCTTATTGACAAATTTACTTGCAGAAAGGGTGCCAGACAGGTACTCAATCTGCGTTCTTTCGTATAGTAATGCCGTGCTTTTTCATCTTGTGAATGAGGGTGGTCCTCTTGAGGCCAAGGAGAGACGAGGCACCGTCTTTACCCCCTACTTTTCCGCGGGAAATTTCCAGAGCATGGAGGATATGATGCTTTTCAGCCTCCTTGAGGTTCACGGACCGTGCCGTGTTCTCAGTCCGCTGAGGGTTTGAGTTGAGTCCCGCGAAACGTATCTTGGGTCCCCCAAGAATCACGCTCCTTTCAATCACGTTTGCAAGCTCTCGGACGTTTCCGGGCCAGGAATATGTCATTAGTTTTTCCATTTCCGCCCCTGGGATTCCCTGGTAATGACGGTTGTACTGGGCGCAGAATAGGTTGAAAAAATGAACGGCGAGCGCCGGGACGTCTTCCTTTCTCTCCCTCAAAGGGGATACGAAAATCGGGAAAACATTGAGGCGGAAGAAAAGGTCCGAGCGAAAATTGCCCTTTTCGACTTCTTGAGAAAGGTCTTTGTTCGTTGCGACGATCAAGCGAAAATCGGAATAAAGTGTTTTTGTTCCCCCGACGCGTTGGAACTCCTTTTCCTGAAGTATGCGCAGCAGTCTGCTCTGTGTTGAGAGAGGTAATTCCGATACCTCGTCGAGGAAGATCGTTCCGCCGTTAGCGAGCTCGAATCGCCCGGGCTTCATCTGGTTTGCTCCGGTGAAGGCCCCCTTTTCGTGGCCGAAAAGCTCGCTATCGATCAACGTGTCCGGTAAGGCGGCACAGTTGACCCGGATAAAAGGCCCCTCGCAGCGATCACTTCCCCGGTGGATAGCCCTGGCAACCAATTCCTTGCCCACCCCCGTTTCTCCTGTAATAAGGACCGTAGATTTCGTCGGTGCTACTTTGCGGATCAGTTGATGCAAGTTTCTTATTGCTTCGGCGGAGCCGATGATCTCACCAAAAGGTCGGAATTCTTCCTTTTCTTCCTGGTAATAGCGTTTTTCCTCGATCAGTCTTTTATTCAGTTGCGCGATCTCGTCATGCGCCTGTGCACGGTCTATGGAGACAGCGATTTGAGACGCGAGCGCGGACAGCAGTCTAATCCTGTTGGGAGTGACTTCTAATGAAAAAAAGCGGCTATCTTGGTAGAGTACGCCTATCAACCGCTTCCCTAGCAGCAGGGGTGTAATGATGATCTTGCGAACTTCGATCGTCGATTCCTCGAATTTTTCGTACTGAATCACGTTGTCTTCGCCGCTCTTAGCTGCCTGCCGGATCCGGTCCATGGCCTCCTTGAAGCTTTCAGCCGTTAGATGTTCTTTGGTCAGATTCCTCGAAGCGGCGATCTTCAAGTCCGAAGAGTTATCATCCACGATAAACAGGACGGCCCGCTCTGCACCGGTAAGCCTGGAAATGGAGGTGATGATGTTTGTCAGCAGTTGTTCTGTGCTTTTCTGGTTCGTCAGTGCTTCCCCCATCTCGATCACGAGGTCGTAAAGACGGTTTTCTGAAGAAAAGTCTTCACTGCGAATCAGGTGCTGCAAATCGGGGGGAAAGGCAGCCTTGGCCGTGTGTTTCAGGAATTTCCAGGCTTTACTGGCGTAATCTTCGGCCTGTGCCCATTTGCCGGCTTCAAGACAAAGCCGGGCGATGTCGAGGCGTACCTTGGCAAGTAAAAGGAGGGCGCCTACCTGTTCGAGGGATTTTTCGATCTCCATCAATTCTGCAACCCGGTCTTTTGTTTTTCGACCGTCTTCAAGGTATTTGATCTGAAGCCTGCGGACGACACCGCGGAGTTGAGGATTCATCCTTTCCTTCGGGATTTCGCTGAGAAATTGGATGACGGGGTTAAGTTCAACAGGGGATATCCCTGCTTTGTAAAGGATGAAGCCGGGCTCAAAGATATGTGAGGCATTTAGGGTATGATACCAGCTGGACTTTTGCAGCTTGTACAGCACCTTGAAGTGTTCGGCAGCACGGTCATACCGGCCCTCCTGACATTCGATGTTCGAAAGACCGATGCCGGCCATCAGTTCAGCCATCGGGATGGATTCACGACGGGATATTTCCAGTGATTTTTCGAAATAAGCCCGGCTGTCCTTGAGCTGACCCATTTCCAAGCGAATTAGGCCTGTGTTAGCCAACGAAAATGAAACCAGGGGCCAGTTATCATTCTTCAGTGTCAGGTTGTAGATTGTTTCGGAGATTCCAAGGGCGCGCTGCGTCATGCCAACATGGGTGTAACATTGCGAAATGTGAAGTCCCGTGATAAGTGAGAAATCGTCGTCCTTCATTTGGTCGATTTCGCCTATGGATTCCTCATAAAGTTGGAGGGCTTTCGAAATGTTGCCCCTGATCCAGTGAGATAGTCCGCGAAGCTGCAATCCCAACCTCTGAAGGTCGGCGTCTTCCACCCTCCTGATCATCTCCCATGCTTCGTCAAATTGGGCGATGGCCTGGTCGTACTGGAAGCACATCCAGCAGTTTTGACCGATAAGGAGTTCCAATAAAGCTTGAGAGCGAATGTCCTCGTTTTGAACGGCGGATTGCTTGGCCATCAAGAGCCAGGGTTTCACCTTCTTGATATCCGGGTGGAGTAACGATAGAGACGCCCTGCGCTCCACAGCGTTAATCATGATTCGATAAGTTTCCCGTGAGGGTTTTAAGCCGGCCTGAAAGATCTTTTTTTCCAGGAATTCCAGCAGATTATCGTAGAATCTAATCGACGACGCCGTCCGATGTTTCTTTTCTTCATGGACCGCCGCTTTTAGTACGATTTTGAGGTCCGACTCGCACAGCCCGGCCAGAATGCACACCCCAGCGATTATTAAATTGTTTTCCTCCGTGTCAGGTAAGGCTCGTGTCAGGATATTTACTGCATCTCTGTAATAATTGATCATTTCTTCGCCAGGGATGGACGCCACGAGAGCATCTCTGGGAAAAGCTGGCGTCCAGGCATACATGCCTTTGACGTTGCAGACAGGGGAAATCCATTGTTTCCGCTCGAGGAAAGAGATTACCGTCAAGAGGTGAGAAGGAAGAACGTCGGTGTTCGATAACCAATCGATGGAAAAGACATTCTGAAAGGCGACGAATCGATAAAGGGTTGTTCTTTCATCAGGTGAGAACTCTGAAAAAAATGCTTTTGACTTCAATCGCAAGCCTCTTTCAGGTCTTTTTTTAGTTAGATTTGACGCCCTCGTAAAAAGTCCAAAAACGTTATGCCGGATCCGATCCAGCATCCAGAACATATTGAACAAACTGGATTCCGGCGTTCGCCGGAATGACGAAAGTGGTAATTCTCGACTTTTTACGAACCTTACAAAGATACTATATTATATTTGCGGGGTCAAGTCAAGAAAGAGTCGAAATAATGACATTAGACCATATAACGACTAAACAACGAAGGGGGCTGTAGATGCCTTCAATTAGTAAATGCCTTTCATTAGTGTCCGGTTAATAGTCGAACAAATTTAATTGTTTGTACATTGGTTCTTTAATTTCCGGGAAA
>DIEZ01000052.1 GCA_002418885.1 Syntrophaceae bacterium UBA5761
CGCTGTTGAGAGGGTCTCCCTCGGCTACTTCGGTCGCCCCGATATAACAGTCCACGGCCGCAAGACCCCCGTAAGCCTGCACATCATTCAACCAAACCTTCATGGCCTTGATTTTGGGAGACGTATGGCCGAAATTGAGAAAGGCCCCCGAGGAACACATCGGCGAAAAAGTCCCAGTCGTCACCACATCCACGTACCGCGCCGCCTCCACGTCGCCGCGGTCTCGCACGATGTCGATCATTTCCTCGGCCGTTACGACTACCGCCTTGCCCCTCTTGATTCTTTCGTTGATCTCTCGATAGGACTTTTGAACTTTAGACCTGCCCATGAACGCATCTTCCTCCGGCATAGCTCAATCCTTCGCCATGCCCGCCGACTCCCGACCGTCTTTCACCCCGTGTGGCCTAAACCCCCTACCCCCCGCTGCGTGCAGTCCAATCCATCACACAGGCTCCATGCTACACGACAGACGCGATGCACGACCATCTGGGCAATCCGGTCACTCCTTTTGACGACAAATGGTTCCTGCCCATGGTTGATCAGCAGTATCAAGATTTCGCCGCGGTAGTCCGCATCGATCGTTCCGGGGGAATTGATGACGGTCACACCGTACCGGACGGCAAGCCCGCTCCGGGGCCTGATCTCGGCCTCAAAACCTTCGGGCAGAGCGATGGCGATTCCCGAAGGTATCACCTTTCTTTCGCCGGCGAAGATCGTCTCTTCGCCTCTGACCGCCGCGAAGATGTCCATCCCCGCTGCCTGCCCCGTAATGTAACGGGGAAGAGGAATATCTTCATTGCCCGGCAACCTGGTCACGGGAATTTCTATCTTCTCCATCAGGCCTCACGGAAAAAAGGTTCGAGAGCCGGTCGGAATCAAAGGTCGGGCATATTACCGGCGATGTCATCCTCGGTAACCCTGCCGATCGCGGCGACCGAAACGGTGTCCTTTTTGAACAAGGAGCGTGCCACTTCCCGCACTTCCTCCGCGCTTACGGACTCAAGGTTGGAGATCGCCTCGTCGAGCGAGAGGTCACGGCCGAGATAGATTTCGTTCTTTGCGAGTCGCGTCATCCTGGTGTCCGTACTTTCCATGCTCAACAGAAACCGCCCCTTTATCTGCTCCTTGGCGCTAGAGAGTTCCTTGTCGGTCAGAAGATCCGCTTTGAGCTTGCGCAGCTCAGCGAAAATTACGTCGAGAACTTCACCGACCTTCTCATCGCCGGCCCCCGCATAGACGCCGAACATGCCCACATCCCTGTAAGACACAAGATAAGAATGGATGGCGTAAGCAAGCCCCCTTTTCTCGCGGACTTCCTGGAACAGCCTCGAGCTCATGCTGCCGCCAAGGACGGTGTTAACTATAAAACCGGCATACCTGGCCGGGTCCGAGAAGGTATGCCCCGGGGAACCGATGACCATGTGAACCTGCTCCAAATCCTTTTCGAGTACGGCAACCCTTGCCGTCGGAGTCGGGGCGTCTTGCCCGTTTCCTCCTTCCGCCGGCGCAACCGAGCCGAGGGCCTCGCCGACCAAACTCACCAGTTCGTCGTGTCTGAGGCACCCGGCCGCAGTCAAAACGAGCCGGCCTCCCCGGTAATATTTCTCGAAGATTTCGAGAAGGGCATCCCGCCGGATGCCTCTGACGGAGTCTTCCGTACCGAGAACGGGAAGGGAAAGGGGATGGCCGCCCCAGAACGCCTTTCCGAAAAAATCATGGATGAAATCGTCCGGCGTGTCTTCCACCATACGAATCTCCTGAAGGATCACGGACTTTTCTTTCTCCATTTCCTCAGGGTCGAAGGCGGAGTCTTTCAAAATGTCGGCCAGAAGGTCGATGGCAAGGGAAAGATGATAATCGGGAATCTTCACATAAAAGGAAGTCAGTTCTTTACCAGTGCATGCATTGAGAATGCCTCCCACGGAATCGATCTCGGAGGCGATGTCGAAAGCAGTCCTTTTCTTGGTTCCCTTGAAGAGCATGTGCTCGATGAAGTGAGCTGCCCCGTTCGTCGAATGCTCTTCGTTCCGGGAACCACAGTTGACCCACACCCCGAGCGAGAGGGACCTGACGCGGTCGATTTCCTCCGAGATGACCGTGATTCCGTTATCCATTACGGTCTTGCGGTACGTGCTCACCCAGTGCCTCTTTTCTGCTCAACCGTATCTTCCCCGCCTTGTCGATTTCGATGACCTTTACCGCAACCTTATCCCCCTCCTTCAGTATATCGGTGACCTTCTGGACTCTTTCCTTGGCAAGTTGTGAGATGTGGACCAACCCCTCCGTACCCGGCAGGATTTCCACGAAGGCGCCGAAATCGACGACTCGCTTGACCGTCCCCAGGTAGATCTTTCCCACTTCCGCCTCTTCCGTCAGCCATCGGACCAGTTGCGCCGCCCTTGCCGCCGCCTCGGCGTCGTTCGAAGCGATCGTGACGGTCCCGTCGTCTTCCACGTTTATGTCCACGCCCGTTTCACTGATAATCTGCCGGATGTTCTTTCCGCCGGCACCGATGACGTCCCTGATCTTGTCCGGTTTCACTTTCATGATCGTGATCCTCGGAGCGTATGCCGAGATTTCCTTTCTCGGCTCCGCCATGGTCTCCCGGAGCTTGCCGATGATGAAGAGTCTACCGTCGCGGGCCTGAGCCAGGGCCTTCCTGAGGATTTCCGAGGTAACACCGTCGATCTTTATATCCATCTGCATGGCAGTCACGCCATTCTTCGTCCCGCATACCTTGAAGTCCATGTCGCCTGCATGGTCCTCGTCGCCGAGGATATCGGACAGGATGACGACCCGTTCACCTTCCTTCAACAAACCCATGGCGATCCCCGCCACCACATCCTTCACCGGTACGCCGGCATCCATCAGGGAAAGGGATCCTCCGCAGACGGTGGCCATGGAAGAAGACCCATTCGACGACAGGATCTCAGATACGATACGTATAGTGTAAGGAAAGACTTCTTGCGAAGGAAGTATGGGCAGCAACGCCCTTCTCGCCAGGGCACCGTGACCGATCTCTCTCCGTCCCGGTCCCCTGAGCATTCGCGCCTCACCGACGGAAAAAGGCGGGAAATTATAGTGGAGCATAAAAGACCGCAGCTCTTCTCCGCTGATGTAATCCATCCGTTGTTCATCGGATGCCGTTCCGAGCGTGAGGACCGCCAGCGCCTGCGTCTCCCCCCTTGTGAACAGCGCCGAACCGTGAGTCCTCGGAAGAAGCCCTGCCTCACAACTGATAGGACGAATGTCCGCTGCCGACCTTCCGTCGATCCGGGTCCCCTCGTTGAGGATCATTTCCCGCAAAATCTTCCGTTCCAGCTGATCCAGGGCGCCACGCACCGCCTGCTCGCCGGCAGGGTCTTCCGCAGTGACCGCACTCAGCGCGGCGGCCCTCGCCGCGTCGAGCTTCGCGTATCTCTCCAGTTTTGCCGGTATCCGGTAGGCTGCGGCAAGGTCCTTCTCCGCCAGGTCGGCCAGTTTTCTCGCTAATTCCCCGTTGTAGGATATTTCTTCTACCGGCCTTTTTTGCCTTCCCACCGCCGCGCACATTCGGTCCTGCAGTTCCAGGACGGGCCTTAGTGCATCAAGGCCGAACTCGACTGCCTCGATTATTACATCCTCCCCGACTTCCTGGGCTCCGCCTTCCAGCATCACCGGATTGACGTCGTAAGTGCCGTCGGCACGGGGCACCTTCCTGCCGGTCAGGAATAGGTCGAGGTCACTCTCTTCCATCATCTTGGCCGAAGGGTTGGCCACAAACTGTCCTTTGACCCTGCCCACTCGAACGCCCGCCACCGGTCCCTTGAAGGGAATATCCGATACCATCAAAGCAGCGGAACACCCCAACATGGCCGCCACGTCCGAATCGTTCTCGTTGTCGACGGACAGAAGGATAGCTACGATCTGCGTCTCGTGGTAATAGCCTTTCGGAAACAGAGGTCGCACGGAGCGGTCTATGATTCTCGATATCAGGATCTCACGTTCATTCGGGCGCCCCTCCCTTTTGAAGAAGCCACCCGGAATCTTCCCCGCGGCGAAAGTTTTCTCTTCATAATCGACCGTCAGCGGCAGGAAATCCACCCCTTCTCTTTTGCTTCTCAGAGAAACCGCCGTCACTAGAACAACCGTATCGCCGTACCGGACGAAAACGGCACCGTCCGCCTGACCGGCTACATAATGGGTTTTCAGGGAAATTTCTCTTCCGGCAAAATCAGTTTTAAACACTTCACTCATTCTATTATTGATTACCTCCTAATAACCTGCCGCTCATCATATCCATTCCTTTGCTTTATCCCCACTACCTTCGTATGCCAAGGCGTTGGATAAGCGTCCTGTATCTCTCGATATCTTTTTTCTTCAGATAGTCCAGCAAGCGCCTTCTCTGCCCCACGATCTTCAACAGCCCTCTGCGGGAATGATGGTCCTTTTTGTGCGCCTTGAAGTGTTCCGTCAAGTAACTTATCCTTGCACTGAGAAGGGCTATCTGCACTTCCGGCGACCCGGTATCTTTCTCATGAGCCTGGAAACTGCCGATGATCTTCTGTTTCTGTTCTAACTCCAACACCTGCTTCTCCTCCCTCGATTTGATTTTACAACCGAAAATCTTTAGGCCGGACGATGAACTTCCTAACCGTTGAATATCCGCTTGATCCGAACGGCCCTCTCATCCGGTGCCAGAAGAGCCCGCCTTCCCGAGTCGTGGAGCGCTGCACCGGCGGCAACGAGTTCACCCGATTCGAGCACGAACTTTACCACATCTCCCGCGGCAAGAGAAGGCATATTATTCCCGTTCAAGTCCTGAACCGTAGGCTGGTGTCCCCTCCGCAATCGCATGGCGTATCTTCCATCCACGTAGACCGTCGGCATACCCGCAAGGGCGTCGGCCATGGAAATCAGACGGCAAGCCACATCATCGGGCCACCGGCTTCTTAAGTCCTCGACGGACAAGGCTCCCTCCTCGTGGAACGAGCCGCTTCTCAACCTCCGCAATCCCGCCAGGCATGCCTTGGTTCCTAACCGCCCACCGACATCGGCACACAGCGACCGGATGTAGGTACCCTTCGAGCAAGAAACCAGGAAGGTAACGTAGGGCAGTCGGACTTCCAGAAGTTCGATTCGGCGGATCTCAACCCGGCGCGGGGCCGGCTGAACATCGATGCCCTTCCTCGCCAGGCTGTAAAAAGTTTTTCCTCTATACTTGAGAGCCGAATACCGGGGCGGAACCTGTTCGATTTCCCCCGTGCAGCCCTTCAGGACCTCCTCGACGTCCCTCACCCCGACTTTCACCTCTTCCCTCGTCAGCACCTTCCCTTCTACATCCAGGGTATCCGTCTCCACCCCCAACAGCATTGTGCAGCGATAGTCTTTGCTGTCCAGTGACAGAAACTGCACGAGCTTAGTGGCTTCGTTGAGGCATACAGGGAGTACCCCCGTCGCGAGAGGGTCCAGAGTTCCCGTATGGCCTGCCTTCTTCACCCCCGGAAGCGCCCGCACGACCCTCACTACATCGAAGGAACTTCTGCCCGCAGGCTTATCGACAACGATCACGCCGTCCATACGATCAACCAGCCATGATCGATTGAACTATACGATCCCTGACGTCCACCAGAGAGCCGGACATTATGCAGGCGGCCGCGTTGAAATGACCGCCTCCGCCGTACATCCGCGCCACCTTCTCGACGCTTATCCTGCCCTTGGAACGCAGACTCACCCGGTAGCGGCCCCCGTCCATCTCAATAAAAAAGGCCGCCACCTCAACACCTTCGATAGCCCGGGCGAAGTCGACGAAATTCTCCGTGTATTCCGGCAGCGCTCCCGCTTCACGTATCATGACCTGAGAAACAAAGAGGGTGCTGATCTTACCATCCCAGTGGCACTCCAGCGTTTCGAGCACTTTTGCCAGAAGTTTCATCTTCTCCGGCGGATTGCTTTCGTAAACTTTCTCAGCTACTTTATGCGGTTTCGCGCCTGCCTCGACAAGCTTCCCGGCTATGGCGAAGGTGTTCTTGCCCGCGTTCGAATAGCGGAAAGAGCCGGTGTCCGTCACGATGGCCGTGTAAAGATTCACGGCGATCTCCTTCGTGACGTCGGCCCCCATTTCATCAATCAACCGGAATATAAGCTCCCCGACGGAACTTGCGGACGGGTCGATGACGGACAGGCTGAAGTCGCCTTTATTGGAGATGTGATGGTCTATGCTCACCAGGCAGGGTGCCGTCCGGATGAGGGAGGCCGCATCGCCAACTCTTTCGACTTCGCTGCAATCAAGAACGAACAGGGCGTCGTATTCGGAGATTCCGTCGAGCTTGTGAACTATCGTCTCGGCCCCCGGAAGAAACCGCAGGTTCTTGGGTGTCTCATCCTGGTTGTAGACGAGCACCCTCTTGCCCATGCTACGGAGCAGGTGAAAGAGCGCCAGTTCGGACCCGACGGCGTCCCCGTCGAGTCGGACATGGGAGGTCACGAGAAATGACCTTTTCGACCGGATGGTATCGACAACCTTTTTCATGTCTCGTGACCTTTCTCTCTCTTCACCGTCTCGAGAATTCGATCGATCCGGCTTCCGTACTCAAAAGACCCGTCGTAAATCAGGCGTATTTCAGGGACATAGCGGAGATGCAACCGCCTGCCCAACTCTCTCTTGAGAAGACCCGATGCCTTCTGCAGATGGTCATGGACATCGCCGCTGTCCCGGTCTTTGCCCATCTGAACAAAAAAAACCGTTGCCTGACGGAGGTCTCCGGAGAGCATGACATCCGTTATGGTGATGTCGCCTATCCGAGGATCACTGATTTCTTTCAACAGGATATCGGCGATCTCTTTCCTGATCATGCCGGCTATCCGTTCAGACCTCTTGAAACTTATCAAACTCGGCCACCCTTCTGCCCATCGTTTCCACGGTATCGACGAAGCTTGTGATCTCGAACCTCGATCCCACTATCTCCGCAAGATAGAGTCCCTCCATGAACCGGATGACTTTGTCCAGCTTCGAATTCACGAACCGCTGATCGTTGCCCACCACGCAGAAGCCGATCTCCCCGCGCTTCCAATCGTCGTTCGCTCCGACTTCGGCGATGGAGATGTTAAATTCGTTCTGCGTTCGCCGCATCAGGCTCTTAACCGCTCCCCGCTTGTCTTTGAGAGACCTGCTGTCGGCAATATAGATTTCTACGATCCCGACCCCGACGAACATCGATATGCATCCATACCGTAGTTAAAGACCGGCGTCCCGAAGTGAAATAAAGGCAACTTTCGAAACCGCCGCTCGAAGCCTTCTCAAAGTTTCCTCTCCACCTGTTCCTGCGTGTAGGCCTCTATAACATCGCCGACCTTCATGTCGTTGAACCCTTCGATACTTATGCCGCACTCCAACCCGGCCGTCACTTCTCTTGCATCATCCTTGAATCTCTTGAGCGACATGATCTTCCCGTCATAGATCTGAACCCCGTCGCGAACGAGCTTGACATTGGCGTTCCTCATCACCTTGCCGTCGGTGACATGACAACCGGCAACAATCCCGACTTTGGGAACCTTGAACAGGTTACGCACCTCCGCATGACCCAGGACGACTTCTCTATAGACAGGTTCCAGCAATCCTTCCATGGCAGCCTTGACGTCGGCGATCACGTTATAGATTATGTCGTAAAGCTTTATCTCGACACCTTCTTCTTTCGCCGTCTCAACCACCCTCGCATCGGGCCTCACTTTAAACCCGATGATAAGGGCGTCGGAGGCAGAGGCGAGAAGGACGTCCGATTCCGTAACGGAGCCCGTCGAGCTGTGGATCACGTTGAGCTTCACGCCGGAAGTACTCAATTTAACGAGCGCCTCTGTCAGGGCTTCTATGGATCCCTGGACATCACCCTTGATGATCACGTTGAACTCTTTCGTCCCCTCCTTGATCCGTTCATAGAGCTGCTCGAGGGTAACCTTCGAAGACCGGGCGAGCTCCCGTTCGCGCTCCTTCCTGATCCAGTATTCGCTGATGTTCCTTGCCTTTTTCTCGTCCTCCACGCAAACGAAGTCCGTCCCGGCCTGGGGGACATCGGAAAAACCGATGACCTCTACGGGCATGGAAGGGCCGGCCTCCTTGATCCGCCGGCCCTTGTCGTTTATGAGGGCACGAACCCTGCCGAACTCGGTCTTGCAAACGAAGGCGTCCCCCTCGTGCAGCGTCCCTTCCTGAATCAGGAGCGTCGCCACCGGTCCTCTCCCGCGGTCGAGCTTGGCCTCGATGATCACCCCTCTGGCGGGTCTGTCGGAATCCGCCTTCAACTCCATGATATCCACCTGGAGGAGGATCAGCTCCAGCAGGTTCTCGATGCCTATTTTCTTCTTCGCCGATATTTCGGCAAAGAGGGTCTCTCCTCCCCATTCTTCAGGAACGAGGTTCTGATCCGCAAGCTCCCTCTTGATCCTTTCGGGATTGGCATCCGGTTTGTCTATTTTGTTGACGGCGACAATGATGGGGACGTTCGCGGCGCGGGCGTGGTTGATCGCTTCGACGGTCTGTTCCTTGACGCCGTCGTCGGCGGCAACCACGAGCACGACGATATCCGTCACCTGGGCACCGCGTGCCCGCATGGATGTGAACGCTTCATGGCCGGGCGTATCCAGAAAAACGATGTCCCTGTCGTTGACCTGAACGTGATAGGCGCCGATGGCCTGGGTTATCCCGCCGGCTTCGCCCTCGATCACGTTTGTCTGCCGGATGGCGTCCAGCAAAGAGGTCTTACCGTGGTCGACGTGCCCCATCACCGTAACGACAGGGGCCCTCGGCTTCAACGATTCCACCGCCGTTTCTGCGCGCTGTATCGTCTCTTCATAATCGGTGCCCGCCGGTTCCACCTGATAACCGAATTCGCCGGCGACTATGCTCGCCGTGTCGATATCAACGGCCTGGTTGATGGAGGCCATCACGCCAAGGGTTATCAACTTGCCCATCACTTCACTCACTTTGACGCCCATCTTCTTCGCCAGGTCGGCGACACGGATGACATCTTCCACCTTGATTCTCCGTTTTATGGCCTTGGGAGTCGTAATCTCCGTCTTCTTCATCCTGACGACGGCTCCCCGCTTCTCTTCGCGCCACCGCGGTGCCTTTTCCTCTTCGATATCCCTGGTCCAGCGTTTGTCTTTTTTATCTACGACCTGTTTGACGAAAACCTTCTTCTTTGCGGGTGCCTCATCCAGGAAGATTTCAACGGGGCGTTTCCCCTTCTCCGCGTGTATGACGACCCCCGGTTTGGCCGGTTTTTCCTCCTTTGGAGGAACGACCTCCTTCGCTACCTTGAGCTCCGGCTTCGCAAGGGCTTCCTTCGGGATATGCTTCGCCACAGACGCAGGACCCGCCGAAAGCGGCGCCTCTTTCTTTTCACCCTGCTCTGTCTTCTGGGTTGTTGCTGGTGCGGTTATTTCTTCCGACGGTTTCTTGTCGACGGGCGAAACCTTCGCTTCGTGAAGCTCAACCTTTTTTTCCTTCTCTGCCTCCGGTGGAGCTTCCTCTTTTTTGACGGCCTTTACTTCCGGCGCAGGGGCAGGACCCGCCGTCTCCTCAGGAGGTGCCGGCTTTACCTCTTCAGCCGGAAGCCGAACGGCCCTTCTCCTTATCACAGTCGTCTTGATCCTCTGTTCGACGACCTCGCCGGGCTCTCCGAGAGACATCTCCCGTTTGACCCTCGCCACGTCGCTTTCTTCAAGCGTGCTGGAATGGGATTTCACGGCGATGCCGAGTTTCTCTAAGCGGGCAATCAGTTCCTTGTTTTCAATGCCCAATTCCCTGGCAAGCTCATAGATTCTTATCTTGGACATCCTTCAGCTCCTTAACAGGCGACCCCTCCGCCTGACCGTTTCCTTCGGCCTCTTCACTGATGATCCGACCCGCCTCTTCGATCCACGCCGCCGCCGCTTCTGCATCGATTCCCGACGCAGAGGCCAGAACATCCGGGTTTGCGGAGGCAACGGTCGCCAGGCCCTTAAAGCCTTCTTTGTACAACTGTTCCGCCTTATCCTCGGTAATTCCCGGCAGCTTCATGAGAGACTGGTAACCCTCTTCCTGGGCGGTCATCATCGACTCGCTCTTCACGTCGATCTTCCAACCCGTCAACCGCGCCGCCAACCTGACGTTCTGCCCGTTCCTGCCGATGGCAAGGGAGAGCTGGTCGTCCGGGACGATCACCTCCATCGACCTAACGTCCTCGTAAACGAGTACTTTGTCCACCTTGGCCGGCGAAAGCGCACTGCAGACATACTTTACCGAGTCGTCGGAATAGGACACAATGTCGATCTTTTCCCCCCTCAATTCCTGAACAACATTCTGCACGCGGGAGCCGCGCATGCCCACACAGGCCCCAACGGGGTCTATATCCCTGTCTTTCGACTTCACTGCGATCTTAGACCTATTTCCCGGCTCGCGGGCGATACTAACGATCTCGACAAGCCCCTCGGATATCTCCGGGACTTCCATCTCGAAAAGCGTCCTGAGAAAACTGGGGTGAGTCCTCGAAAGGATGAGAGGAGGACCTTTAGATGTTTTCTTCACATCATAAACGTATGCCCTGATCCTTTCCCCCCTTTTGAAGGCTTCGCGATGTATCTGTTCGGAGGCAGGAATGACGCCTTCCGCCCGGCCGACGTTGACAATGATGTTTCCGCCGTCGAACCTCTGAACGAAACCACTGATCAACTGTCCCTTCTTATCCTTATATTCCTCGTAGATGTTGTCCCTTTCGGCGTCTTTTACTTTCTGGATGATGATCTGTTTTGCCGTTTGGGCGGCTATTCTGCCGAAGGTTTGCGTGTCGATTTTCATGCCCAGGCTGTCCCCCAATTCGGCCTCCTCATCGAAAGCCCGCCTCGCCTCGTCTCTCGAGATCTGCACGTCCGCGTCGACGACCTTGTCGACGACCGTCTTGAACTGAAAGACCTCGACTTCACCGTTCTCTTCGTTATAGCGTGCCTCAATCTCTACCTTCGGACCGAGCTTCTTCCGGGCGGCGGTCACCATGGCCGACTCCAGCGCATCGACAATGACCTGCTTATCTATTCCTTTATCCTTGCCCATCTGCTCGATCAGGCGTTTAAGCTCCGGCAACATTTCTTATAAACCCTCCGTTTACCCTCGACTGACCGTGCGGGGGATTTGTAATACCATCAGGCCTCATACTCCAGGTTCGCCCTTACCACCATTTCCCTGAGAATGCGGTAAGTTTTTCCCTCTTCTTCCAGGACTAGGATTTTCTTCCCTCCGTCCTCCAGGACATCCATGAGTCTTCCCCGGATGTTCTTCGCCCCGTCCATCTTTTCCGCAAGCCTAACTTTCACCCGGTGACCTCGGTACTTCTCGAAGTCTTTGTCCTTCACTAACAGCCTGTCTATGCCCGGCGAAGATACTTCAAGGGTGTAGGATCCCCACGGCAGTTCATGTACATCCAGCAGATCGCCCACTCCCTGACTGATGTCCGTACAGTCGTCGATGGTCACTCCCCCCTCTTTATCGATGAATACCCTCACCAACCAGCGGGATTTCATCCGCAGGCATTCTAACTCAACGAGCTCCATCCCCTCCGACTCGATGAACGGTTCGATGAGTTCCTTGATCCTTTCCCTGTATGTCTGGGCCATCTGTTTCATTTTAAAACAAAAAAAGTGGGCGAAAAAAGCCCACTCAGCGCAAAAAGCAGAATGAATTGAACTATGACTAACAAAACTTAGCGGAAAATGCAAGAAAAAAAGCAGGCCGAACCAAATAATGGAGCGGGCGATGGGAATTGAACCCACGACGTTCAGCTTGGGAAGCTGACATTCTACCTCTGAATTACGCCCGCCCTGTATAAACCAACCGCAAGATACGACTCGCCGCCGGTCACCCCGACCCGTCGACATCGCTCGGGGTGATATTATTTCACTCGATTATTTTGTCAAGATTTTTTTCCTTTCCGTACCCTCACGGAATTCCCGTGCCCTTCGAGGCCTTCCAGCCCTGCAAAAGCAACCGCCTTATCCCCGTACATATCGAATGAAGACCGGGAAAAAGAAATGATGTTCGTCCGTTTGATGAAATCGTGTACCCCGAGAGGCGAGGAAAACCTAGCCGTTCCTCCCGTAGGGAGGATGTGATTGGGCCCCGCAAGATAATCGCCGAAGGCCTCCGGGGTCAGCGGTCCCAGAAAAACGGCGCCGGCGTTCCGGATCCCTTTGAGCAAATTTTTGGGCCTGTCGACGACGAGTTCCAGGTGCTCCGGGGCGAACCGGTTGACAATCTCGACGGCTTCCTTCAACGACTCTGTGACGAAGACGGCCCCGTATTCATCGATCGCCCGCCGGGCTATCGCCCCCCTCACAAGGGTGTTCAACTGCCTCTCCACCTCCTCGGAAACGGCAAGGGCAAAAGATTCGGCCGGCGTGAGAAGAATGGCGCTCGCCATCTCGTCGTGCTCCGCCTGGGCGACCAGGTCGGCCGCTATCCACGACGGGTCGGCATTACCGTCGCAGACAATCATTACCTCACTGGGACCGGCGATCATGTCGATGCCCACCGCTCCGTAGACCATCCTCTTGGCCATGGCCACGTAAGCATTGCCGGGACCGACAATCTTATCCACGTAGGGGACGGTCTGGGTCCCGTAAGCGAAGGCGGCTACGGCTTGAGCCCCTCCCATCCTGTAAAGACACTGGACCCCTCCCAGGCCGGCGGCCGCAAGGATCAGGCGGTCCACGCCGTCACCTTTTGCCGAAGGGGTGGCAAGATAAATTTCGCAGACACCCGCTACTCTGGCCGGGATCGTAGCCATCAAGACTGTCGAGGGGTAAGAGGCCAGGCCGCCCGGCGCATAGACACCCACCCGTTCCAAAGGAACGATGAGCTGCCCGAGCTCGACCCCGTCTTCACCGCCATAGGACCACGAACCGACAAGCTGTCGCTTGTGAAAATCTTCTATCCTCCCGGCCGCCGTCTCGAGGATATCGCGGGTGGCCGGGTCGAGGTCTTCAAGGGCCTGCTGCATCTCGTCGGTGGAAACGACTATGGACCGGCTGTCGAGGGAAAGTCGGTCGAATCGCCGGATGTACTCGAAAAGCGCTTCATCTCCCCGCGCGGCGACGTCGTCGATTATACGCCGTACCTCCGCCTCCAGCCCCCTGTCCAAGACCCTGCCGCGCCCTTTAATCCGCCTGAATTCCGGCTCAAAGTTACCATCCCCCGTCCTTATGGTTCGCATCCTTTTCCCCGAATTTTCACTCTTCCGATGACGCTTCTCAGGCCCTGACCCGCCGGATATCCGCCCCCAGGGCCGAAAGTTTCTTCTCGACCTGCTGGTACCCCCGGTCGATGTGATAAACCCTCGAAAGCTCGGTCCTTCCCTCCGCCGCCAACCCCGCTATGATCAGCGATGCCGACGCCCTCAGGTCGGTGGCCATGACCGGTGCCCCGCGCAGCTTCTTGACACCCTTCACGATTGCACTGTTACCCTGCACGACGATGTCCCCTCCCATCCGCATGAGTTCCCCGACGTGCATGAACCGGTTCTCGAAAACAGTCTCCGTGATCACGCTTATCCCGTCACCCACGGCCATCAACGCCATAAACTGGGCCTGCAGGTCCGTCGCAAATCCGGGATACGGAAGAGTCGTTACGTCCACGCTCTCTATCCGATCAGAGCCCACGACCCTGACCCCACCCTCGACGGGCGTAACTTCCATCCCCGTTTCCCTGAGTTTCAGCGTAAGTGCCTCGACATGTGCCGGATCACAGCCCAGCATCCTAACATCCCCGCCTGTTATGCCGGCGGCGATCATGAACGTCCCGGTCTCGATTCGGTCGGGAATGACGGAGGCCTCGACGGGGTGGAGACTTTCCACACCCTCGATCACCACTACGTCACTGCCGGCACCGCCTATCTTTGCACCCATCCCGTTCAACACTTCCGCCAGGTTCACTACCTCCGGCTCCCGGGCGGCGTTTTTCAGCACCGTCGTTCCTCGCGCCAAGACCGCGGCCATCATCACGTTTTCCGTCCCCGTGACGGTCGAGATGTCAAAGTATATGACGGCACCTCTGAGGCGCGGGGCCTTCGCTTCCAGGTAACCGTCCGCGAGGTCGACCTGGGCGCCGAGCTCCTGAAGGGCTTTGACGTGCAGGTTCACCGGCCTTGCCCCGATAGCGCATCCGCCGGGCAAGGAGACCCGCGCCCGTCCCATCCGGGCAAGGAGTGGGCCAAGGACGAGGATGGAGGCCCTCATCGTTTTCACAAGGTCATAGGGTGCGACAAAACTCTTCAAGTTCCCCGCATTCACCCTCAGGTCCTCGGCACCCTCAAATTCCACGCCGAAATCCGCAAGCAGCCGCTTGACGGTCTTTATGTCCACAAGGTCGGGGATGTTGTGAAAAGTGTTCCAGCCCCCGGTCAGGAGAGACGAAACGATGACCGGAAGGGCCGCGTTCTTCGCGCCGCTCACATGAACCGTCCCCTCAAGCCTTGCGCCGCCCTGCAAAATTATTTTATCCAAACCCTGTCCTATTCCTTCCTTCGCGCCCGGACGACTCGCAAAAGGCCGGCGTAATCCGCGGTAAAGCCGACGTCACAGTAAACACCTTCCGTTCCGAGCAGGTCCTCGACCTGCTTTTCCTGGCCGTCGCCGATCTCCATCAGGAGCCAGCCCCTTTCTTTCAAGCAGCCGGGGGCTTCTTTTATCAGGAGTTTCTGAAATTCCGTTCCTTCAGGACCGCCAACCAGGGCGACAAACGGCTCGAAGCCCCGCACCCCCAAAGGAAGCCGAGAAAAATCCGCTTCCGGGATGTAAGGCGGATTGGAGACGATTATATCAAATTTTTCCGAAATAGGCCCAAACAAATCGCCACAGAGAAAAGATATCCTCTCTCTCACACCGTTCAAACTGGCGTTTCTTTCCGCCACCTCGAGGGCTCCGGGAGAGATGTCCGTAGCCACGATACGCGCGCCCGGCAATTCACGGGCCAAGGCGACGCCGACGGCGCCGCTCCCCGTCCCGACCTCGATAATATCCGGCTCATCCAAAGAAAAGGTCCTGCATGTCCTCAGGACTTCCCCAACCAGGATCTCCGTTTCCGGCCTCGGGATTAGTACGTCCGGCGTAACAGCGAAAGGTAGGGACCAGAACTCTTTAGAACCAACGATATAGGCAGCGGGCTCTCCTCTCCGTCGTCGGTCTATAAGCCGCTGAAAGTCTTCGACCCGCTCATCCGGAAGGTTTGTGTTGGAGAGGACAAAAAGCTTTGTCCGGCCGACGCCCAGGAGGCGGGATAGAAGGACCTCGGCGTCGAGCCGTGGCGTGGGGATACCGCTCTTCTTGAGGGCATCCACGGCGCCGACCAGAACATCCCGGATGGTGCGTGATTTTTCTGCCATCCCTTACGCCGCAGAGCGCTTCAGCGCTTCCGCCTGGTAGTGGGTCGTGAGGGCGTCGATCAGGACCTGGATGTCGCCGTCGAGGATGCTTTCAAGGTTATAAAGCGTCAGCCCGATCCGGTGGTCGGTCACCCTCCCCTGGGGGAAGTTGTACGTCCTTATCCTCTCGCTCCTATCGCCCGTACCCACTTGATTTTTCCTCGCCTCGGAGATTCGCGCGTTTTGCTCGACCGTCATCCGGTCGAGCAGCCGTGCCTTCAGGACCTTCATCGCCTTCGCTTTGTTCTTGTGCTGGGAACGCTCATCCTGACAGATGACGACGAGGCCCGTCGAGATGTGGGTGATCCTGACGGCCGAGTCCGTGGTGTTCACGCTTTGACCGCCATGACCCCCGGAACGATAGACGTCCACCTTGAGGTCGTTCGGGTCGATGTGAACTTCCACGTCTTCCGCCTCGGGAAGGACCGCTACGGTGACCGCCGAGGTGTGGACCCGCCCCTGCGCCTCGGTGACGGGGACCCGCTGGACGCGGTGGACGCCGCTTTCGTACTTCATCCGGCCGAAGGCGCCTTTTCCCTCGATCATGGCGATGACCTCTTTGAACCCGCCCAAACCGCTGGAGGGGCTGCTGCTGACGACCTCCACTTTCCATCCGCAGGTTTCGGCATAGCGGGCATACATCCGGAACAGGTCGGCGGCAAACAGGCTCGCCTCTTCTCCTCCGGTCCCTGCACGGATCTCCAAAAAAATGTTCCTCGAGTCATTGGGGTCCTTCGGAAGGAGGAGAACCCTGAGTCTCGCTTCCGCTTCCCCCAACTCTTTCTTCAGCTGAGGTATCTCTTCTTTTATCAGCTCCCTGAGTTCTTCGTCGCCGTCACGAAGAAGTTGCTGGTCCTCTTCAACCTGAAGTTTCAGTCTCTCGTACTTTCGGTACATTTCTACGATGTCGCGTAGGTCGGCGTGTTCCTTCGCATGCTTCTGATACTCGGCGCGGTTGCCGACTACAGAAGGGTCGCCCAACAACGCCTCCAGCTCCGTATATCGCTTTTCTATCTCTTTCAACTTACCGAGCATGATAAGCCGACCTGCCTTTTCGATGATGGGATTGTTTTTTGCCGCGAACCAAAGAGCGCCCTGGTAGGAGCTTCGCCGCTTGTCAGGAAAGGGACTTGCGCCGGACATGGGGCGCAAGGAATAATCGGTTGTCGAACATTCAACCAGTACGGGCGGGACAAACGGCTCGCATCGCCGGCCCGGCCCCTTAGGAGCAACTTACTTCTTGTTGCCGCTCTTCTCTTTTCTCTCGTACTTTTTCTGGAACCTTTCTACTCTGCCGGCGGTGTCGATGATCTTCTGCTTCCCCGTCATGAAAGGATGGCAGTTCGAGCAGATCTCCACCTTGATGTCTTTTTTCGACGACCTCGTCTTGATGACGTTCCCACAAACACACGTGATGGTCGTTTCTGTATACTCCGGATGTATGCCTTCCTTCATGACTGCTACCGAATCCCCCTGTCGGAAAAATTGATGATTCTTTCTTGCTTCCAGAAAGTGGGTATTTTATTCATCCCGGCCATAAAAGCAAGAAAATATTTCGCGTGTCATTGGTTCATGGAATCAAGGAACATCTGGTTCGTATCCGTCTTCCGGATCTTATCCACGATGAACTCCATTGCGTCGATCGGGTTCATCTCCTGGAGGAGCCTCCTCAGTATCCATATCCTGTTGAGGTTTTCCTTGGGAATCAACAACTCTTCCTTCCTTGTCCCGGAACGCACCAGGTCGAAGGCAGGAAAGACCCGTCTGTCGGCGATCCGACGGTCGAGGTGAAGCTCCATGTTGCCCGTACCCTTGAACTCTTCGAAAATGACCTCGTCCATGCGGCTGCCTGTGTCGACTAAGGCGGTTGCTATGATCGTCAGGCTCCCTCCCGCCTCGATATTCCGGGCGGCACCGAAAAACCTCTTCGGCTTATGGAGGGCGTTGGAGTCCACGCCGCCGGAAAGCACCTTGCCGCTCGGCGGGACTACTGCGTTGTAAGCCCTGGCCAGACGGGTGATGCTGTCCAGCAGGATGACGACGTCCCTCTTGTGCTCCACCAGCCGCTTGGCCTTCTCGATGACCATTTCCGCCACCTGGACGTGTCTTGTCGCCGGTTCATCGAAGGTAGAGGAAATCACTTCGCCTTTAACATTCCTCTCCATGTCGGTCACTTCTTCCGGGCGTTCATCGATGAGAAGGACCATCAGGATGACTTCTTTGTGATTCGCCGTTATGCTGTGGGCGATGTCCTTGAGGAGGACTGTTTTACCGGCCCGGGGGGGAGAAACGATCAAACCCCGCTGCCCCTTTCCGATCGGCGTGAAGAGGTCCATGATCCTGGTTGAATAGTTCTCAGGGTCGCACTCCAGCTTCAATTTCTCTTCAGGGTACAGGGGTATGAGGTTGTCGAACAGGATCTTGTCCCTGGCGGCTTCAACGCTCTCGAAATTTACCGAATCGACTTTCAAGAGGGCGAAATACTTCTCTCCTTCTTTGGGAGGTCTTACCTCACCGGAGACCGTGTCGCCCGTCCGGAGGCCGAACCTCCTGATCTGGGACGGCGAGACGTATATGTCGTCGGGTCCCGGGAGGTAATTGTAATCCACCGCCCTCAAGAACCCGAACCCATCGGGCAGCGTTTCCAAAACACCTTCCCCCGAGATCACACCGTTTTTCTCCGCCTGTGCCTGGAGGATGGCAAAAATCAAATCCTGTTTCCTCATCCCGCTTGCACCGGGCACATTCAGGTCCTTCGCGATAACGGCCAGTTCACTGATGGGTTTTCTCTTCATTTCCACGACGTTCATGTTCGCAACCTTTTAAACTCCTTGTGTGGGTTTTAATGAGCTAAGCCCCCGCAGACCTTACGAGAGCCCGGTCTTAATGCGCCTTGTTACTACACGATACCCTGTTAACCGGCTGGTTCATCGATGAGTTAAAAAGAAAAAACGCAGGTTTTTAGTAGGCAGCTAATTTGGTGTCTGATTATTCTTTCGGAAGGAATCAATCGAACCTTCTTAAATTCAGCCGTAAAATACACGACACAGAAATACATGTCAAGCTGATTTTGATTTTTGATTTTGCGAATCAGTTCAGAACGATGAAATTAAGGTGCCTTCCCGTCCCTCCTTTTTCCGCCCTGTGGGAAAAAAAGAGGTCCCGGCGGCAGGACGTACAGAGGGCCGCCGAAAAGATATTCTCTCGTGGGATGCCTGCTTCCACCAGCTGTATTCTATTGGCCGACTCCAGGTCAAGCATCCATCTGCCTTCGACATCCTGACAAGCCCGGAAGGCCCGCTCCCTCACCGAGACCGACCTTTTGAAGGCATCAAAAACCTTCCCATCGACCTGATAACAACAGACCCCGACAGCAGGCCCGATCGCCGCCAGGGTGTCCCCCGGCTTAGAACTATACCTCTCTTTAAGGGCTTTAACGGCCTTGCCGGCTATCCCCAACGCCGTCCCTCGCCAACCCGCGTGGACGACCCCCACTACCTGCTTTTCACGGTCCGCGAGGAGAAGCGGGACGCAATCAGCCGTCTTGACGGCCAGGGCCACCCCCCTTCTTGCCGTCAGCACGGCATCGCATCGGACCGGAAGGTCTTTGTCCTGAAGGTCTTCGACAACTACGATGCGGTCGCCGTGAACCTGGTCGATCGGGAAGAATTGAGAGACCGAAAGGCCGAAGGCATCGGCTATGAGTCGCCAGTTGCGGGCAACCCGTTCTTCTTCGTCTCCTTCACGCAGGCCGAGGTTCAAGCTGGAAAACTTCCCGGTGCTCACACCGTTCCATCGGGTCAGGAATGCGTGGGTCAGGAATGGGTTTTCCCTCAGTCGTGGCGATTCCAGGTAACAAACTTGGCCGCGCTTCAAAAGCCGAAACATGCTGTCCGTCAATCCTCCATCCCGTGGTTCCCGCGAGTATACTCCCGTAAGTATGCGACGACCCTCTGCATGTCCTCCGGGAGGGGGGATTCAAACCAGAGGTGCCGGTTCGTAAGGGGATGGTAAAAACCCAACCCCCGGGCATGGAGGGCCTGACGCCGCATACCTTTAAGCTTTGAACGAAGTATTGTGTCTCTGACGGCCTGCAGCCGCCTGGAGGAGTTGCCGTAAACGTCGTCTCCTAGTATGGGGTGCCCTATGGAGTTGAGGTGCACCCGGATCTGATGGGTCCGTCCCGTCTCGATGGCAACGTCCAGAAGGGCCATCACGCCGAAACGTTCGACCACCTTCCATCTCGTCAGGGCCTCCTTTCCGCGCCCGCTGAAGACGGACATTTTTTTTCGGTCCCTCGGATGCCTCCCTACAGGCAACGCCACCGACCCCTCCTCGCCTTCCGTATCACCGAAGACGAGGGCGCTGTAAGCCTTCTTAACGCGGTGTTCCTTGAACTGCCGCGCCAGCCCCACGTGGGCGGCGTCACCCCTGGCAACAACGAGGAGGCCGGACGTATCTTTGTCCAGCCTATGCACGACCCCGGGCCTCAAAACACCTCCGACGCCGGAAAGGTCCCGACAGTGAAAAAGCAAGGCATTGACAAGGGTCCCGTGAAAATTGCCCGCGGCGGGGTGAACGACCATACCGGCCGGCTTGTTCACGACGACGACCGCCTCGTCCTCATAAACAATGTCCAAGGGTATATCCTCGGCGACGACTTCGTACGCCTCCGGCTCCGGTATTCGCAGGGTAACGGTATCTCCCGCCCTCAACTTGAACCTCGCTTTTTCGGCCGCACCGTTGACCGAAACACATCCTTCTTCGATCAGCCTTTGAGCCTGTGAACGGGAGACGACGGCGTTCGAACCGGCCAGGAAAACATCCAGTCGTAGCCCTACCCCGGCCTCTCCCACCTTAAGATCGATTTCCTCTTCCATATCCGCTTTCGGCAATGTACGGGGCCTCAAGGCGAGGCCATGCTCATAAGGCCCTCTTTTATCAAGGGAAACTCTTCTTCGTCGATGGTTCTCAGGTCGAAGAGCACCTCGTCACCTGAAATTCTCGCCACTATCGGGACGGCGAGGCCACGGAGCCTCCCTTCGACATCATTGGCAGTCATCTTTTCCGAGCGCACCCCGATGAGCGAGGTGGCGACCTCCTGGGACGGCAAAGAGCCGCCGCCTGCCATGGAACAGCCCTTTTTTAGGGAAAACCTGAATCCCTCAGGCGATGCCTTCTTGAGAGTTGCGAACAATTTCCTTGCCCTCTTTTCTACCTTCTCCGGTGGCTCTGTCAGGGCCTTCAACGCCCGGATCCGGGTGACGGCGTCTTCCTCAGAAAGATACTGCCTCAACGTCCCTTCCAGGGCGGCGAGGGTCAGTTTGTCTACCCTCAATGCCCGGTTCAGCGGATTCTTCTCTATCTTCTGCAAGAGGTCTTTCCTGCCCAGGATGACCCCCGCCTGGGGGCCACCGAGCAGTTTGTCCCCGCTGAAGGTCACTACATCCGCACCCGCCCGGATGGCGTCTCTCACCGTAGGCTCCCGGTCGATGCCGTAACGGTCGAGATCGATCAAGCAGCCGCTCCCCAGGTCGTTCACGACGGGTATGCCCCGCTCCTTGCCCAGCCCGACGAGCCGGGCGAGTTCGACTTCTTCCGTGAAACCGACAATCCTGAAATTGCTCGTGTGCACCTTCAGGATCACAGCCGTCTGTTCTCCGATCGCCTCTTCATAATCCCGCCGACGAGTACGGTTCGTCGTCCCCACTTCCCTCAGGACCGCCCCGCTGCGTTTCATCACCTCCGGAATCCGGAACTCTCCTCCTATCTCAACAAGTTCTCCCCGGGAAACCACGGCCTCCTTTCCGTCGGCAATGGTGTTCAGGACGAGGAGGACGGCGGCGGCGTTGTTGTTCACTACCAGCGCATCCTCCGCCCCGGTCAACCCGCAGAGAAGGTCCTTCACGTGGTCGTAGCGGAGTCCTCGTTTCCCTGTCGCTAGGTCGAACTCAAGGTTGGAGTAACCCCGGGCGACCTCGTTTATCCGGTCGATGGCCTCTTCGCAAAGAGGCGCCCTACCCAGGTTCGTATGGAGAATTATGCCGGTGGCGTTTATCACCCGGCGCAACTTCGCCGACTGCATCGATTCGACCCGCCTGCGGACCCGTTCAGCCACTTCTTCGGCCGAGGGTGGGAGGGTGTCGGCCCTTTCCGCCAGGATGTTTTCCCTGATCGCCGCGACAATCTCACGGCAGGCATCGACAACCAGGTCCTTCGGTGCTTTTGCGAAGGTGTCCCCTTTCTTAAGGAGGAGCAAAACTTCGTCGATCTTGGGAAGGCTCCGCAGCAGCGTCGATCGCTTCTCGTCCATCTCAACCTCTCTCAGAAAAGTCAGGACCGGCAGAAATCACGGAAGTTGTTGACAGCAGTGAAGAATTCCCGCATCATCACCACCCAGTGATAACGCCCGCGTTCTGTTAGGAAAAGCCGATTGTCCCGGCGTTCGATGCCGCCGACCAGACGAAAAAAGAAGATAGGAAGCCACAGATACCGAAAAAGGCTCACGCCGTATTTCTTTCCCAGCGCAATCAGGTCGAGGCTTCCGCCGAAGAGTTTCATCAGAAAATCGTAGTGTATCCGCTCTCTGATGCCGAAGGTCCGCGAGGCCATCAATGGTATCCTGTCTTTTTCCACACGGTCGATGTAATCCTCTATGTCGAAGGTATTGGCATAGCACACACCCGCCAGGTAACCTATGGAACCGCTGCCGAGGCCCGCATAGTCATCGTAATCCACCACGTATTCATCCACGATCTTCACGGCCTCAGCCGTTTTGCGGGAAAAACACCAGGCGGAGGAAAAGCGGTACTCCTTGAGAAGCTGTCGGGAAATCCGCCGGTAGTACACGTATTCCCGCCTCTCGTCGACACTCCCCAGCTTTTGTTCTACCTGCCTCCGGGTCGAGTCGGAGACCATAAGCGGATAATAGGTGACCTGGTCGACAGCGATTTCGGCAAGCGTGTCGAGGTCGTTCTCTATGCTCGCTCCTGTCTGGGACGGAAAATTGAACATCATGTCGGCGTTCAACGTGTCGAAACGTCCCATCACGGACTTCATCCGCTCCGCAATCCGCCGGCCGCTTCCGTACTTATCGTACCTGTCCATGGCCTTCAACAGGGCGTCATCGAAACTCTGGATACCCACGGAAAGCCGCTTTACGCCCGCCCTTTCCAGCGGGGCAAGTCTTACTTCGGTGAGATGGTCGGGGTTGGTCTCGACCGATATCTCCCCGACGGAAAAGCATTCCCGGGCAAGAGACAGGACGGCTTCCAGTTCATCGACCAGCACGGTGGGCGTCCCCCCGCCCACATATACGCCGTTAAAATCATAGCCCTTATCTCTGTAAAGCAATATCTCTTTTCTAAGGGCCGAGAAATAGGCCCTGCAGAGCTTTTCTTCGAAGGGTACCCGATTGAAGGAACAGTACGGACACAGCCGCTCGCAAAAAGGGACATGGAGGTAAAGCAGCCTTTTTCCTTTGTTATTACCCGGCGGAAGGGCTGGGCTTTCTTGAGGGGAAAAGGTCATTGACCCGTTGATTTGGCGTCGTGCAACCCGGGTTATCACTCGGTTGATCAAGGTATCGATGATTTCCTCCCGGCCGAATTTATAACAAAGTACCGGGAAATTAGCAAGAACTGGGCGGTGTTGAAAAAAAGACGTGCCGGTGTTATAGAGGTGTTCGGTTCAGGTCGGAGCAGAAGGACTGAGGTATGGCAGAAACGAAAACATGGGCCCTCTGGAAGGACGGAAAGGTCAACCCGGAGGAAGCGAAAGTCCTGAGGAGGCGTGCCTCGGAGGTACCCGTCCCGTATAACGATGCGGCACGGAGGGACATCAAGGCGGTCGTCGATTCATTTTTGTCGAGAGACGACGCCCTCGGTCTCGCCGCACCCCAGGTCGGCATCAGCAAGAGGATCATCGTCTTCAAGACCAAAAATTTCAATGAGAGAGAACGGATTAAAAGCAGAGAAGAATACGAAGTCCTTGTCAATCCTAGGCTTGTCCAGGTACGCGGTGCGGAGGAAAAGATGCCCGAGGGATGCCTGTCATGCCCCGACGTCAGCGTCGAGGTAACGAGAGCGACGGAGATCAAGGTCCGCGCCCTCGACGAAGAAGGCCGCAAGGTAAACAAACGTTATACGGGCTTTCTCGCCCGCATCGTCCAGCACGAACTGGAACACCTCGACGGAAAGCTGATCATCGACCACGGCGGAACGGTTTCGTTCCCGAAGAAGAAAGAGGCCTTTTTCACAAGCCTTTTCGGGGGCGAGCCGGGCAAACAGGAATGAACCAAAACAAAAACCCCTTTCGGGGTAAAAGGGGTTTTTTACAGTCAGGCCTTTTGCGGCTACCTCTTCCTCTTCAACCAGGCCTCCTGGTAAAGGCGTCCGACACAGAGGAAAAGGGCAAGCATGAAGAGGCCGAGCATGAACGACGGCGCCGTATTCAGGGCCCTGTCTATCCAGTAGCCCGCGTACATGAAGGCAAAGGAACAGATGACGATCACGAAACCCCAGGCGCTCAGCATCAGGATCCCCGATAGCCCTTGCATCGTCGTCTGTCCCTGTCCTGTCCTTTTTGCCGTCACCATGACCAGCCCTTTTCCTTGCTGTGATGCCGTTCGTTCTAAACGTATCAGCCGACCAACCCTTTGATGAGCTCCACTACCGGCGAGGTGAAGAGTGCGATAAGGACGGTGTAGAGGGCAAAGCTGCCGATGGCCTCGCTCAGGTAAAGTTTCTGGTACTTATGCTTGAGAGACACGATGATCAACCCGCCCACGATCAAGGCGCCGAGGTGGAAGAAGGGGAAATCTGCCGCTCCTGCCGCGCTGTACTCGGCAAACACAAAAGTCGCCGTAGACAGGACCACAAAACTCGCTACTAACAATGTGGATACTAACTTTTTCATTTTCTGTTTCCTCCTTTGGATATTAGAATCATTTCGATTTTTTACTTTATATGTATGAAATTATCGTGCCAGATCCCCTCCTCTCAGAGGAGCATCATATATCACGTTGATATTGCGTCATATTTAGAAAATCGACGGTATCTTCGGTACCGCTCTCCGGGGAGAAAACCCCCTCCCCGCTGAATGAAACGTTCAACGGGATGAATGAATCATTCAAACAACGGGGCCGGTCGAAGCAGACCCTTTTAACCTTGCTGTCAACGGCTGCATGTAGTACTCAACGTAGAATTCGTCGTGAAAACAGGCCAAGTATCTCGGACGGCCGGTTTCAAGCCGTACTTTCAGCGGCAACAAGGCGTAGGATGTAGGGATGCAAAGAACCCCCCTGTATGACCGTAACCTGAAGCTTGGTGCCAGGATGATCGATTTCGGCGGCTGGGAGATGCCGGTCCGGTACACGACTGTGATCGACGAACACAGGACGACACGTGAGGCGGCGGGACTTTTCGACACCTGCCACATGGGTGAGATAGACGTCACAGGACCGGGTTCGTACGCGTTCCTGCAGAGGGTACTGAGCCGCGACCTTGCGGGAATGACCAACGGCCGGATGCGGCTAAGCCTCCTGACCGACCACCGGGGCGGGATCATCGACGACCTTACCGTGTACAGGCTCGGCGATGACAGATACCGGCTGGTAACCAACGCCGCCACGAAAGACAAGGACCTCATCTGGCTGCGGCGTGTGGTTCAGGAGGAAGGATTTTCCGGCGTCGAAATCGCGGACGTCACCGACCGAACCGGGAAATTGGACCTGCAGGGTCCCCGCTCCGCGGAAATCCTTCAGTCCTTGGTCGCTGATTCCCTGTCGGAGCTCAAGTTCTATGATTTTATCGAAACGGAAATCCACGGCTTAGGAGCTGTCGTGTCCCGGAGCGGCTACACCGGAGAAGACGGCTTTGAGGTATACGTCCCCGCGGAAGCGGTCGGAAAGGTTTGGGATAAGCTACTCGACACCGGAACACCGCTCGGCCTGAAACCGGCAGGGCTCGGCGCCCGGGACACCCTGCGCCTAGAGGCCGGTATGATGCTTTACGGAAACGAGATAAACGAGTCGGTCACACCTTTCGAGGTGGTCTACGGCTGGACGACGGACCTCAAAAAGGACTTCATCGGGAGCGAGGCACTCAGAAAACAGAAAGAACAGGGAATCAGGAGAAAACTGACCGGGTTCGAGCTGACCGGACGGGGCATCGCTCGTCACGGTTACGCCGTCTTGAAGAACGGCCGGGTGATCGGTGAAGTGACGTCGGGGACATTCTCGCCCACACTCCAGAAGGCCATCGGCATGGCCTTCGTTCTTGTCGAGTACTCCGAACCCGGCACGCAGGTCGACATCCGAATCCGGGACAACCGGGCCGAGGCCCGTGTAGTCCCATTGCCTTTCTATAAGAGAAAAATCGTTTAACTATACTTAACCACTGAGAGTTTATGTGAGCCTCGGCGGTGACGGAAGAGGGGAGGAATGGGATGGCAAAGCAGAACCCGGCTGACCGGAGGTACTCGCGGGAACACGAATGGGCGAAGGATAACGGAGACGGCACCATAACGATGGGAATCACAGATTACGCTCAAGAGATGCTTACCGACATAGTCTACGTGGAGCTTCCCGCCCTCGGGAAGAAGGTGAAGCAGGGTGAGACCATAGCGGTCGTCGAATCGGTGAAGTCCGTATCCGACGTCTATTCACCGGTGAGCGGCGAGGTGATAGCTGTTAACGGGGTTCTCGAGAACAAACCGGAACTGATCAATCAGGATGCCTTCGGCGAGGGCTGGATCGCGAAGGTCAGGATGGACGACCCAGGCGAACTGAACAACCTCCTCGACGCCACGGCGTACACGTCGTTCTTGCAAGACATAGGACATTGACGGCGACAGCAAAACCCGTATTGTACCGGATTTCCCTGTCGCCGGGACGAGGCTGTCTTGTATACGATGAAGAGGGTGTCGGGTACGCCCCTTCTCTCAGAAACGCCAGTTGAAGATGATCATCCCTGGCCCCAACCCGTTGGGGAAGTCGGACCACGTGTTCTCGCGAATGATATTTATCGCCCCGATCTGAACGCCCCCGGATGCCTTCTCGGCATAGTTGACGGCACCCAACTGAAGGCCCGAGAGATTGCCTGCGTAGTTCACGGCACCGGTCTGAAGACCTTTCATGGTTCCTTTAACGACGTTGGCGACGCCGGCACCCCATCCTGTGAAGTCTTCCTTCGCGTAATTGAACGCCGAAAACTGCACGCCGGTGTAACTATCCGCATAGTTGACGGCACCCACGCTAAATCCGGCGCTCGTCCTCGTAGATCCGTTGACGATTCCCAGGGCAAAGGCATCCTGGGGGTTTTCGCTCCATATGCCGAGAGTGAATCCTTTGATCCTCGTGCTCCTGTCGAAAATGGCAATATCGGGGGTTAGACTGAGTTGTATCGGCTGCCATTCTTCAGCCGTTGCCTGGCCGGCGGTAACCACCATGATTCCGAGACAGATAAGAACGAGCAACTTTTTCATCGCCTATCTCCTTTCACTGAGATTTATGATGGTTAAGTGTAGCGAGGGGAGACTTGCATGTCAATGTAAATCGTAATGGGCTCGGTGGCTCATTTTTATTCAATGATCATCGCCGGATGAGCGCAAGTAGACTCAGAACCTGAAGGTCACACCTACAAGAAAGGCGTAGTCCGTTTCCGCCTTGTTGAGCCCTCCTTTGATGCCGGCGTCGATGTCGAAATTCTCAGTGACGGAGTAGACGACCCCTCCCAGGATGAAAACGGGGTGGGTATCCGTTTCCTTGTCCGGGTTCCTCTCCACCCCGATGTCGGCTACGAGTTCGATTTTTTCATAGATTTTCCATCCCCCCGCCAGGGAGGCATGCCAGATGTCCTTTCTCTCGCCAAGGTCGTTCTCGTTCCGTTTGTACCCGAGGTTTGCGTGCAGTTCCCAGGGTTCCTTCTCCTTGGAGGCGATCAGGAAAAAAGTGTAGCCGGTCCTTCCCGTCCCCAGGTCTTTGTCCTTCTCGCCCGTCGGGACGGTCAGCCCCGGTTTGACCGCGAAGCTCAAACCGTCTTTCTTGAAGAACTGCCATTTCACTTCGACGGATAGATCGGCGAAGCCGTTCACGTCGGCAACCGTCGCGCTGTCCACCTCCGTCTTCTTCCACTGGTAGGGTGCGCTCAACACCAGGTCGGTGTTCTCGAACAATCCGTAGGACATGGTGGCGCGGACTTCACTTTCCCTGGATTCTGTGGTCGCCTCCTTCCCCGAAGAGTCGTCTTTCTCTTTATCGAAACCCACCTCGCCGGTGATCTCCAGTTGCGTCCGACCCTTTCCCTGGGTCCCCGTGTCGTCGGTGATGAGGGGATGTTTTGCGAAGGCCGGCGTTACAGGGATGTACGACACGGCGAGCATCAACATAATTACGGAAAGAAACCGGAAATTTCTTCGCACCGAAGCGTCTCCTTTCAGGTCGTCGAGCGCCGGGAGATATGTAGCAACGCCCCGGTGTCGTAGTCTTCCAGCAGAGGGTAATTTTGCAGGATGTCCGCTGTCTTCCCGTCGGCCTCGACCCGCCCTTCTTCCATCACGCAGATTCGCGAACAGGTCTCCGCAAGCAAAGGCAGGTCATGGGTGGCGATGATCATGGTCAGCGGCAGCCGCCTGAGGAGGTCGATCAGGCCTCTCCGGTGCTTCGGGTCGAGATTGCTGCTCGGTTCGTCCAGAACCAGGATGTCCGGTTTCATGGAGAGGACGGTCGCGATGGCCGCCCTTTTCTTCTCGCCCACGCTCAGGTGGTGGGGCGACCTCCCCGCGAACCCCGGGAGGTCCACTTCCTTCAATGCCTCTTCGACGGCACGGCGCACATCGCCTTCTTTCATCCCCATGTTTATCGGGCCAAAGGCGACGTCGTCGAAGACGGTGGGCATGAAGAGCTGATTTTCCGGGTCCTGGAAGACGAGGCCGACCCTGCTTCTGATAAAGGGGATGTTCTTGTCCGTCATGTCTCTCCCGAGGACCTTTACCGCATCGCTCGCCCCGTTCCTCAGGATCCCGTTCAGGTGGAGGAGGAGGGTGGATTTGCCCGCCCCGTTGGCGCCGATGATGCCCAGCGTTTCACCTCGGAAGACGTCCAGGTCGAGGCCGGAGAGGGCTTTCGTCCCGTCCGGATAGGCGTAGTAGAGCTTCTTTATCTCGACGACCTTTTCAGCCATACAGCGCACCCAGGACCTTCACGCACGATAGGGATACGGCCAGGGTCAGGAAGAAGGCGGCGTCGGCAACAGTTACCCGGAAGGGGTGAAAGGTGCGGACGTTCCCGTCGAAACCCCGCGAGCACATGGCGAGATAGACCGCCTCGGCCCTTTCGTACGACCGGACGAAAAGGACGCCCACCATCCCGGCGAGGGCCCGCCAGTGAAACAGCCTTGACCCGCCGACGGAGCGCGCATCTTTCGCCTGCCTCATCATCATGAATTCATCCTGGATGACGAATATGTACCGGTACATGAAGGAGAGGACCATCACCAGGACCTTCGGGCAGCCCAACTTCTCGATGGCCTTCAAGAGCGTGGGGAAGTCCGTTGTCGCGGTCAGGAGGATCACGGAGAGCAGGGACAAGAAGGCCTTGACGCAGACGCCCCAGAAAAGGATCAGCCCCTCCCGGGTCACGGAAAAAGTCACCGACCCGAATGTCCGGGAGAGGACCACCGTTTCTCCCCTAAAAAACGGTATGAAGAGGACGATCATCAGGATGAAGGGCGCGGCGACCAGCATCCTCTTTAGGATGACGGCGGCCGGGATCCCGGAGAGGCGGGTCAGGACGAGGATGATCGCCCCGTAAACCGCGAAGGCCGGTAACGCCGCCGGGGCGGTAGAAACGATGCACACCATCAGGGCCGCGAGGCCGACGATCTTGACCCGGGGGTCGAGCCGGCTCATGAAGCTGTCGATGCGGCTGTACCGGTCTATGAAGTCGTGTTCCATTTCAGTCCTTCCGTCTTTTTATGATGGCCGCCACGGCGCAGGCGACGCCGAACATGGCCAAGGTCCCGAGGAGTCCGGCTGCCGCCGTCGCCGCCTTCTCGTCTTTTATCCCTGGGAATACGTAGTCCGGCGCCGGCGCCGGGAACACGGGAGTTACCTCTCCCCTGTGCGCAAAACCGTGATCCTGGGCGACCCGCTCGAGACCGTCCGGGTACGGGGAAGCGATAAAAGAAGCCGCGAGGGCCACAAGAAAGGCGATGAGTAATCCGGCGTAAAGGTCTTTCCTCTTCATCTCCTATACCTCGACCGATGACTTCGGTTTGTAAAGGAGGTCGGGCCTCGTCTTGAGGACCGTCGCGACGATGGCCCCTGTTATCACGGCCTCTCCTACGCCGATGAGGGCGTGGACCCCCACCATGGCGGGAAGCACGACCCCGACAGGCGCCGTTTTAGAGGCGGCGAGTTCGAGGGCGCAGAGCACCGATGCGAGGACGACGGAAAACCAGGAGGCGACCGCCGTCCCGACGACCACCGCTCTTTTGTCCGATGTCCGAGCGATCATCCGGTAGACGCCGTAGCCGCCGACCGTCCCAGCGACCGCCATGTTGAAGATGTTGGCCCCGAGGGCCGTCAGACCGCCGTCCTGGAAGACCAGACACTGGAATGTCAGGACACAGGCGAGCGCGGTAGCGCCGGCATAAGGTCCGAGAAGCACCGCCGCCAGCACCCCGCCGAGGAGATGGCCCGAAGTCCCTCCCATGACGGGAAAATTCACCATCTGGGCGGCAAAGATGAAGGCCGAAAGGACGCCCATCAAGGGTATGGTTCGGTCCTTGAGGACCCTGGAGGTCCGCTTTACGCTGTAGCCGACGGCGCCCGCAGAAACCACCCAGGCCGCCGCCCATGTCTCTGTCGATAAGAAACCGTCGGGGATATGCATACCATGATACCTTTTTTTAAAAAGTGCTACTTAACAGGCAAAAAAATTTGGTTCAACCCGTTTCTTTGCCCACCCCGGTCATACTCAACGTTGCGTTACGGACGCCCCTGAGGGCCTTCAACGTATCGGCCAACCTCCTGACCTCTATTGATTTTCCTTTCACCGCCACGATCTCGAGGCAGTTATGGTGGTCCAGGTGGACGTGCTGGGTGGAAACGATGATCTGGTGATTGTCGTGTTGGATGTCGATGACCCGGTTGAGGAGGTCGCGCTTGTGGTGGTCGTAAATGAAGGTGATGGCCCCCGCGACCTCTCCGCCCTCTTCCCATTCCTTCTTCACCAGTTCTCCGCGTATCAGGTCCCGGATGGCCTCAGAACGGTTCGTGTAACCCCTGTTCCTGATCAGCCGGTCGAACTTTTCCAGGAGTGTTTTCTCCAGCGACACGCCGAAACGGATCAACTCCGCCATATTCCGACCTTCGATGCTACGTTTCGCGGCAATGTGCCATAGAAATCTTTCCGAGTCAATCTTTTTTTCGGCCTAACATATCCGCGGCACCAATTCCCCTACCGGCAGGTCGACGACGCGTGAACCGCCGACCGCCGTCTGGAGGATGAGCCGGCCGCCTCCAACCTCGGCGACTGTCCCTATCAGGGCGGCGTTTTTACCGAAGGGGTGTCCTTTCATGGCGAGGAGGATCATCTCCGCGTCGTCGGCGGGGCAGAAGAGGGCCAGTTTCCCCTCGCAGGCGAGAAACAGCGGGTCCAGCCCAAGGACTTCGCAAACACCCCGGACATCTTCGCGGACGGGTATATCCCGCTCGCGGATCACGACCGTCGTACCCGACTGGCTTGCCATCTCGGCGAGAATGGCCCCGAGCCCTCCCCGGGTCGCGTCGCGCATGCAATGGACGCGGGGCGTCGTCTTCAGGATGACCTCGACGAGGCCGTTCAGCGGCGCCGAGTCCGAGGGGATCTCGGACTTGAAGCCCAGTTCCTCCCGTTTGCAGAGGATGGCGGCCCCGTGGTCGCCGACGGTACCGCTCACGATGACTGCATCGCCCGCTCTTATGTTCCTGACGGAGAGCGAGCCTTCATACTCGACCAGGCCTATCCCCGCCGTGTTGATGAAGAGGCCGTCGGCGGCACCCCGGGGTACGACCTTGGTGTCTCCGGCTACGATGGAAGTGCCGGCCCGCGCCGCGGCCTCGGCCATCGACCGGACGACTTTCTTGAGGTCCTCCATCGGGAACCCTTCTTCTACGATGTAGCCCGCGCTGAGGCAGAGGGGTTTTCCCCCGCAGACGGCCAGGTCGTTGACCGTGCCGTGGACGGCGAGGGAGCCGATGTCTCCTCCGGGGAAAAAGAGGGGGTCGACGACATAAGAATCGGTCGAAAAGCATACCTTCTTGTCACCCACAGTGATGACGGCGCTGTCCTCGAGCCGTTCCAGGAAGGCATTCCTGAAATGGGGCAGGAATACCTCCGTGACGAGCTCATTCGACAGCAACCCCCCGCCGCCGTGCTCCAGAAGGATTTCAGTGTATTTCATCGCCGCCTCCTTTTTGAGATAATCCTTGCCTTCATAGGCCCTTCTTGACCCGTGCCCCCGCGACCACGGCCTGGCCGAGGGAGACCCCGCCGTCGTTCGTCGGCACCTGCTCGTGGGAGAAAACCTCAAAGCCCGACCCGCCGAGTTCCTCCAAACAACCCTCGAGCAGGATCCTATTCTGGAAACACCCGCCGCTCAGGGCAACCCGGTTCAAGCCCGTCCGTCGTCTGATTTCGACCGCCGTCGCCGTCAGGGCTTCGACGACCGTCGTGTGGAAGGAACGGGAGACCTCCTCCACGGAAACGCCCCTCTCCAGCGCTACGACCAGGGCTCGGACCGCCGGGAAAAGGTCGAGGACCAGGCCGTTCTCTCCTTCCAGGATGTCGAAGGGGTAGGGGAGGCCGTTCTTTTCCCCTGCGACCGCCTCCAGTCCCATCGCCGCCTGACCTTCGAAACTCACCCTCCGGTGCAGCCCGAGAATGGTTGCCGTGCCGTCGAACACCCGGCCGAGGCTCGACGTCGGAGGGCTGTTGAAGCCGGCGCTCAGTATCCTCTCCATCCATCGGCCGGATTCCTTTTCCGGCAGCAGCTCCAGCCTCTCCGCGACCTCCCGCCAGCGGTCCGGGAAGACCTCCCGCAGGAGGCTCACACCGGTGCGCCAGGGCTCGCGGACGGCCTTCTCACCCCCGGGGAGGAGAAACGTCTTCAGATGGCCGACCCTTGCGAAGGCGTCCTCCGTCGCCACGAGAAACTCCCCTCCCCAGGCCGTGCCGTCGCTGCCGTATCCCGTGCCGTCCATGGCGAGGCCGATGACGTCGCCTGAAAGTCCGTTTTCCGCCATGCAGCTTACGATGTGGGCATGGTGGTGCTGCACCGGGACGACCCTGACGTCTTTCAGGCCCCGCGCCTCCAGCGTGGTGAAGTAGGCGGGGTGCATGTCGCAGGCGACGATCCCGGGCCGGCAGTCGGCGATTTTCTGCATGAGGACGATGCTCCGGCGGTGAAAATCCCGGGCCTGCGGGGTCTCCATGTCCCCGATGTGGGGGCTTAGGTACGCCAGTCGGCCCTTGAGGATGCAGACGGTCGTCTTCATCTGCGGCCCGAGCGCGAGGACATCGGGATAACTCTGCCGGAGGACGAGCGGTTTCGGGGCGAAACCCCGGGAACGACGGGAGAACCTCTTCCTGCCCGCCACGACCGTCGCGACCGAATCGTCGCAGCGCACCAGGATATCCCTGTTGTGGACCAGGAAGAAATCGGCGATACCGCGCAACCGCTCGACGGCTTCACGGTTGCCGATGCAGATCGGCTCGTCCGCCTGGTTTGCGCTCGTCATGACGAGGACTCGCAGGGGCTCCTGGAGGAGCAGGTGATGAAGCGGCGTGTAGGGAAGCATTATTCCCTGGTTCGGCACACCCGGCGCAACCGCCTCTGAAAGGCCGGCCCCGGCTTTCTTCTTCGCCAGGACGATCGGCCTTTCGTGAGAAAGGATCAAATCCACCTCTTCTTCCCCGAGCTCCGCGACCCGGGCCGCCGTCTCCAGGTCCCGCACCATCAGTGCCAGGGGTTTTTCTTCCCGGAACTTCCGGGCTCGAAGCCTCCGGACCGCCTCGTCGTTCGTGGCGTCGACGGCCAGATGGAACCCTCCGAGGCCCTTCAGGGCAAGCACCCATCCGCATCTGAGCGCTTCAACGGCCCGCCCGAGGGGGTCGGCGGCGTTGAGCCTGTTTCCTCCGCCGTCGAGCAGCTCGAGGCGAGGCCCGCAGTCAGGGCAGGCGTTGGGCTCGGCGTGGAAACGACGGTCCGCCGGGTTTTCGTATTCGCTGCGGCAGCGGGGACAGAGGGGGAAGCAGGCCATCGAGGTGTTCGCCCGGTCGTAGGGGACGTCCTGGATTATCGTGAGGCGGGGCCCGCAATTCGTACAGTTGATGAAGGGATACCGGAACCGCCGGTCGCCGGGGTCGAAAAGCTCCCGCAGACAATCGGGGCAGGTCGCGATGTCGGGCGGGATACGGACGCTCTTTGCCCCTTCCTTATCGCTCAGGAGGATCCGAAAATCCCTTTCACCCCCGGCGGGGATCTCTTCGGCGGTGATTTCGGCAACCTCGGCACGGGGAGGCCTTTTCTTCTCTACGTCGGCAAGGAAGCGCTCCAGCGAATCGGGCGGACCTTCGACCTCGACGACGACGCCGTCGTGCCTGTTCCTGACCCAGCCGACAAGCCCGTGTTCCACGGCGAGCCGGTAGATGAAGGGCCGGAATCCTACGCCCTGGACGATACCGGAAAATCGCAGGCGGATTCTTCTGTCGGCCACGTCACCGCTTCCGGGTGGATTCGATTTCCCCGGAGAGCCAACCGTACCAGCCCTCCAGGCCTTCGGCGTTCTTGCAGGATATCTCGAATATCCTCAGGTTGCGATTGATCGCGAGGGCGTCCCGCCTGGCCTTCGCCATGTCGAAATCGACGTAGGGGAGGAGGTCCGTCTTGTTGATCAGGAGGACGGAGGATTCCTGGAACATGAGGGGGTACTTTGCCGGCTTGTCGGCGCCCTCGGGGGTGCTCAGGAGCATGACCTTTGCGTGCTCGCCCAGCTTGAACTCGGCGGGACAGACAAGATTTCCCACGTTCTCCACTATCAGGAGACGGACGCCGTCGAGGTCGAGGGACGAGAGGGCCCCCCGGACCATGTTACCGTCGATATGACAGGCCCCGCCCGTGTTTATCTGGACGACGGGGATGCCGAGGCGGGCCACCCGCTCAGCGTCGCAGGTGTCCTGGATGTCGCCTTCGATGACGGCGATCCGGAACCGGTCGCCGAGGGCCTCGACGGTCTTCTCCACCAGGGAGGTCTTCCCGGCGCCGGGAGAGCTCATGATGTTGACGGCGTAGATCCCCCTTTCGTCGAAAAGCGCCTTGTTTTCCGCCGCTATACGGTCGTTCGCCTCCAAGATGTTGGAGACCACACTTATCTTCATCGGATAAACCTCCTCATCGGTATTTGTAATAGGCCGCGCAAGTTCCTTCCGACGAGACCATGCAAGGACCCACAGGGTTGTGGGGCGTGCAGGCGACCGCGAAGAGCGGGCATTCAAAGGGCGATAAGGTCCCCTTGAGGATGCCGCCGCATTCGCACCCCTTGGCTTCCGCCGACCTGAGGACGGGGACGGCAAAACGTTTCAGGGCGTCGAAGGCACTGTATTCGTCCCGGAGACGAAGGCCGCTCTCCGGGATCTCACCCAACCCCCGCCACAAGGACGCCTCTCGGACGAAGACCTCTTCCATCAAGGCCCGCGCCAAGGGGTTCCCCGACGGGCTGACGCCCCGCGCATACTGGATGGCCACCTCTTTTTTGCCTTCGGCGACCTGCGTTAGGATCATCAGAATGCCTTCGAGGATGTCGACCGGCTCGAACCCCGTGATGACCGCCGCCCGCCCGGATCGAGGAATCATAGAATAGGCGTCGGCCCCGATGATAGTGCTTACGTGTCCAGGGCATATGAAGCCGTCGATGTTCAGAGCGGGGTCCTCAAGAAGGGTTTTTATGGCCGGCGGCACGGCCTTGTGGACCGAGAAGACGCAAAAATTGGAAAGCCCCTTCTTGGCGGCCCTTTTGACGGCGGAGGCGACGGTCGGCGCCGTCGTCTCGAAACCGATCCCCATCATCACGACGGTCTTCCCGCCGTTCTTTTCCGCCGCCGTTACGGCGTCCATGGCGGAGGAGACGACCCGGACGTCCGCCCCGGCCGCCCTCGCCTTCTGTAGGCTTTTCCCTCCTGTTCCCGGCACCCGGAGCATGTCGCCGAAGGTGGCGAAGACGACGTCGTCGAGGCCGGCCAGGAAGACGGCCCGGTCCACGTCCTGGACCGGGGTGACGCAGACCGGACATCCCGGCCCGGAAATCAAGCGGATGCCCTCCGGCAGGAGCTCTCGGATACCGAAGCGCCCGATGGCCTGGGTGTGGCTGCCGCAGATCTCCATCATGGTCAAGGGCCGCCCGATACTACGGGCGCGCTTATCTATGGCATCCCGGAGTTTCCCGACAAGGGCCGGATCCCGGTATTCATCGATGTACTTCATGCTTCACTTTCGATGATCGTCTTCAGGTATGACAGGTTTTCCCTCGCCGTTTCTTCGTCGACCTTGTGGAGGGCGTAGCCGGCGTGGCTTATCACGTAATCGCCGACCGTGACGTCCTCGTCGATGAGGTCGAGGTAGACCTCGCGCCTTGTTCCGCTTATGTCGATGACGGCGACGCGGTCATCCTCGATGGAAATGATCTTTCCGGGGAAGGCAATGCACATCTTTTTCGTTCCTCCTAATCGACGTCCAACTCAAGGAGCCTAAGCTCCTCTGTACCGCCCGTGAGGATCACATCCTCGCTCCCGCAGAAGGCACATACCGAGGAAAAAACCTCCGCGCTGTGGTCTCTCCGGCAGGAGAAACAGTAGTGGACGACGGGCTGCATCTCAAAGCGCAGAGAGGCCCCGTCTGCTATCGTCCCCTGTGCCTGGACCGAGAAGGCGAATTCCAGCGCCTTCGGCTCCACGGAGGAGGCACATCCGAGAGAGAGTTTGACGGCGTTGACGCGGTTGAACCTATGTTTCGCCGCCTGCTCGTTGATTATGTCCAGGAGGGAAGAAGCCAGGGAAATCTCATGCATCGTTGATTCTCTCGGGCAATATATTAAACCTCGCGAGTTCTTTCAAGACGAAAGTCTCCATCAGGGGCAGTCTTTCCCTCAACCGGGGGGTCAGTTCCATGTTCATTTCTTCGTAACTCCCGGGCGTGATGCAAAGAAAGACGACATCCGGCACTTGACCTATCAGCTCCGCCTTGACCAGGACGTCCTGAAATTGTACCTCATGGGCCGACGTCGGGGGCGGCAGGTAATGCTCCATCTCATCCCTGGTAAAGCGATAGATCGACCCCGGCTCGGCGCCCGTCTTGATGACGTCGACCACGATCAGATGCTCGCAACTGCAGATGTCGTCCAACAGGATGTAGCCGAGGGTCCCGCCGTCAACCACCCGAACGCCCTCGGGAAATCGGTATCGTTCTGCGAATCGGCGCACAAAATGCACACCGAAACCTTCATCCTTGAGAAGGACGTTCCCGAGTCCGAGGATGGTGATTCTATTTCCGTCCATAGTCTACCACAACAAAAAATGGGGGGAAAAGATCCCCCCATCTCTCCCCTTTTTCAGGGCCGCCGTTTTTGAGGATGCAAGCTCACTTTTCAACCCTCTTGAAGAGCACCCCGCTGATCATAGACGATACCGTTCCCTGCTTCAAGAGCGCGTCGTGCCAGAAGGCCATGTAGACATGGACCGGGATGAAAAGGACGAAACACCAGGTCAGGATATGGTGGATGTACCGCACCATCGCAAGCCCGCCCAACATCCTTTCGACGGGCCTGAGGACCTTGTAAGCGAAACCCGAAAGCCCTGCATGGTAGCCCGCTCCCATCAGGATAAGGCCGGTAACCACCATGCAAATGATTATGGCGAGAAGGCCGAGGTACGTGAGCGACTGCGTCGGCCCATAGAGGTACCTCTCGTCGCGTTCAGGTTCTTCTTTGTCGATGAGCAGATAAAACCGGACCTGATTTACGAGGCCCTTCAAGTTAACCCAGACAAGAAAATCCTTCCAATCGGCGTGGAACCGCGAAAAGAAGGCCAAGTAGATTCTCCAGATGACGAGGAAGAGGAGGAATATCCCGAAGAGGAGATGCCAGAATCGAACCTCGCCCATGAACATCTTGTCAGTCGTTTCACCCTGGTAGACCGTGAACGGGTCGGCGATGTAGAATCCCGTCACTATAAGGACGACGATCGCCGCCGCCATGGCCCAATGGTTTATCCGAATGGCCGCCGACCATTCACGTTTTTCTTCTATTTTCCCCACGGTAGCACCTCCTTTCCCTCAAGCTACCCGGTACTTACGGACGTCGTTCGTCTTCGGGTCGACGATGTGGACCGCGCAGGCCATACAGGGGTCGAAGGAATGGATCGTCCGGAGGATCTCGAGCGGCTGGTCGGCCTTGGCGAGCTTTGTTCCGATCAACGATTCTTCGTAAGGGCCTCGCTTGCCCGCCTTATCGCGGGGCGAACAGTTCCAGGTGGAGGGAACGACGGCCTGGTAGTTGGCGATGACCTTGTTTTCGATCCTGATCCAGTGCCCCAGTGCACCCCGCGGCGGCTCGGTCATACCCCGCCCCTGAGCAGCTTTGCTCGGGACATCGCAGCGAGTCCATGTCCTGGTATCCCCTTTCTTGACGTTGGCGACGAGCTCGTTCACCCAGCCTTCGATCTGGTCTCCCACGAGCTTGGTTTCGATAGCCCTTGCCGCGGTCCTTCCCAGTGTCGAAAACAGCGCACTCGCGGGCAACCCCGTTTTATTCAGCGTCCCCTCGACCAGGGGCTTGATCCTCTTGTCGCCGAGTGCATAACCGACGACCATCCGCGCCAGAGGCCCGACCTCGTAAGGCTCTCCGTCGAACCGCGGCGCCTTGCACCAACTGTACTTCTCGTTGCCCTTTAGGTAACCGTTGCCGTCATAGCCCGTGTACTCGGGCTCCGTCGTTCCCTCGTAAGGATGTTCGGGCTTCGTCCCCTTGTACCAGGAATGGGTAACCTCCTCGGTGATCTTGTTTTCGTCTAATTGCAACGGCTTTGCCAGATTCCGACCTTTCACGACACCCCTCGGGAAGAGGGTAGTGCTCCAGTCGTCATCCAGCGGAAAACCGCCGTAGCAGAAATAATTCTGTACGCCGCCGCCGACTCCGGCAAGGCCTTCTCCCTTGTAATAGGTCGCGGCGAGGAGCACATCGGGTATGTAGGCCGTTTCGACGAAGTTCCTGGCATCCTTCAGGCGGAAGAGGAAGGCACCGAGGCGCTGGGGGTCGAGGGAATCCATCACGGAGGTGACTCCGCCGACGACCAGGGACTGCGGATGGGGGTTCTTCCCGCCGAAGATGGCCTGCATCTGGCCGCAGATTTTGGACACGGACAGGGCGTCGAGGTAGTGGGACAGGATGATGAGGTTCGCCTCCGGGGGCAGTTTATAAGAAGGGTTACCCCAGTACGCATTGGCGAACGGCCCGAGCCTGCCGGACTTGACGAACTTGGTCAGCCGTTCCTGGACGGCCTTGTAATGGGTTTCGGAACAATTATAAGGATCAGGGTGGTAGCTTTTTGCCAGTTCAACGGCCTTTCTCGGGTTTGCCGAAAGGGCGCTGACGACGTCGACCCAGTCCATGCCGTGGAGATGGTAGAAGTGCATGATGTGGTCGCCCATGTGCCAGGCGCCGGCCATCAGGTTGCGGATTATCCTGGCGTTGGGGGGCGGTTTGACGCCGAAGGCGTCCTCACAGGCCAGGATGCTCGCCTCGTAGTGCACCATTGTGCAGACACCGCAAAAACGCTGGACGATCAACCCGGCATCCCGAGGGTCCCGTCCCTTCAGGATCGTTTCGATCCCGCGCCACAGCGTGATGCTGCTCCAGGCGTCGCGGATGACGTTCTTCTCGTCGAGTTCGACCTCGATCCGTAAATGACCTTCGATACGGGTGATGGGATCTATGATGATTCGCTTAGCCATGTTTCTCCTCCTGAGCTGCCTTCACTGTCTCTTTGCCGGGGGCTTCTCCCTTCTTCCTATGAACGGCCGCGCTGGCCACCGCATGGGCGGCGATGCCCGCCGCCGTCACACCCGTCAGGGCGAGGCCGATGTTGTCGGCCGTACGGTCTCCGCCGCCGATGGTGCTCTCATCGATGGGCTTCTCAAAGGGCGCCATGGTGTCCCAGAAACCCGGCTCGTAGCAGCCGATACAGCCGTGACCGGCCATGACAGGCCACGATACGGCATCGTTGTACCGTGCCTTCCCGCAGTTGCCGTAAGTGTAAGGACCCTTGCAGCCGACCTTGTATAGGCACCAGCCTTTCTTTGCCCCAGCATCCCCCCACTCCTCCACGAACTCGCCGGCATCATAATGGGGACGTCTCTCGCAGACATCGTGGATTCTCTTCCCGTAAGCCCAGATGGGCCGTCCGAGGGGGTCGAGGGCGGGCAGGTCGCCGAACATGAGGTAATGCAGGACCGTACCCGTGAAATTGACACCGTTCGGCGGACAACCGGCGATATTGACCGTCTTTATCCCGAGAACCTTGCCGACACCGGCGGCGTCGGTCGGGTTCGGCCGGGCTGCCTGGACATTGCCGAAGGCCGAGCAGCTCCCGATGCAGACCACGGCGGCGGCCTTCGATACCACTTCTTTGGCTATCTGGATTCCCGTCTTTCCCTTCGGGCCGAGCCTCAGGTACTGGCCTCTCAACCCTTGCGGAAGCGCTCCTTCGATGACGCAGATGAACTTACCGGCAAAGTCCTGCATACACTTCTCGAGGTTCTGCTCTGCCTGGTAACCGGCGGCGGCCATGAGCGTTTCGTGGTACTCGAGGGAAATGGTTTCTAAAAGAATGTCGTCCACGTTGGGGTAGGAACAACGGAGGAAGGCCTCACTGCAGCCCGTGCACTCAGCAAAGTGCAACCAGACAACGGGCAGGCGCCCGAAGGCCTCCGCCGCCCTCGCAACCACGGGGCGGAACAGCGGGGGAAGCATCAGTGCCGCCGTCATGGCGGAGGTCCATTTCAGGAACGCCCGCCGGCTTACCCCGCGCTCTTTCAGCAATTCCTTGAAATTGAGGAAGGGCTCGGGATACTCTGCCTCTATCCGGTCCAGGTTGACCTTGCAATGTTCCATCAACTTCCTGTAATGTTTTGCCACTCTTCTGCCGTATTCATCGGAGCCAATCACCTTTCCCATAGGACCCCCTTTTCGATGTATCGCCCCCCGGGCGGTTGAATAATCCTGAGTTTTAGAGAAATTTCAACGCAAAATCGACCGGCGTCCATCTATGTTATTTTCAGCATATTGTCAAGACAAACTTGTCCCCCTTTGTCAATGCAATGTGATTATGTCACCCCTTAGATGTGATGAGGGAGGGAGGGAGGGAGGGATTTCACAGCATCTTCGCGGCACCGAGGAAGGCCTTTTCCACGAGATTTGTCACCTCGCCGATGCCGTCCAATCCCGTGAGGACCCGTAGTTGGCGGCCGGCCGCGACGGGGTCGCTNNAGTCGCGCTCGACCCCGTCGAGCGCCTTCTGGATGGAGCGCCAACGCTCGATATCCTGGTCCAGTTCGACGGCCTTCTTGCCCGTCGCCTTGGCACGGCCGGCCTTGAGCAACGGCAGGAGCCTCTTGTCGATGTCCTTCGCGGCCTGGTTCGCGCCGTCGATCTTCTTGATGAGCGTAGAAAGCTCACCCTGACCGGCGCCGGCGTGGGTCACCTTGTACTGAAGCACATCCGCGGCTTGCCCGGCCCAGCCCTTGTTGATCCGTTCGATGTTGGCCGGATCGTTGAGATGGATGTACGCGAGGTCCTTGTACGCCTCCAGAGAGCGCGAGGTAGTGATGTTCTGCATGGCTAAACGCGGGTTGCCGCCTGTTGCACCCTCGTAAGCCCGGTTGTACATCTCCTGGAGGTCCTTTTCCGCCTCCGAAAGATTGACGGGTTTGTCGCCCTTGTAGAGCTGGTACACCTCCCCGGGACTGTTCTGCATCTCCTCCAGCGCGAGGTCGCGGTCGGTATTGACGGTCTTGCCGGCGTCCCCGTGGCGCATGTCCTTGAAGCGGCGGTCGCCTGACTTCCGCCAGGTGCCGCCGGGGGCTTTCTTCCGCCAGTGGTAGCCCGCGTCATTGACCGCTCTCCGGAAGGCAGGGTCGACCTGGGTGCGTTGGATCGTCTCGACGGCCTGAGCGAAATCCTGCTCCAGCTCGGCCCCCGCCGTGCCGATGCGACCGGCACGGGACGCCTTGCCCTCGGCCTTCAGGATTCGTTTGGCGAGGAAATCGTCGTTGAGCTTGGCGGCCTGCTGGAGCCGTTTTGCCTCGAGGGCCGCGATCTCTACGGCATCGGCCTTAGCGGCCCTGGCGGCGGCAAGTTTTTTCGCGGTCTCCCGGTACTCGTTGATACGATGCTGCGCCGTGTTCTTGGCCAACTGGAAGGACTGCCCCTCAATGAACTCGTCTACGGTAAGGCCCGGTTTACCCCTCTAAGCACCGGCGCGTTGCCCTTGGCCTTCCCCGCCCACCAGGCCCCCGATTTACCGGCGATACCTTCTACCAACTTACCGCCCATGAAGGCGGCTACACCGCGCTCCAGAGAACCCGCAACGCCCCGGAAGTGACCAAACCACCACGCTGATAACCTGTCATCATCTCGCTCGCCACCAAACCCGTCATGCTGACCATGGCCGCGGCCTGTTTGATTCCCTCTACGGGACCGCCCTCGATGGTGCCCGTCGATGCGCCGTAGAGGGCGTTCACGGCCGTGACAGCTTCCCCGCTCGTTCCGCCCGCGCTCAGCAACGTGCCG
>DIEZ01000024.1:0-359 GCA_002418885.1 Syntrophaceae bacterium UBA5761
AAAGCGTCCAGGTCGTTGAAGGGCAGGGAAACAGTCAATTCCGCGAGTTCTGTCGGCACCCCGGGGCTCCCCGGGATGCCGAGCGTCGCTATGCCGGAGCCGGCCTTGACGAGGAGCGAATCGACGTGGCCGTGGTAGCAACCGTCGAACTTGACGACCCTTTCCCTCCCGGTAAACCCCCTGGCGAGGCGGACGGCGCTCATGGCCGCTTCTGTCCCCGAGCTCACCATCCGCACCATGTCGATGGACGGGAAGGCGTCGACGATCATCCGCGCCATCTCAGTTTCCGCCTCCGTCGGTGCGCCGTAGCTCGTGCCTCTCTCCGCGGCTTTTATCACGGCTTCCAGGACACGGGGGTG
>DIEZ01000024.1:370-537 GCA_002418885.1 Syntrophaceae bacterium UBA5761
ATGAGGAGACGTAATCGACGTATTCGCTTCCTTCGGCGTCATAGACCTTCGACCCCGCAGCACGGGCCACGAAAAAAGGCGTCGAATCCACCGCCCGGAACGCCCTCACAGGGCTGTTCACGCCTCCGGGGATGTATTTCTTCGCCTCCTCGAATAAGAACTCATTC
>DIEZ01000024.1:630-3886 GCA_002418885.1 Syntrophaceae bacterium UBA5761
TCCATGCTGCTCTTCTTGAACTCCTCTATGCTTTCGAGGACCTCGAAATCGCCGACGCCCGCCGTCGCTGACAACCTTTTCACTACTTCCAGGATTTCCTCGCCTTCCCGAGCGTGGACCATGGTGAAGATATTGTACCTTCCGTCGAAGGCCGGTGTTCTTTCGTAACAGTGGGTCACTTCTCTTGACGCGGAAAAGGCCTTCCCCTTTTCTTCGACATCCTCCGCCTTTACCGACCACAGAACCATCGCGTTTACGGTATAGCCGGCCTTCCGGTGCCTCAGGATTGCGCCGAACTTTCGGATCGTCCCATCACCGCGCATCTTCCTGATGGCATTGATGACATCTTCCTCGGTAGTCCCGATTTCTTCGGCGATCATCCGGAACGGCCTTTTCTCCACGGGGATTTCTCCCTGGAGTGCCTTTCCCGTTTTTTTGACCTGCTCTTCCATCGTCCACAATCTCGGCCTGGGACGTTTATTTCCGCCGTTTTTTCTCTTGCCTTGCACCTCATCTCTTTCAGAGGCAGAAAAAGCCGAAGTGGACAATAACATAACCAAATAATTCTTGACAATTTTTTTTCCTGAAGCTAAAAAACTTCAGTTGAGTAAGAAAAAGAGCGTAGAAGGGGGGTGAAGGAAGGCGGCAAGATAAGACAGAAGAAGTAAAAAACGGCAATGGTAAGAAAGGTCGAAATTAAACGAAAGGATGGTAAAAATGAGGAAAGCAAAGATATTTGCAGCTTCTCTTTTGAGTCTGTTTGGATTGCTGGTGTTCACGCCTTTTGTGACGGCAGCACAGGCAGCGGCGGCCCCCGAGGGATGCGTCGATTACACCAAGGCGATCGTCGTCGGATGCTCCCTGATAGCCGCCGGTCTCTCGATTGGGTTGGGTGCTCAAGGAACCGGCCACGGCATGGGGCAGGCGACAAGCGGCAGTGCGAACGCCGTAGGAAGAAACCCTGAAGCACAGGGAAAGATCCTGCTGACCATGATGGTAGGTCTCGCGATGGCGGAATCGGTCGCGATTTACGCGCTCGTCGTTTCTCTCATCATTCTTTACGCCAACCCGTTGTTGAAGGTAATCGCCGGTTAAGATACGGCCTCATTTGCGAAGGGAGAGGAAGCAAAAAAACGGACTTCCCCTCCCTTTTTTTGTCTGTTCAGGGTAGTTATCATACACTCATGGCGTTTTTCGGTCGATAAGGACGGGAGTGGTGGAGCAGCGGATTACGGGCCTCTTGCGAAGAAAGTTGCTTTTAAAGGCGGGCAATGGGCTTGCTGTTCATTCGTCGAGTTCGATCTTAAAACGCAGCGTTTTCTTTTCCGATTTAAGGTGTTTTTCCTGGAGAATCTTCTCTTTGGCGCGCCGTGAGCGCCTTCTTTTCTGTCGTCTTATTTTTTCGACCCGTATTCTTTCCGCCTCGACTGTGCCCTTTTGTATACGCTCTATCCTGTCCAAAAGGAGGCGGCGGGCCAGGAACCGATTGACTGCCTGCGAACGGGACTGCCGGCATTTCACGGCCAAGCCCGTGGGCAGATGGACGAGGTAAACACCCGACGACGTTTTATTCACCTTCTGGCCACCGGGTCCCGAAGACCTGATGAAGGTTTCCCGGATGTCGTCGTCGGAAACGCCGAGGCACTTCATTCGTTCCTGAAGCGCCCTTTCTTTTGTCGGGGTGACGGTGGTAGAAGACATTTACGCATTTCGACTCGAGCTTTCACCGGGGCCCTTCGCGGAACACCTTGCGGCTTGTCGTGTTGAGCCTCGCTTCCGTGCAACCGTTCGGGTCGAAAGCCGGCTTTCCAAGGGATTCCGCCGGAAGCCCAAGACAACTGATTGCGAATAACTTGAGTTATCGACATTGTCAAACCTTTTTTAAGTAGCAGCGGGAAATTTACGATTGCCCGCGGAGAGAGAACGAATTAAAATCTCCGACTAAAATCTCTAATCCAAGGAAGCGTGAGGTCGGAGGCGAGGATATTCGGGGCCGCCCGGATAACGCTCACGGCCGACAGTTGCCATGTTCAATGCCTATCTGGTTAACGACCCCTTCGGTGACCCGGGGGTTTATGTCGAGCTCAAATTCAGAGGGGAGGCCCTGATGTTCGACCTCGGCGACATACATGCCCTGCCTTCTCGAAAACTCCTCAAAATCAATAGCATTTTTGTTTCCCACACCCACATGGACCACTTTATCGGTTTCGACCACCTGCTGAGAGTCTGTTTGGGCCGGGATAAGCACCTCGCCCTCTTCGGGCCACCGGGATTCATGAGGAACGTAGAGGGCAAACTCGCCGCATATACGTGGAATCTCGTGGAGAATTATACGAATGATTTTATCCTTTCCGTCGCCGAAGTCCACCCTAGCCACGTGATGACCAAGGAGTACCGGTGCAATGAGGCGTTCAGGCCGGTCGCGCCCCGGGCGAAAAAGGATTTCGACGGGGTGTTGCTGGATGACCCCTTCTTTTTGGTAAGGGCCGTCTTCCTCCACCACAAGGTTCCCTGCCTGGCCTTTGCCCTGGAGGAGAAGACGAGGGTCAACATCAAGAAGAACGTGCTCGAGGAGATGGGGTTGGCCACCGGGCCCTGGCTCTTGGACCTGAAGAGGCGAATCCTGAGAAATGACTCCGATGACACACCGATCAGGGCACCGTCGGCGGCGGGCGAGAAAGTTTTCCCCCTGGGAGTCCTCCGGGATCGAGTCGTGAAACTGACCACGGGGAAGAAGATCGCCTATGTTGCCGATGTCCTGTATAGCGAAGTAGACGCCCGGAAGATAGAGGACCTTGCCCGGGGGGCTGAAATTCTCTTCATCGAGGCCGGGTTCCTCGAGGCCGACGCCGACAGGGCCGCGGAAAAACATCACTTGACTGCACTGCAATCCGGGAAGCTGGCAAAAAGGGCCGGCGTGAAACGGATGGTTCTGTTCCATTTTTCGCCCAAATACCAGGGGCAGGAGCGGCTCCTTGTTGAGGAGGCACAACGGGCGTTCGAGGATTCATACGGGTTCTGAAGAAATGGTGCGTTTATTCGATGTAGTTTTGAATCTTGGCGAGAACGAGTCCCTCCTTGTCCGGCGGGCGGCCGAGCTTCTCGGTGTCCCTGTGGAACACGTCCGGGTGGAAAGGTTGGTCAGGAAGTCGCTCGACGCAAGGAGAAACAGACCTCCCCGTTTTGTCTGCGTCTTGGACGTATCACTTCCCGACGAGGAAAGAGTGATAGAAAGAGTGGGCGGCAAGCTGAAGCT
>DIEZ01000024.1:3921-8422 GCA_002418885.1 Syntrophaceae bacterium UBA5761
GGCCGGTGGTCGTCGGGAGCGGTCCCGCAGGTCTTTTCGCGTCTCTGACACTGGCGTCCCGGGGAATACCCGTGATCCTCCTCGAGCGGGGCAGGTCCCTGCAACAGCGCATAGCCGACGCGGCCTCTTTCTGGGAGAGGGGGATACTGGACCCCGAGAGCAACGTCCATTTCGGCGAGGGCGGCGCAGGGACTTTTTCCGACGGCAAACTGACGACGCGACTCAGGGATAGTAAGATCGACATGGTCAAGAGGGTGCTTGTCGACTTCGGCGCCCCGCCTGAGATACTGACCGACGGGAAACCCCATGTGGGAACAGACCGATTGAGGCAGGTGGTTGCGGAATTTCGGCGGGAGTTGGTCCGGCTTGGTTGTGAGGTCCGTTTCGGGGCAAAGGTTTCGGACATCATAGTCCGGAGGGGAGAAATAGCAGAGGTCGTCGTCAACGAAAGCGAAGAGATCCGGACGGGCCATCTTGTCCTCGCCATCGGTCAGAGTGCGGCGGACACTTACAGGATGCTTATGGAGCGGGGTGTGCGGCTCGAAGCCAAGCCGTTTGCCATGGGGTTGAGGGTCGAGCACCCGCAAGAACTCATAAACCGGATACAGTACGGAAGATGGTGGAGCCACCCGGAGCTTCCTCCGGCGGATTATTTCCTCGCCGTCAACGTTCCGGGCCTGAACCGCTCTGTCTATACCTTCTGCATGTGTCCGGGCGGCCGGATCATCGGCTGCAGTTCCGAAAAAGGGGGGGTGGTCACGAACGGTATGAGCCTGTACAGCCGGAACAGCCCTTTCGCGAACAGCGCCGTCGTGGTGAATGTCCGGACGGAAGATTTCGCCGGACCCTCCCCTCTGAACGGAGTTTTCTTCCGCAGACAGTGGGAGGAAAAGGCCTTTGTTCTCGGGGGGCGCGACTACCGCGCGCCTGCGCAGCGGCTGACGGACTTCGTCTACGATAAAGAAAGTCGTGATGTAGGGCCGACGAGTTTCAGACTCGGCGTCGTCGTCGCCCCGCTCAGGGAGGTTCTACCGTCCTTCGTCTGCGAGGCGCTGCGGAAAGGATTAGTTCTGTTCGAGCAAAAAATGCCCGGTTTTCTCACTTCGGAGGCCGTGCTCGTAGGGGTGGAGACCAGGACGTCCTCTCCCGTTCGGATATTGCGCGGCGAGGACGGCCAAAGTATTGCGGTTCGGGGGGTTTATCCTTGCGGAGAGGGCGCTGGGTATGCCGGCGGCATCGTGAGCTCTGCGGTCGACGGGATGAAGGCCGCAGAAAGAATCGTCGGCTCTCTGTCTTGAAAGACGAGGTTTCACCGTCAGTCTTGTTCGCCGACACGGGCGTCGATGACCACGTCGTCACCGCGACGGGAAACCTTCCGAAAGCGCAGGCGGAGGGCGTTACTCACCTGCTTGATGCCGAGGTCGCCCACCGTCTCGACGCCCTTGCCGATTATTTTTGGGGCGATGACGGCAAGGAGTCTCTGGGCCCTCTTCTCGCGGAGGAAGGCAGTTATGACCTCGGAACCCCCCTCTACGAGGAGGGAAGATACCCCCCGTTTACCCAGTTCTTCGAGGAACCTCGCGAGGCTGACGCCGCCGGTGCGGCCTCCGGGGAGAGACAGGGTTTCTACGCCGATCCGGTGGAGTTCGTCCCGTTTTTCACGGTCGCTCAGCCGCGTCGTGACGACCAGCGTTTTCGCCCTGTCCTGGTCTCTAAGTACCTTCGCCCCGAGCGGGGTCCTCAACCGCGAATCAAGGATCACACGCAGGGGGTTTCTCCCCCGCACGAGCCTTACCGTCAACTCGGGGTCGTCCTGCAGGACGGTCCCCACTCCTACGAGGACGGCGTCGTGAAGGCTCCTCTCTCTGTGGGCGAGACGGAGCGAAGGTGCGGAGCTGACCCACTGAGAATTCCCCGTTACGGTGGCGACCCTTCCGTCAATGGATTGGGCGAATTTAACGGTCACGAAAGGCCGTGCCGTCTGCATGAAGTGGAAGTAAGCCTCGTTCAGGGCGCGACAGCTTTCTTCGAGGACTCCCACGACCGTCTCGATGCCTTGTTTTTCCAGGGTCTTCACGCCCTTGCCCGACACCAGCGGGTTGGGGTCCGCCGTCCCGATGACGACCCGCGCCGGCCTCGCTTCGATGAGGCGGTTCACGCAGGGGGGCGTTTTACCGTAATGAGTGCACGGCTCCAGGGTAACGTAGACCGTGGAGTCTCTTGCCGCTTCGGATGCCCTTTCGAGTGCGTTGATCTCGGCATGTTTTTCCCCGAACCTCTCGTGGAATCCTTCGCCGACGACGCTGCCGTCTTTAACGACGACTGCCCCCACCATGGGGTTCGGGCTGACCCGTCCCGCCCCTCTCGCGGCGAGGCGCAGGGCGCGTTTCATGTAATATTCGTCCTGTTTCCGGTCTTCTGATTTTTGCATCGTATCTTGGCGCACAGAGAGCTCGGTGCCTTCTGTCAACCCCCGACGGTTTTGCTCTTCATAGCACATCCCCCCGGTCATAAACAATGATGAAGGGGCTGTGACAGCTCGAATGATGTGCTCAGCGGCCAGGGCCACGTCATTTACGTGGTGATGGGATGGAGATAATTTAAAAATCAGAAAGAGCCGGCGTTAAGCTGGGCGTTATGGTACAGGTTGGGCATGAACAGATACCCATACTTTTCCGAAGAGTTTATCCGCATACGGTTTTCAGACGTTGTTGTGCGTCCCATTCATGCTGGAGAGCGTGGTGAGTGGGACAGGCTGATGTCGGCGCACCATTACCTGGGATTTCAGAGCCTGGTGGGGGAATCGCTTCGTTATGTTGCGGAGGTTCCAGAGAGGTGGTTAGCCTTGCTGGGTTGGTCCGCGGCGGCCTTCAAATGCCGGCCGCGCGATGCCTGGATTGGCTGGGTTCCGGCAGTGCAATGGCAGCGGCTTTCGTTGATTGTCAACAACGCCCGTTTCCTGATTTTGCCGGGGATTCGGATTCCGAATCTGGCATCGAAGGTGTTGAGCCTGAATGTGAAGCGTGTTTCCGATGATTGGGATCGAGTTCACGGCCACCCGGTGTTTCTGGCAGAGACCTTTGTGGACACGGCCCGTTTTACCGGTGCCTGTTACAAGGCGGCCAACTGGCAGTATCTGGGACACACCCGAGGCTATAGAAAGAATGCCCGGGGGTATACCCATCATGGGCAGTCCAAAGCGATCTTTGTGTTGCCTCTGAACAAAGATGCCCGGGAGCGGCTGAGCGATCCGATCCCGACAGAAGCGAGGGGTTCGTCACCGCAATATCTCGCTGATCGCCCTGGCTGTGTGCGCCGTGGTATGTGGGTGCCGGGAGCTACACAGCGATTGCCCACTGGGCGGCGCAGTGTTCCCAGAAAGTGCTGGAACGTCTGTGGTGCCGCAAGAAGGGGAACCGCTACATTCCTCCCAGCGAACCGACCTTTCGGCGGCATTTACAGAGAATCGATGCGGACAAGGTGGATGAGGCCATCTCTTCCTGGGTGTGCCGGCAAGCTTCGGGACAGGCCGGCGGCATCGACGGCAAGACCGTCCGGGGCGCCCGCCGTGCAGACGGGCGCCAGGTGCATCTCCTGTCTGCCTTTCTCCACCAGGAATGCCTGACGATTGCGCAAAGAGAAGTCTCGTCCAAGACCAATGAGATTCCGGAGGCAAAACCACTGTTGGCGCCGTTGGATCTTCGAGGCTGGATCGTCACGGCGGATGCACTCCATACGCAGAAAGAACTGGCCCGTTTCCTCGTGACAAACAGGCCGATTACTGTTTGACCGTCAAGGACAATCAAGCAAGCATCAAAGAAGACATCGCTTACCTCAGATTGAACGAGGGTTTCCCCCCTCGGCATGAACGGGCGGACAAGGGGCATGGGCGTCTGGAAACCAGGAGAATCCGGACCTCCACGGATCTCAATGGGTATCTGGATTTTCCCCATTGCCGCCAGGTGGCCTGCATCGAACGTTCTCGGGAAAATCTGAAAACAGGAAAAATAAACCAGGAAACCGCTTACCTGATTACCAGTTTATCTCCCGAACGCGCTGACCCCGAGAAGCTTCTCTCCCTCAACCGCGGCCACCGGGGTATCGAAAACAAGAGTCACTACGTGCGGGATGTGACCTTCGACGAAGATCGATCTCAGGTGCGTACGCAGTCAGGCCCACGGGTGCCGGCCACCCTGCGGAACCTCGCCGGCAATCTGCTGCGGCTGCGCGGTTATAAAAACATCGCACACGCAATCCGCTCTCTGGTCGCCAAACCCTATCGCGTCCTGTCCCTTGTCGGCGCATAACCGACCACCGTCTCCGAATCACGCTCAGCCGACAACATGAACGCTGCGCCGTCCTGTGCCTCTCCGTGACTATCTGCCCTTCTCTTGACCTTGATCGCCTCCCGTCTGCCCTGCACGCAACCTCCTCAACCCTCGTCTACCAACCCTGAACCACGCTCCATACAAAATCCCACCACCACTTTGACGAGTCCCTG
>DIEZ01000036.1:0-17294 GCA_002418885.1 Syntrophaceae bacterium UBA5761
TTGTGAATATTTTCATATAAAGGAGTCTTCGATGATCAAGTCGTTAGCTGATTTTTCCCGGATTGCCGGTGAGAAGGGTCCGAAAAAGTTGGCCGTTCTCGCACCCGAAGATGAGGAGTTCATGAAGGCCGTCAGGATAAGCTGGGAGATGGGCTACATCGAGCCCGTCCTCATCGGCAATGAAGAGAAGATGGAGCGGGTTGCGGAGAAGGTGGGGTTCGACATCGGCAAGTTCCGGAAGATTCCCGGGACCGACCAGCAGGCCATCTCCGACCTTGGTATCGCCATGCTTTTTTCGGGGGAGTTGCCGATAGTCAGCAAGGGTCAGATTCCCACGTCTTACGTCTACCGTTCGATCATCCGTCAGGAGGCCAAGATAGGTTCCGGTATGACAGTGAGCGTGGTGACATTCTGGGAGATACCCGGGGTCGACCACCTGGTAGCCTTCACCGACACGGGCGTGAACATCAAACCGGACCTCAAGGCCAAGAGGGAGATCGTTAGTAACGCCGTCTTTGTTTACCACCTCATGGGGTATCCGAGGCCCAAGATCGCCGTCCTTTCTGGTCAGCGTGAGGTAGGCGGTATTCTCCCTTCGTGCAGGGATTTTCTGGCGTTGAAGAAGGCGGCCGCGTCCGGTGATTTCGGGGAATGTGAGGTCGTCGACGCCACTTCCTTCGCCGGCATCCTCCTCGGCGGCGGGGTTAGGATGAAGGATTACGGCGCCGTCAGGCTGGAGGGGATGCCCCACATCCTGGTCGTACCCTGTCTTGACACGGGCAACATCATCTGTAAGCTCGATTTTTTCCTCGACGTGACCCGCAGTTCTCTTGTTGCCACCTCGCGGGGGCCTGTATGTGTTCCCGCACGGTCCGATTTCAGCGAAAACATCGTCCAGCAGATCGCCATGTGCGTTGTGCTTGCCGATCGTATGGAGAAGGGAGTGTGATGAGATGATAGATTCCTTCAAAGACATTTTGGCGGCGGCCAAGCAGGGTGGTGTGAAAAGAGTCGTCGTACCTTTCCCCGGTAGAGAGGACATAGATGTTCTTTCGCGAGCTGCCGCCCTCGGTCTCGTATCACCCATCCTGATCGGAAACGAAAAATCGTTGAAGGCCTTTATCGGCAAAACCGACCTCTGGTCTTACCCCAACGAAGTTCTCAATGAGAAAGACCGGAAGGCGGCCCTGAATCGTGCGCTCACCCTGATGCGTGAGGGCAAGGGCGACATCCTGATGCAGGGCGGCCTTACGCAGCGGGCCCTGATGGGTGCCGTGTTGGATGAAGAAAGCGGCATGAAAAAAGCCCGGGTCGTTAGCTATGCCTCCGTCTTCCAGCTTTTGAAGACGGAGAAGCTGATTTCGGTGACGGATACCTTCCTGAACAACAACCCGGGGCTCGTCGAGAAACAGGCCATCCTCGAGAACGCCCTCCATCTTGACCGGTTGCTGGGCGCCGAATCGCCGAAGGTGGCGGTCCTCTCCGCGATCGAGCAGGTCAACCCCGGTATCCCTTCCACCCTGGACGCGGCGGTTCTTTCCAAGATGGCGGAGCGCAGGCAATTCGGGAAGGCCCTGGTAGAAGGGCCTCTCGACATAGACTGTGCCCTGAGTGAGGCCGCGGCGGGGCGGAAAGGCGTTCAGAGCGTCGTGACCGGCAACGTCGACATCTACCTCGTCCCCGAGGTCGACACCGGCTATCTCCTGGCGGAGGCGCTGGTCTTCTTCGGAAAGATGCCGGCGGTTGGTGTGGTCTTGGGAACCACGAAACCGGTGGTCTTGACCATCCCCTTCATCTCCGACGAGAACAGGGTGGTGGAGATCGCCCTGGCGAGCTTGACCTGCCGGAAAGGAGTAGACAATGGATAACGGGAATCGCCTTCTTGTCATCAATGTAGGTTCGACATCGACGAAGGTCGCCTTCTTTAGGGGCCGGGAACCGGTGGCTCTCGAAAACATCCGTTACAGTAGTGAAGACCTGGCCCGTTTTTCTTCTCTGGCCGAGCAGCTTCCCCTTCGTGAGGAAGACGTTGTCAAGTTCTTGGAGAAAAACGGGATCGACCTGAAGGAGGTTGAAATGGTAGTGAGCCGTGGCGGTCTCGGAAGGCCGGCCCCCGCCGGCGCTTACAAAGTGGACGAGGCCATGTGCCGAGACCTCCTGGAAGAAAAGTACGGCAGGCACCCATCAGGTTTGGGGCCGTCGATTACCCTCGACTTCTCGAAAAAGTACGGCATGCCCGCGATCGTGATCGACCCGCCGAGCACCGACGAGTTAGAGCCTCTTGCCAGGGTCTCCGGCATCCCCGAGATAGAGCGCAGGAGCATCGCCCACGCCCTGAACCAGAAGATGGCGGCCAGGAGGTACGCCGCGAAGTTGGGGAAAAAATACGAGGAGATCAACGTCGTTGTGGCCCACCTAGGCGGCGGTGTTTCTATCGGCGCCCATCGGATGGGCCGGATGGTAGATTGTACTCACGGCCTGAGCGAAGGCCCGCTGACTCCGGAGCGGGCCGGTGCCCTCCCCACCTTGGAACTCCTCGACTTCGCCGCATCTTCTAAACTGGAAAGGAAACAGCTCCAGACGAGGCTCGTGGGGCAGGGCGGACTTGCGGCATACCTTGGCACCACGGACGCGAAAAAGGTCGAGGAGATGATCAGGGGAGGAGACAAAAAGGCAGAACTTATTTTTGAAGCCATGGCCTATCAGATCTCCAAAGACATCGGCGCCATGACCACGGTCTTGAAAGGTAAGGTGGACGGCGTTATCCTCACCGGAGGGCTTGCGTATTCAAAGATGTTGAGGGGTCTGATCGAAGAGAGGGTCGGCTTCCTGGCGCCCTTGTTCGTGTATCCCGGTGAAGACGAGATGTTAGCCCTTGCCGAGGGCGGCCTGCGCGTCCTTCGGGGAGAGGAGGAGGTCAAGGCCTATTGATGAGTTTTCTTACTTCTTACCTTGTTCCCCGTATTTCGGCAGAAGGGGGCGTAGTGCCGATAGGGGTAGAGGTGTTCGGAAAGCGGTTTGGCGGCGATCAAAATAAATCGAGGAGGGAAAAATGACGAAGGAGCACCTTTATCTTGACGATTACACTGTCGGTGAGGTGATGGCATCACCGGCAAGAACAGTTACCGAAGCGGACATAGTCAACTTTGCGGCATTCACCGGGGACTGGCATCCTCTCCACACGGACGTGGAGTATGCCGCCGGGACGCCTTTCAAGGGCCGAATTGCCCATGGCATGCTGACTTTGAGTATCGGAATGGCCTTGCCCTTCCGGTTGGGGCCTTATTCGAGTTATCTTCCGAAGTCTTTTATTGCATTTTACGGTATGGAGGAGGTTAGGTTCACGGCGCCCACCAAGATAGGCGACACTATTCACTGCGAGGTTGAAGTCATCGACATAACCGATAAGGGTAACGACAAAGGGATACTGACCGTCCGCAACCTGATCAAGAACCAGCGGGGCGAAACGGTGGTTTCTTTCGTGATGAAGTTATTCTGCGGGAAGAGGGTTGGTTAGACGAGCCCGGCACGATTTTTTTACGAGGTTGTCTTATTTGACCTTGGCGACCAACAGGGTGATGTCGTCGAACTGATGCATGGTGCCGGCGAAGGCAATGACCGCGTCCTGTATCCGGAGAATGATCTCCCGGGCCGTGGCATCGCGGCTCTCACGGATGGCAAGTTTGAGCCGCTCTTCCCCGAAGGCCTCGCCCTTTTCGTTGACCGCCTCGGTGACACCGTCGGTGTAGAGGATGAGGGTATCGCCGGGGCCGATGTCTATTACGTTTTCTTCCAAGCGGATGTTTTGTTTCACCCCAAGAGCTATCCCCTTACCCCTCAGGGCGACCATCTCATCGGAGCCCTTCCTGAGCAGCAGCGGCGGGTTGTGTCCGGCGTTGACGTACCGTAGTTTTCTCTCCTCCGGAATCGGGACTGCATAGAAGAGCGTTACGAACATGCCCGAGGTGGAATCCCGGCAGATGAGGTCGTTTGCCTGTTGCAGGGAGGACGATATGTCGAGGGTTCTCGTCATAGTGGCTCGGACGATCGTTCTTGAGAGACCCATAAAGATGGCCGCCGTTATGCCTTTCCCCGATACGTCGGCGATCACGAACCCCCACCGGTCCTCCGTCATGGGGATGAAGTCGAAGAAATCGCCGCCCACCTCCCGGGCGGGCATGTTGTCGGCGGCGATATCGTAACCGAGTATACTCGGCGGCTGATCGGGTAGCAACCTTCTCTGGAGGCGGCGGGCGATCTCCAACTCCTTGAGGAAACTTTCCTTGTCGGCTGTCGTGCGCGCCAGTTCCGACATGTGTTCCTTGAGGTCAGAGGCCATCCTGTTGAAGGCCCGGGCCAGGGTTCCGAATTCGTCGTCGGTGGTCACCTCGACGCGGTAGTCCAGCTCGCCACGGCCTACGGCCTTCGCCCCCTCCGTCAGGGCTACGATAGGTCTTGTGATCGTCCGGGAAAGCCAGAAAGAGATGACAAGGATAGCGATGACCATGATGATGATGAAGTGGATGAAGGTGGCGTAGATGCCGCCCAGCATCTGGTTCACGTGGGCGTTTATGCTGCGGGTAGCCTCAGAAATCTTCTTTTTTGTTTCCTCCATGGGGATGGAGAACTCGTGTATGTAAGTCGTCGCTGCCACCATGTACGGTGTCCCGCTCACGGGCACGATTGCCATGAATTTACGTCGGATACTGCCGTCTACATCCTGCCAGTCGTAGTATCCGCTGTTGGGCCTTCCGTCGAAGGTTTTTTCGAAGATGTGCCAGAAGTCGGGCAGTTTATCCCTCCAGTTGTGCATGTCGAAGTTTATGAGCTCCGGGTTGAGGTGGAACCGCATTATTCCCGATTTCTCATAGAGGATTGTGTAGCCCGTCTTCCCGACGGGTTGCACGGCTATCTTCTGAAATTCCGGGCTACGCTGAAGGTCCTCGATGGTCATCCCGGGGTGGGCGTCTATGAAGATCTTACACTGAAGCGCTACATCGGCCGCCTTCTGCGCGATGATCGTTTCACCGAGCTGTTCCAAGGCCCTTGAGCTGTCGGTTGCCGCGCTCTCTCCGAGGACGGTGCTGCTCAGGAGGGCGTACTCGCCGATTTTCCTGATGTCGCTGAGTGCGAAATAGCCGAAGGCGGCGATGGAGACGAGGGGCAGCACGATGAAGGCGATCAGTACTTTTGTCCTGATCCCGATTGTCGGCCTCCACCTCCGCTTTTTGGGTCGGTTTTCCATTGAAGACCATCAAAGGTCCAGAGACTGAAATTTGGTCTCCCGCTCCAGTCTGTAGAACGGCCTTCTTCGCCCGTCGGGTTCTTTTTTCACGACGAAACCCCTGACCACGTAACCCCTCGCCAGATAATGCATAAAGAGGCCGCGGATCCTGTCCCTCAGGGCTTGCGTCTTCGCACGGTCGGCCTTCAACAGTTTGTCTTGGTTAAAGGGAATCTCGATGAAGAGCGGCGACGTCTTCAGGTTGAAAAGCAGTTTGTCGCCCGGTTTTTCCAGGCCTTGCTTGTCGAGCTCGATTTCGTTGACGGTGTTTTCCTCCGTCATCTCGGATGTGTCGTGAAGGGGGGGCAATATCCCCTTTTCGAACCTTTCTTTGACCCGTGCTGAGTTGACCTGCCACTCTACGATCAGCCGGTCCGTCGAGATGCCGCGGTTGAACTCATCGCTCGTGAAAACGGCGCTGTAATAATCGAAACCGATCTCGCTGACCGTCGCCCCCATCTTGTGGATGTAAATGTAGCCGTTTCTGGACACCAGCGGGTCGTAGGTCCAGCGGATACGGCCGATGTCTCTCTCCAGGGCGCATTCGTACAGGATCTTGAGTAGCGCGTCGGCGACGTCCTTGTCCCAGTACCGTCGGTCCACACCCATCCTCGCGCCGTACCAAAAATGACCTCGCCTGTCGAAGTCCGCGAAGCAGGCCAGAAAACCGATGGGATGGTCGTCTGCGTACCAGGGGTCCGCCTTCGCCATCTCGGCCCGCTCCTCCTTCGTGTAAAGGCCTTCGTCAAAGGCGGTCAGGACCAGGCCGTTCGTGAGGTAAGCGAGTTCGAAGTACAGCATCGGTGCATTCACTTCTCTGTACCCCTGCTTATTCCAGACGCGCTTTTCGAGCTCGACCACGTCGTTTAAGACCGACCCTCGTAGATATTTTTCTATCCTAACTTTTGGTTTATCGCCCATACCGTGTCGTTCAGACCCTTCTTCCCTGCTGCGACGAAAGTAAACTCCGGTCGGGTCCGTCGCATGTCCGCCGTTCCGGATAGACGATGAGGGTCAGGATGTTCCGGTCGCCTTCGCGCCGGTAATGGACTTCGTTGACCATCTTTCGGATAAGAAATATGCCGAGACCGCCGACGTTCCGGTTCCTGATGTCCGCACAGAGCTTAGGCTCCGGGATGGAGGTTATGTCGAATGGGACGCCCATATCCTCGATCTGGATCACAAGCTGTCCGTCATCGTTCATTTCACATCCCAGCGTCACGTCTCCTGCCTTTCCCGGATAGGCGTAATAAAAAATATTGACCATCGCCTCTTCGACGGCGAGCTCGACCTCACGGACCTTTTTCCCCGAGAGGTTGTGGCTTTGAGCAAAGTCGGAAATAAACCTAACGAAACTTCTCAGGCTTCCCATGCCGGAAGACAATTTCAACCTTAGCATGACTCATCTCTCCCAAAATGGGGCGTTACCTATCAGCGAGCGCTGCGTCCACGGATTCATAGATCGGAAAGATGGAACTGAACCCGGAAATCTCGAAGACCTCCCGGACCATTCCCTTCAGGGCAGCGAGCGCCATCTGCCCCTGTTTGGGTTCAAGTTGTTTCGCCGCTGCTAGGATACACTGGAGACCGGCGCTGCTGATGTATTCCAGGTCGTTGAAATCCAGGATGAAGCGTGTCTCCCCGGCTGCCAACTGATCTTCTAATATCTTTTCGAAATCAGCGGCGGAGACGGCGTCCATCCTGCCCTTGACCGAGACGACCATTGTATTATCCTCTTTGCGCAGCGCCACTTCCATTTCCAAACCTCCCGACCTTGTGGTTTTGCTTGGAAAGACTGGGACATCAATCGGTAAAAAAGCTATCACGGAATGAAATAGCCGGTCAAGGACATTAAAAGGTTACCGCTCGAGCTTTAATTTTCAAGGTCGAAGAAACACGGGATTTTTTGTCCGGTCGGTACACTATAGGCGGAAAGGTCATTCTCGGAGGAGCTCATAGAGCGTCACTTCCGGCGGGGCTAAGAGGCGGATCGGCGGACCCCAGGTCCCGGTTCCGGGGCTCACGTACAGCCGAGATCCCTTGCCGAGGTCAAACCATCCTGTGTTGTACCGGAAGAAAACACCGGTTATCAAGCGGAAGGGAAATATCTGACCTTTGTGCGTGTGACCGGAAACCTGCAGGTCGAACATGCCGAGGACATCTTCCTCGACGACGGGCTGGTGTTTGAGGAGGATGGTGAATCTCTCGTGGGGAAGGCCGGTCAGCAGGTCTCTTTCCGGTACGTGCCTGTAAAGGCCGAGGCTCTCACCGGCCGGGTCATCGACCCCGACAAGATTGACCACCCCACCGGGACTGACGGCCTTGCCCCGCAAAACGGTGAATCCTGCTTGTGTGGTGAATTCAAGGGCATGAGGAAGTCCTGCGTAAAACTCGTGGTTGCCCATTACGGCGTATTTCCCGTATCGGGGGTTGATCCGGGCAAAGGGTATCGCAAGCCCGGAAAGACTGTTGGTCTGGCCGTCCACCAGGTCACCCGTTGAAATCAAGACGTCGGGCTGCGTCCTTTCTACTTCTTCGATGATCCGCAGGAGGCGTTCCTCCCGTATGATCAAGCCGAGATGAACGTCGGAAACCTGTGCGATTCTCAGCTTTTCTACACCCTTCGGGAGTTTGGATGTCCGGATGGTGATTTTTTCGGTTCTGATGTCTTTCGCCTCAAAATACCCGTAGACTCCCAGGGAGAGGGCGCAAAAAAAGGGCAAAAAGAAACACACCCGCGGGGACGGCATCAGCGGCACGACGTCATAGCGCGACACGACCCCGACGCCCTGCACGGCCAGGCGGTAAACGTCGACCACGAGACCGGCGGAAAAGAAGAGAAATATGAAGCCCATCCACAGGTACCCTACATGGGACAGTAGGCGTGCCTGAAGGTCGTAACCGTGTTTTTCCAATAGTCGGATGAGGACCGGGGCAACCGTCATCACCGCCATCCAGACACCCAGGAGGAGGGAACTGTGGAGGCCGACCGCAAAAGCGGTTTTCACCTTCGCAAAGGCGTAGACATGCACCGCTCCGTAGAGCACAAAAAATATAGACAGAAGAAGAAGCATAGAATTACCCTCAGCGACTTTAGGGGTTAAGCAAGTGAAAGTCAACGCTGATGTTTTTTCTTGACCCCGGGCATAACGATTCATTATGATGATGTCGTTCGGTTAAACGGTACGCAGACGTTTACCTGCGAGGGAAGCGTATGAAGATCAGGGTGGAGAGAGACAAGATCATCAAGGCGGTCAAAAAGCTCGACGGAATCGAAATCGTCCTTGAAAACCCTTCCGACGCCAAGGAAGCGATCAATCTGATCATCAGAAAGATCGACCTGTCTCGTCACGACATCATCGATAAGCTGAAGGACATCGTCGTCACGGCGACTCAAGAGTATAAGACATCTGCAGTGGACTACGACATCGTCTTTACCTTGGAATTTCTGTTCGAGGACGGTGTTGACCTGGATATTAAGGTCTCATTCATCCGGGAGCTCCAGGAATTTTTCGGTAAGTTCTGACTTTACACCGGTCGTTTTTTCTCACCTATCCTTGGGCAAGGTCTCCTACGCCCCAGATATTGGATATGCGCAAAAACCTTCCCACTGCGAAGGCCGGTACGCAGTCATAAGCCGGCCTCGGGGACTCTTTGCGTCTGTCCGTTCTTTCATTGTGAGTAATGTTCTGTACTTGTAAAAAGTAGCCCGTGTACTCCCTCTGGCACGGATTATGATTGCCCCTCTTTATAAGGCAGCTATCCTGAAATAAACTGGAGGATGTCGTGTCAGAGGAAAAGTCGGCTAAAACCGAAAGAGCTTTCATCGGCCTGAGTCCTGAAGTAGCCGGGGATGAAGCTCCTCGCCGGTGGCGGGAGGACCTTACAAGGTTTTTCGACGAAAACGACGTGGGACTGGATGCCCTCCGGCGTGGAAAAGATCCCGATGATTTTGACTATTGTTACCTTATGAGCGGTTATGAGGTCTACAGTCTATTCCCGGGCCTTCAGGAAGCGGGCGTACCGGTTATGACGGACGCAAGTCTTGCCCGTTTTCTCCATTCAGAAGAGGGTCTGGCCAGCTTTGCCCATCTCTATGGGGGGGGCGGAAGTTTTCGGTATGCCCTTCCGCACGAAGGCATCCTGACATAATAGAAGGCACAGGGCTAAGGGGTCAAAGAAGGGGAGTTGTTCTTCTCCCCCGCCGGTGTGACGAATTTCACGCCGGCGTCCTTGAAGGCCTGGTCGATGAAACTGCTCACCTTCTTTTGTTTTGCCTCCTGGAGCGTTTTGCGCCGGACTTCTTCTTTTACCTGGTCAAAGGGCGCAATAGAGGCCTTCTTTTTTCCCTCCACCTTGATAAGATGAAAGCCGAAAGCAGTCTCCACGGGGCCGCTTACTTGCCCGACTTCCAGAGCAAAGGCGGCCTGTTCAAGTTCCGGCATCGTGGTGTTCCTTGCGATGTAGCCCAGGTCGCCGCCCTTCTGCCTTGAACCCGGGTCTTCGGAGTGTTCTTCGGCGAGTTTGGCAAAATCCTCTCCCTTTTTGACCCGTTCCAGGATGTCCGTCGTTTTTTTTCTGGCTGCATTTTTCTCCTCGTCGGACGCCCCGGGCTTGACACTGATCAGTATATGCCTGACGCGAAGTTGCTCCGGGCTTTCGAAAGCCGACTGATTGCCTTTATAGAATTTCTCGACTTCTTCATCGCTCACCGTGACTCCGCCCAGGATTTCTTGTTCAACGTAAGCCCTGGCAAGGTATTCGTTCACGATCATCTCGACCTGTTTTCCGATATCTCCCTTCTTATCGAAGCTCTTCTTCTTGGCTATGTCGGAGACGACGATGACGGTGACCATGTTCTTCAAAAGCACTTCAAGGTACTCCGCGCTTCCCTTGAGTAAGGCCTGCTCGTTTTCAGGGTACAGCGCGATGAGATATTCGATGTCTTTCTGGGTGACCACTCTTTTTCCGATGCGCGCGAGGACTTCGTCCGCCGCGGAAGCGGCGCCGGCCGAGACGAAGAGGACAAGCAGCGCTGCAACGGTCATCTTTACGGTGTTCTTTACCATCGCACCTCTCCTTTGTTGACTACGAACGGGGACGGCCGGAACCGTGAGAGGGATGCCCCTGATTTTCTCCAAGGGCACCTTCCCTCATGACTGTCCTTCAGCCGTCGTTAACATCCGACCTCGAAAAGCTCCCGGGGGCTTTTCGTCAGGATTTCGTTTCCTCCCTTTTTGATCAGGATCATGTCTTCGAGCTTAACGACACCGAGGGCTTCGTCCATCATGTGGATGTCGAGGGCGATGACGTAGTTTTCCGCGATCTCGGATCGGTCGTATTCGGATGGGATCGGGGGTTCATTCAGTTCCAGGCCGATGCCGTGGCCGATAAGACGACCCCTTTTCCCGGAGCCGAAGCTCTGGAATTGTCCGGAACGTCCGAGCTCTTCCGCCTTCGCGAGGGCGAGCCGGTATATCTCGTCGCATCTCATGCCCGCCCTGATCTCACGGATCAGAAAATCGGCGATCGCCCTCAGGTCGTTGTACATGGCGTGGACGGCCATGTCAGCCTTGCCAAGACAGTACGTCCTCGTCTGGTCCGCGTGGTATCCCTCGACGTGGGTGGGGATATCGACCATGATCAGGTCTCCCCGGTTGATCTTTTTTCGGGAAGGCCCGGCCGGAACGGAGGCGCTCAGTCCGACCCCGGTTACGGTGTATACGACGCCGCTCATCTTGAAAAGATTCGACCCCGAAGAGATCGGCCCACGGCTCATGAAGAAATCCGGTTGCCTCATGAAAAAGACCCCTTCGTGACCGGCCAATCGGTGTGCATTCTCAACGATTGCCGAAAGCTCCAATTCGGTTATGCCTTCGCGCAGATTCGCGAGGACGGCCTCGTGGCCTTTGTGGACCGCCTCGCATGCCTTGCGCATGCAGTCGACCTCTCCCGCCTCTTTTGCCATTCTCTGCTCTAAGACGAGCGGCGAGATGTCGGCAAACTCGCAGCCGGGAAAGGCCTTCTTGAACTGGAGCCATTGCTCTACGGTCAAGACGTCCGTTTCCGTCGCGATCTTCGTTCCTTCCCGGCAATCGGGGAAGAACTCTCGGCGGATGTTTTCGAGCCGCCGTTCCTCTTTAACTTTCTCTACATCGATGAAAACGTCGTTCAAGGCGAAGTCGACGCCGCTCCTCACGAACAGACGGTGGTCCCCAGGGAGGACTGCGAGGTAGGACGGCTGGGCCGTCCCCGTGTAATAGAAGATGTCCCGGGAATAAAAGAGAAGGACACCGTAAAGGCCTGCTTCGCCCATCTTGTCCTGTAAGGCCTTTATCCGTCCCCTGCGTTCCATCACCTATTCCCATCCCTCAATAACTGGTTATCACTCCTCATCTGTCGCTGTGTCGTTTGAACATCTAAGCGCAGTTAACCACGGATCGCCTTCTCGTGCAACCTTTTCCGCTTCCGCGACCCCTGAGGGCATTGACTCGCCCGCGGGCTTTGAATATAATCCCTTCACGACCATCCGAGCTATTCCCTCTGGGTTTCATCATGGTAGAAGAAAACGAAAAACGATTGGCGGACGAAAAAGGAGAGGCAGACGTTGCCGGAGAAATCTGGACCGAGGGGCACAGGGTCCGCTCTTACGAGGTCGACCCTCACGGAAACATCTCCGTTCTTTCTGTCTACAATTACCTTCAGGAAGCGGCGGCGAACCACGCCCGCGCCCTGGGTGTATCGATTGACCAGATCATATCTCATAACGTCACCTGGGTCCTTTCCCGCCTGGCGCTGAGGGTGGATGCCTATCCGGGCTGGGGAGACCGAATAGGCATCAGCACCTGGCCTTCGGGCGTCCGCGGTCCCTTCGCTCTAAGGGATTTTTTCGTGACAGACGGAGACGGCGGTCCCGTTGCCGCCGCTGTGAGCGCCTGGCTTTTGATCGATGCGAAGACCAGGATGCCCTTGCGGCGCGTCCGTTCGGTCCTCGACCGCCTCCGCCCACCAGCCGTCGAGCCGCCCATCGACAATGCTCTGGGCAAAATCGAGAGACTCGACAACCATGAATGGGAAGAAATTTTCACCGTACGGCATAACGACCTCGACATCAACCGTCACGCCAACAGCGCCTGCTATATCCGCTGGATTCTGGGGGGTCTGCCGCCTGAGATTCAGGAAGGGGCGGTGTTGACCGAACTGGAGGCCAACTACCTCACCGAGGCCTTTTTGGGTGAAGAGATCACGGCAAGGTCCGGGAGGGTGGCGGAAGATACCCTTTCCTTCTTTCATCTCCTTCTGCGCAAACAGGACGGTCAGGAGCTTCTGCGGGCGAGGACATCCTGGAGGCCGAGAAAACAGAAGGACGGCCCGACCTTCTGAAATGTCTTGACATTTCCAGCTCATCCCTTCACTTGAGCGGGACGAGCGGCGGCAAAGATAAGCCCTGGCCGATAACGACTGTCACAGGGCAGGGAACAGGGCTATCGGAGTCGAAGACTAACGCGGAGAGATTAACCGCCATACTTGCCGAGTACGGTGGTTTTTTTGTTCGGCACGGTAAGGGGGGTGTTTCACCTTTTTTTCATCAGCCCCCTGTAAACATCCTCATGGATGGGAGTGGCGATTCCCAATTCCTTTCCGGCGTTAACGATGTACTCCATGAAGATATCCGTTTCCGTCGTCCGCCCCTTTTCGTAATCGAGCTGCATCGAAGTCTTAGTGGCGTAAGGAAAGCTCGCCCCTTTACGGAGTGACTCCTCCACGATGTCCGCGGGCAGGTGTATCCCTTTAGCCTTTGCGATTGTTCCGATCTCGGCCATCAGACCCTGGAGCATTCTCCGGTCTTCGTCATCTTCCAGGACGGCGCCGAAGGTCTTGCCCCGCAGGGATGTTATCCCGGCGAAGGGGCCGACGAAGATGTACTTCGTCCAGACCTGAACGGCAATATCCTCCACCAGGTCCGCCTTGATCCCCGCCCCGCGCAGGAGGTCCTCGAGGTAACGGAATTTTTCGACGTCCTCGTTCCGGTCGGGACCGAAAAAGAGCCGGCCGGAGCCGCCCTTGTGATGAACGACACCCGGTCCTTCAACACTCGAGCCGATGTAGACGCAGCCGTTCAAGACCATGCAACCGGGAAGAGCTTTTCTCAACCGCTCGCTGATATTGACACCGTTGAGAAGGGGAAGGACTACTGTGCCGCTGTGGACATTTCCTGCGATCATCCGCGCGGCTTCTTCGAGGCCGTAGCTTTTTGTGCAAAAGAGGACGAAGTCGAGGGTGCCGACCTCCTCCGACCGGTCGGTCGCCAGGGTCGGTACGATCGTCAATCTTTCCCCTTCGGGGGTCATCAGACACAGGCCTTTTTCCCTGATCGTCTGGAGGTGCTCTCTCCGGGCAACAAAGACGACCTCGTGCTCCCCTTTGCCTGCGTATGCCAGCGCAAGCTTTCCGCCGTAATACCCCCCTACGCCGCCGATTCCGACCACCGCGATTCTCATGAGACTTTTACCTTCCTCTCTTTTTGTGTTAACCTTCGAACAACTTTATGAGGCACGGTCTCTGCATTACTTGTTCCCTTTGTAATACCTCATCGTCTCGGGTATCAAGGACCTGATGTTCTTGATGCGCGATTCCGGAACAGGGTGAGTCGACAGGAATTCAACGGTCCGGCCGCTTTCTCTGCTGTTCATCCGTTCCCAGAGGGCAACGGCCTCTCTCGGGTCGTAGCCGGCTTTTGCCATGAGCACAAGCCCGATGCGATCCGCCTCCGCCTCCTGCAACCGACTGTAAGGCAGTACGTATGCGACCTCGGTTGTGACACCGTATGCTTCCTGAAAGATCCGTCTAGTGGCCGCCGGTTTTTGGGCGAGGGCAATAGAAAGGCCTATCCCGCCGAGCTGTACGAGCATAGCCTGGCTCATCCTTTCATTGCCGTGCTTGGCGATGGCATGAGCGACTTCGTGTCCTATGATGACAGCGAGACCTGTCTCGTCCTTCGCGATCGGAAGAATCCCTGTGTAAACTGCAACCTTTCCCCCGGGCATGCACCAGGCGTTTACGGTCTTTGGGTCGTCGATCAGGTTAAACTCCCACTCGTAACCCTGAATGTCCGCCTCCCGTCCCGACTCTCTCATAAATTCTTCGGCTGCCCTCGCGATACGCTCGCCGACTCTCTTCACCATCAAGACCTTCTCTTCGTCCTGCGATAGTTTCGACTTACCGAGAGTCTCCTGATACTGCTGAAGGCTGAGGGAAAGGATGTCGCTGTCAGGCACGAGGTTGAGGCTTCGTCTCTCGGTCAGGGGGACAGTGGTACAAGCAAGAAGACATGCTAACAGTGATACAATGAAAATTACGTTCAGTCTTGCCATTTTTTCACCAGCACCTTTGTACCGATAATCTGATCCGGCCTTTTCTTGGTGCCGAGCCGCTCCGATGCCCGGCCCAGATTCACCGCAATCTCCAGGTGAGAGCTGCTCCCGTAAAGGGCCAGAGGCTCACCCTCTTCAGCCACGGCGTACACATGCCGTATCTCCCGTAGCACCCACTTTCCGACTCTGACCATGGGCTGAGCGGGGCCGAGGAAAGATTCGATGTCGGACCTGTGGATGTTGGTGATAAGATTGCCGAAGTGGTCTACGCGGACCACTTGTCCATAGAGCACGTTCTTCCTGACGTACGGCCTCGGAACGTCGAGCATGACCGGATCCTTGATGGGTATGCCCATCCTGCGAGGGTCGACGCCCCGGGAGATGTGAGCGGCAACGGGCGCGAAGACGTCACGCCCGTGAAAGGTCGGGCTTACATGGGAGAGGAAGAAACGACTATCCGTAAGATGGATAATCTGAGGAGAGGCAAGGTCTTCCACCAGGGGCCAGAAAAGGCCGTTGTCGGGCCCCACGAAGAAATGTTTCGACCTTTCTACAACGATGCCGCGGCGCTCGCTCCCCACGCCGGGGTCCACGACCACTAAATGAACAGTGCCTTCGGGGAAATAGGGAAAGACATCCAGGACGGCCGCTGCCCCTTGAAAGACGGCAGCCGGAGAAATCTGATGCGTGACGTCCACCAGGCAGACCTCCGAGTTGATGGAAAGGATAACCCCTTTCATCGCCGCTACGTAAGGATCGCTCAGTCCGAAGTCGGTCGTCAGTGTTATGATGCCGGACGTTTTCATGTATACATGATACGAAAGGTGAGCCCGCCCGGTCAAGCCCAATGCTTCACTACCTCAAGAAAAGACGGCAGCAAAAGGCCGCCGGTTCTATGTTCGGCGGCCTTTTGCTGCTTTGAATCTCGATTCGTTACAGCATCTCCAGAGCTGTGGCCATGGAAACCCCGCCGCCGCCGCAGAGAGTGGCGAGGCCGAGCGTCTTGCCCCGCTTTTTCATGGCGTGAATCAGGGTTACCATGATCCGGCAGCCGGTCGACCCGACCGGATGGCCCAGCCCGCAGCCGGAGCCGTTCACGTTCGTTATTTCCCGGTTGAGGCCAAGCTCCTTTTCCACACCGAGATACTGGGCTGCGAAGGCCTCGTTCACTTCGATGAGTTCGAAATCCGAGAGCTTCAGCCCGGACTTCTTTAAGAGATCTCGAACCGCCGGGGCGGGACTGAGTCCCATGACGGAGGGATGACACCCGCCGTACCCGACGGCCTTGATCCTGGCGATGGGCTTTACGCCCAGTTCCTTCGCCTTTTCGGCCGACATGACAACCATGGCGCTTGCGCCGTCGTTGATGCCCGACGCATTGCCCGCGGTTACCTTTCCGACCTTGGGAATGAACGCCGGCGGCAGTGACGCCAGCCTGTCCATAGTCAGGCCCGGGATAAAGTGTTCGTCTTTGTCGAAGATGAGAGAAGGCTTGCCCTTTTTTTGGGGGATTTCAACCGGCACGATCTCTTCCTTGAAATCTCCCTCCCGGGTGGCCCTCTCGGCGTTGTTGTGACTCCGGAGCGCGACCTCGTCCATCTCTTCCCTGGTAATGTTGTACATCTGGGCGACCAGTTCCGCCGTGGCGCCCATGATGTAAGGCTTTCCCCGGAACATATCCACGATGGGTCCTTCCTTGACCGGCCCCTTCTCCATGCCGGGGATGATGTGCGACCCGGCGTAAAGGGCGTGGATAAGGGCATCGACAAAGACGTTGTCCTGCAAACGGCATCCCCAGCGTGCCGCCGGAGCGGTATAAGGAACACCGGACATGTGCTCCACGCCGCCGGCCAGGATGACATCGGCCAGGCCGGACCAGACCATCGCCGCGCCCGAAACGGCGGCTTCCATACCGGAGATACAGACCCGGTTCACCGTTACCGCCGGTACCGTCTCCGGTATGCCCGCGAGCATTGCTCCGACCCTGGTGACGTTGAGGTTATCGTGATGTTCAACGCAGCATCCGAACCGGACGTCGTTGATCACGCCGGCGTCGATGCCGGCCCTCCTGATCGCCTCCTTCATCACCACGCTCGCAAGCGTGGGGCCGTTCAAATCCTTTAGAGTTCCCCCGAAACTGCCGATCGCGGTGCGGCAGGCAGAAACAACCACGACATCTTTCATCTTCGCCGATCCTCCTTGCTGTAAAGTTATCTGTAAATGACCGGCACACATTCCAGTATCGGAAAGTTGCCATTTTGGCCTTAAAACACCACTCTTATAATTCAAGTCTGGTCCGGAGTAAAGAAATCTTGACAGGAAATCCTGCTTTCTTATAACCTCAAAATGAGTCTGTGTTCGCGGCACGCCCACAAAACAGAGGATTCCACTGTATTTATGAAGCGAGGGCTCAAAAAAATTAAATTTTCACTGGCCCTCTTCCTGTATCCGGTAAGACCACTGCTGGAAAAAATCGGTATCCGCTATGACCTGGTGAAGATCGGGAACGATTTTTATCGGGAAGAGTTCTGTCGCGTTCCCGCCCCGGGCTGCGCCGTCATCCTGCCTCATTGCCTGATTCACGAAGAGTGTCCGGCAAAGTTCTCCAAGGAAGAAGGTGTCCTGTGCATCAAATG
>DIEZ01000036.1:17323-33176 GCA_002418885.1 Syntrophaceae bacterium UBA5761
CAGTTTTTCATCACGCCAAGTGTAGGCTTCACTAAACGACTCGCAGAAAGAAAGAAGATTCGAGCCGCGGTGGGTGCGACCTGCATCTACGAAATAAAAAGGGGTCTTAAGAGGGTGAAGGTGAACTTGAACGGGGTCACATACAGCAGGACCAGGATCATCCCCCAGATGGTCATGACGGCGAAATACGACTGCACCGACAACGACGTGAACTGGGACCTCCTGAAGGAAATCATCCTCTCCCGGAAGGACCGGGTTTCAGTCAAAGACGGTCGTTCTCTCTGAGGGGTGTCCTGGTCAGAAACGCCTCATCACCGTTGATCAAGGGTGCAAATTCAAAGTTTGCTTGAAATGAAGGGCCTTTTCCTGTATACGACAACCGTCTGGAAGAAATTCTTCACAGGAGTCCAAAACCATGACGACGATCATGCCCGAAGGAGAGGAAGTACAGAAGGCCATCAAGTGGATTTCCCATAACCTCGAAGAAAACCCGAATCAGTCTTTGATTCCGTTGGTTGAAAAAGCCGTTTTCAAATTCGACCTGTCTCCCAAGGATTCAGAGTTTCTCATGACTTTCTTCCGCAAGAGAAAGTCGGGGGGGCAGTAAATCGAGGTTAGGTTCTTTGTCTGAACGTATGCATCATGGCGTATTACATCGCTTTTAGGGCATCTGCTCTTTCGTGGCCTGATGCCGTATAGGCGGAAAGTATTGAGAGAAGCACTCCTCTACGAAAAACTGGAAGGCGGGAAGGTAGCTTGCTTTCTGTGTAGCCACCGATGCCTGATCGTTAACGGCAAGTACGGCATCTGTAACGTGAGAGAAAACCGTGACGGCACGCTGTACACCCATTCTTATGGAGAGTTGATCGCCCAGAACATCGACCCTATCGAAAAAAAACCCCTTTACCACTTTCTGCCCGGTAGTACCTCTTACTCCATCGCCGCCATCGGATGCAATTTCCAGTGCGTCTTCTGCCAGAACTGGGAGATATCCCAGGTTCGGGAGGCGGAAAGACTCGGTCTTCGCGGCCGAAAAGCGGAGCCTTCAGAAATCGTGAGCCGGGCTGTCCAGTCCGGCTCGAAGAGTATTTCCTATACCTACACGGAACCTACCATCTTCTTTGAATATGCCCTCGACGTCTCCAGGCTGGCAAACGAGAAGGGTTTATACAATGTCTTTGTGACGAACGGCTATATGAGCGGGGAGATGCTGGAGGCGATGCACCCGCTTCTCGACGCTGCCAACGTAGACCTCAAGTCTTTCAGCGAAGACTTTTACCGCCGGTTCTGCAAAGGAAACCTCGACCCGGTACTCAGAAACATAGAGAGAATGAAGAAAATGAACATATGGGTCGAGGTGACAACCCTGGTAGTGCCGGGTTTGAACGACTCCGACGCCGAGTTCGACGGTATCGCCGGTTTCATCGCCGGCGTCGACAGGGCCATCCCCTGGCACATCAGCCGCTTTCACCCGCAGTATAAGATGGAGGGCCGTGAGAGTACACCAATGCAGACCCTGAACCGTGCCTTGGCGTCGGGAAAGAAGGCCGGCCTCCGTTACGTATATCTCGGTAACGTGATGAGCCGGTGGAACCACACTTACTGTCACCGATGCGGTGAATGCCTGGTCGAGCGTGCGGGTTTCTCTATCTCAAGCTACCAGATCAAGGATGGAAAATGTCCCTTCTGCGGCAGTGCCGTTGCCGGAGTCGGTCTGGGCTAAAAGACCGAGAATTACGTTTCAATCATCAGTAGACGTACGGGAAGAATACCACCGGGTGGACGGTCGCGATGAATGCCTTCAATCTTTTCACTTCTTCGGTCGGTTCCGGGTAGTTGAAAACCTGCGGATGGGCCGAGATGTAACTCGTGTCAAACCGTCCTGACCTGAAATCAGGCTCCCTGCAGATGGCGCGATAGAAGGGGATGGTGGTTTGCGGCCCGGAAATGACGAATAAGTCGAGGGCACGCCTCAGCCTTGCTACTGTTTGATCCCAGTCAAACCCCCGGGCAGTCATCTTGACGAGGAGCGAATCGTACTCCATCGGTATCCGGTATCCCTGGTAGATGATGCCGTCAAGCCGGATGCCTGGCCCGCCGGGCGGGAGGTAGGACTCAACGACCTTTCCCCCGTCGGGCCTGAAGTTGTTCAGGGGGTCTTCGGCGTTGATCCGTACCTGGATGGCCCTGCCGGCCATGGGAAACTTCTCCCCGGCGATGTCCAAAGCCGCACCTTCGGCGATCAGGATCTGCTCCCGGACGATATCCACATTGGTCAGCTCCTCGGTCACGGTATGTTCGACCTGAAGCCGGGTGTTGACCTCCATGAACCAGAACTCGTTCGTCTTAGGGTCGACAAGAAACTCGACGGTCCCGACGTTGGTGTAGTCGGCAGCGCGGGCAGCGCGGACGGCGGCATCATACACGGCATACAGGACCTCTTCGGGGAGGTCCGCCGGCGCTATTTCAAGAAGTTTTTGGTGTCGCCTCTGGATGGAGCAATCCCGGCTGCCCAGGTGCATGATGTTCCCGTATCGATCCGCAAGAATCTGCACTTCAACATGTCTTGGATTCTCGACACATTTTTCCACATAGACGCTATCGTCTCTGAAGGCGTTCCTCGCCTCAACCCTTGCCCGCCGGAGCTGTACTGCGAGCTCTTCTTTATTCTCTACTTTCCGGATTCCCCGTCCTCCGCCCCCTGCCGCGGCCTTGAGCATGATGGGATAGCCGTGTCTCTCGCCGAAGGCAAGCGCTTCGCGGACGCCTTCTTCTCCGCCCGAGAGATTGTAAGTACCCGGGATGAAGGGGATCCCGGCACTTCGCATGATCTCTCTCGCCTTTACTTTGTTGCCGAGGTTCCGGATCACCTTTGAAGGTGGTCCGATGAAGATTATCTCCGCCCGTTGGCAGGCGTCGGCGAAATCGGCATTTTCCGAAAGAAACCCGTAGCCGGGATGGATGGCGTCGGCATCCGTCTTTTTCGCCGCCCAGATCAGTTTGTCGATGTCAAGATAATCTTTCCTCGGACCTTCTCCGATAAGAAAGGCCTCGTCGGCAATGCGGATGAAGTAGGCGTCGCTGTCCGGCCTTTCATAGACCACAACGGCGGCAATGCCCATCTCCATGGCTGTCCGCATGATGCGCAGGGCGACCTCGCCGCGGTTAGCGATAAGAATTTTCTTTATCCTTCTCTTGATTGTTCTTAAGGCCATGAGGAATCAGATTCCACGACCATCGCTGCAGCACAATCCGCGATAGGAGTGCGCATCCCGGCTTCAACCCCTGCCGGGACTGTACTGGCAGGAAAGAAGACCGGAAATCTCCCCAAAGTAACGAAAGAGTCAGGCGTCAGAAGGTACCCCCCGGCCTGCAACCATCGCCGGGTAGCGAAAAGTCTATATTCCCCCTTTCTCTAATCTTCGATGACCAGAAGCAAATCATCGGTCTCCACTTCGTCGTTCTCCTTGACAAGGACCTCGGTTATCTTCCCGGAAGCAGGCGCGTAAATGGGGTTTTCCATTTTCATCGACTCGATCCGCATAACTTCGTCGTCCTCGTTAACCGTCTCACCTGCCTTGACAAAAACCTTCATGACCTTTCCCGGTATAGGCGATAAGAGCTCAACACTCACGTTACTTGCCTCCTGTAAAATTTCCATCTATATGATTCCCATGCCCTTGAGCACCGAGAGCATGACCGCCGCCGCGATTACCGAGCCGATCTGTCCGCCTGCATTGGCGCCCATTGCGTGCATCAAGAGATAATTCTTCTTGTTGTATTTCTGACCCTCCCGCATGACCACCCGGGCGGACATCGGAAAGGCGGAGATCCCCGCGGCCCCGATGAGCGGGTTCACCTTGCCCCCTGTAAAGACGTAGAGAACCTTTCCCAGAAAGACCCCGCAGGCCGTGTCGAGGCAGATGGCGATAAAACCGAGACAGAGCACGATTAGCGTCTGAGGCTGGAGAAAGACCCGGCCGTCCATCGTTGCCCCGATTGAAATCCCCAGGAGGAGAGTGACAACGTTGGCGATCTCGTTCTGTGATGCCTTCGTCAAACGCTCGACGGCGCCGGATTCGCGCATCAGGTTCCCGAGCATGATCGTCCCCAGGAGGGGCAAGCCCTTCGGCGCTATCAGCCCTCCCAAGATCGTGATGACAAGGGGGAAGAGAAGCTTGGTGGTGGGGGACACGGTTTTCTTATGAGCCTTCATGACCGTCGTCCGTTCTTTCTCCGTGGTCAGGGCCCTCATGATCGGCGGTTGGATTAGGGGGACCAGGGACATGTAGGAATAAGCCGCCACCGAAACAGCCCCCAGTAGATGGGGTGCGTACTGGGAGGTGACGTAGATAGCCGTTGGTCCGTCACAGGCTCCGATTATGCCGATAGAGACGGCTTCCAATTCCTTGAAACCCAAGGCCAGGGCTAGGGCAAGGGTCAAAAAGATGCCGAACTGACCTGCGGCCCCGAGAAGAAAGGTGATCGGATTTTCGAGTACCGGTTCGAAATCCGTCATGGCACCTATCCCCACGAAAATGAGGAGAGGGAACAATTCCGTCATGATCCCCGCTTCGTATATAGTCCTCAGGAACCCTCCCGGTTCCATCAGGTCGGCGAGCGGTATGTTCACTAAGATGCAGCCGAAACCTATAGGAACAAGCAGAAGGGGCTCAAAGTCCTTTTTGATTCCGAGGAAAAGGAGGATCCCGCCGATGACGATCATGATGATGTTGGGCATGGAGAGGTGAAGAAATCCTGCGATAAGGCCCGAAAAACCGCTTGCAAAAACATCCAACATAGCCCTGCTCTTCTGGAAAGCTTATGATTTATTTTCTGAATTACTTTCCGCCTTGTAGGGGAATACCTTTTTCAACACCGTCATTATGGCGCTCATGACGCCGAGCGTAAGGAGAGTTCCTCCCATACCGACGACGAGCATGGTCATACCGAATGTGAATTTGTCCATCCTTTTAAACCCCTTGCACTAAACTCCCCGCTCGTTGATAGTCAAAATGAACCTTCCTGTCAACTAAAATCGCGCAGGCGGCTACTCCCTTATCCATCCCTGAGCATCATCGTTTATCCTTTATCTCGCAGTACCGGCACACGTTTTCCTTGACATGCGGACGGTGTGAAAGTGTACTATACAAAAACAGCGTGGACGCTCAGGAAACTCATGACAGCGCCCGATCTCCGGGTAACCGCGAGCGCAGTACCGCAGGAGGAACGAAAGCGATTGAGGAGGGGTAAACCAACTAAAGAGCTGGGGAGGAAAAGTAACGGAAAGAAATATCCGGCCCGCGTGCCGGGGAAGGGAGCCCTGAGATGGGAACGACATACAAGACCGGTTGCGTCCTGTGCGCCCAGAATTGCGGCCTGGAGCTGGAGGTCGAAAACAACCGCATCGTGAGGGTCAAAGGCGACAAGGCCAACGCGAAGAGCGAGGGCTACGTCTGCCGCAAGGGGATGAACATCGCGTACCACCAGCATAACGCCGACCGCCTCACTCACCCTCTCAAGCGGGTGGGCGACCGTTTTGAACGGATTTCCTGGGATCAGGCCGTATCTGAGATTGCCGCGAAGCTCAAAGACATCGTCGGCCGATACGGCCCCCGTGCTTACGCTTACATGGGCGGCGGCGGCCAGGGATGCCACTTCGAGGCCGCCTTCGGTGTAAGGGTGCTCCGCGGGCTTGGCTCGCAGTACCATTACAGCGCCTTAGCCCAGGAGTTTTCCGGCGCCTTCTGGGTAAGCGGGCGTACCGTGGGGCGCCAGTACCTTCATCCGGCGATCGATACGGCGGAAACGGACCTCCTCCTGGCCATCGGCTGGAACGGTATGGAGAGTCACCAGATCCCCCAGGCATCGCGACAACTCCGGCGCATCGCCAAGGATCCCGACAAGCTGCTCATCGTCGTCGATCCCCGCGCCTCCGAGACGGCGAAGATCGCCGATATACATCTGCGTATCCGTCCCGGCACGGACGCCCTCCTGCTCAAGGCGATGATCGCCGTCATCCTGCAGGAAGGCTGGGAAAACGTGGCCTACATGGCGGAGCACACCGCGGGCTTCGAGCTGCTGCGGGCTCTGTTTGTCGATTTCGACGCCCGTGCCGCCGTCGCAACCTGCCGGCTCGATTTCGACCAGGTGCGGCAAGTCACACATCTTTTTGCCACCCGCAAGTCCTGCCTGCGTAATGACCTCGGCATCTTCATGGGGCGGCACAGCGGGCTTTCCTCCTATCTGATCATCATCCTCCAGGCGATCTGCGGCCGTATCGGTATGCCCGGCGGAGCCGTCTTGCCCGGGCACATGATGCCCGTCGGCTCCCATTCGGATGAACGAAACACCAAGACCTGGCGGACCGTGACGACGAATTCTTTCCCCGTTTGCGGGTGTTTTCCTCCCAACGTGATGCCGGAGGAAATCATGACCGACCATCCGGAACGGCTGCGGGCGGTCATGGTTTCCGGTGCCAACCCCCTGCGCTCTTACGCGGATACGACGGCGTACGAAGAGGCGTTCCGGCGCCTCGACCTGCTCGTGACGGCAGAAATCGCCATGACGGAGACGGCCGTCCTTTCCCACTATGTCCTGCCCTCACGGTCGGCCTACGAATCGTGGGACGGTACTTTCTTCCCTATGACATTCCCGGGTATCTACTTCCAGATGCGGCGACCGATCGTCGAACCCGAGGGAGAACCGCTGGAACTCGGCGAGATACACCTGCGCCTTGCCGAGCAGCTCGGACTGATTCCCCCTATTCCCGAGAGTCTCTATAGAGCCGCCGAAGAAGGCCGCGCCGCCTTCGCCAAGGCCCTGCCGGCCTACGCCACGGCGGAACCGGCGGCGATGAAGAGCATGCCGTTCATCATCGGTAAGACCCTGGGTAAGGCGATGGGCTCGGTCCATCTGGCGGCGCTGTGGGGTATGCTGCAAACGGCGCCGCCTTTTTTCCGGGAAAACGCCGTCCGTGCCGGCTTCGCGCCGGGACCAGATCTTGCGGAAGATGTCTTTCGGAAGATCGTCGCTCATCCCGAGGGTATCTGGGTCGGCCGGGTCGACCCGGAAAAGAACTTGAGCCACATCCAAACCGAAGACGGCAAGATCAACCTCTTCATCCCGGAGTTACTCGCTGAGCTCAAAGCCGTCGACGCGGAGTGGGAAGAGGCGGCGTTGGTCCCCAACCCCCGCTTCCCCCTCGTCCTCATGGCCGGAAAACATGCCTCTATCAATGCCAATACGCTCATGCGCAATCCCGCATGGAATGCCGGCAGGAGAGATTGCACGATCGCCATGCATCCCGCCGATGCGGAGGCCTTACACCTGACGGACGGACAGATGGTCCGGGTAACGACGGAGGCCGGGGCCGAGGAAATCGAAGTCGAGGTCACCGATACGGCTTATCGGGGTCACGTGGTCATCCCGCACGGCTTCGGCCTGGTTTACGATGGCGTGAAGTACAAGGCGAATGTTAACCGCCTGACGAAGAACACCCACCGGGACCGGTTTGGGACCCCCATACACCGTTACGTCCCTTGCCGTGTCGAGGCGGTTTAAGGAACTGTCCGCAGGGTCTTTCCTGCATACGTGTCCGTACGATCGCACGGGTTCTTGACGTGACGGCCGGACGGATTTTCTTCTTTGGTGTTGGTAAAGGTAGAGAGCTCGAGGAGCCTCAAGCTTGACGACTCAGTCGATTTTCTATATCTTTAGCTCCTGATTCGGATAAGCTATGGCAACGGGACGAACATGGCAGGAGTAACCGGAAACAGGCGGGTCGGTCTTGCCCTCGGCGGCGGAGGTTCCAGGGGATTCGCCCACATCGGCGTCCTTAAGGTCCTCGAGGAAGAATCGATCACTGTCGATGTCATCGCGGGAACGAGCATCGGTGCCGTCATCGGAGGTGCTTTCGCAAGCGGCCTCGGGCCCGCTGAGCTGGTGGAGAAAGTCGAGGAGATAGTCCGCAGCCCCCTCGCCCGCCTTCCTGTTTTTCAGACCCTCGAGGAGACCGACAAACAGCAAAAAGAATTGAGGCTCGCCGACAAGGTCGGTTTATTTTTCAAGAGTCAGTGGCTCTTCGCCCAGGCCCTCTTCAAACCGGGCATGATGGAAGGAGAAGATTTCCAGGCCGTCGTCAATCACTTCATCCCCGACATTCGGATCGAAGACACGAAAATCCCCTTCCGGGCTGTAGCCGCCGACCTGATCAGCGGTAACGAAGTTGTAATGTCGAAGGGATCGCTGAGGTGCGCGGTCATGGCAAGCTGCGCCGTGCCGGGGTTCATGCCCCCAATCAAGGATGGCGAGATGCTGCTCGTGGACGGGGGCATCATCAACATGGTGCCTTGCAGTGTCGTACGCGGGGAAGGCGCGCAGGTCGTCATCGCCGTGGACGTGGACCGCGACATCGGCGCCGACAGCGACTTCAAGAATGCAATAGATGTCTACATCCGGGCCTCCGAGATCAGCAACTTCCATCTTTCCTATTTCCGTCTCAAAGACGCCGACGTTACCCTAAGGCCCAGGGTCGGTAACATAAAATGGTTCGACATTTCGCAGTCTTCCGGAATAATCAGCGAGGGAGAGCGGTGCGCCCGGGAGGGCATGGAGCGGGTCAGAAAGCTAATCCCCGAAAAGAAGGAACGTAAGCTCCTATCCGTCCTCCGCGCTCTTTTCAGTAAAAGGGCCTGAAAAGCAATCCCTCCGCGCTTTCGGCGTGGGTTTCTGCGCCCGCCCGGCGGGAGGCATTCATTCCGGGGCGAAAGCCCTCTCCTGGTCATGATGAAAAGTAGCCGTCAGTCAAACTGCAAGGGGTCTGCCGCTATGAGGCGGGGCCAAAAAGGAGAGCAGCCGGTACTTCGGGGTCCCGGCTGCTCGACTGGATGGTTAGTCGTTGAGTTTGACGTTTAGCGCTTGTTTCCGCGTATGATCCATGCCTCCCGGTAGAGCCTTCCCACGCAGAGCATTATCGCCAGGAGGAAGAGGCCGAACATGAAGGACGGGGCGGTGTTGAGCATCTTATCAACCCAGTAACCGATGTAGAGGAAGAGGAACGACGAAAGCACTATGACGAAGCTCCAGGCGCTCAGGAGAACGATCTGCGAATAACCTCGGAATTTTTCGGTCGTCTTGATCATGGCTTGATACCTCCTTTGCTGCCTACTTTCCTCGGTCGGGGCGCCCTTGTGTTTCCGGTGTCCGGGCGTCTCCAGAAACCGAAGCCCGGCTCGTGTTTCCTGTTTTTCAGCCGACGATGTTCTTGATAGCTTCCACAACCGGTGCCGTGAACAGCGCAATCAGGGCAGTGTAAAGTGCCAAGGCACCCATGGCTTCGGTCATGTAGATCTTCCTATACTTCGTCCTGAGGGAGATGATGCTGAGTCCGCCTATGATCAGTGCGCCGAGGTGGAAGTAAGGGAAGCTCTCCGCGCCCGTCGCTGAGTATTCGGCAAGGCAAAAAGTCGCCGTCAACAGGGTCATGAAACCCGCCAGGATGATTGTGGTTAGTGTCTTTTTCATGGTCTTCGTGCCTCCTTTCTAAAGCCGGTTCTTTTTTTATTCCGGTCGACATTATTTAATGAAATAATCATGCCAGACAGGCGGCGAACGAGACGGAATGCTGCATGACTTTGAAAATACAGATAATTCGGGGAATAACACTGAGGCCGCGTTATCGATTTCGTAGGGAAAGAAGGGCCGTCTCTTAATGAAAGATTAAAAGGCGTTGAATTTAACATTAAAGCCTTCAAATCTATCGATAAGAGTTCAGGTATCGGGGATAAAAATGGACGACGAGAGGAAATAAGACGGAGCGCGGCGATGAGAACGGGTTATCCCTCGACCGGTCGCGTTGCGCTACACGCCGCGACTGCCCCCTCGGTATCGGCGGCAGGCCGCCCCGCCATGGTTCCGGAAGGCGCAAAAGACGTGCTTGCGGGCTAAAACGGGATTGATCGCCTCAATCTGTTCCGAGATTGAGTATTTGTGCGATATTCTTATAAAAAATTCTTTCTTTGTCGGCGTCTGATATCAAGGCGGCATCGATTGAACCTATAGTTCGTTCGGTGAAATCATAGCCGCCCTTTTCATCGAAGGGAACATCCGTCCCGAAGAGGACATGACCGACACCGAAAAACATACAGGCATTCTGGATGAGCAGCGGTTCGAACCCCTGTGTCGCCGTATCGACATAGAAGTTTTTGAAATGGTCGATGTAGGGCTCAGCCAGGTTCGTTTCGCTTCTGAATGCCTCGATGTTTTTGAAGAGTCTAAAACCTGCATCGAGGCGTTTCGAAAACAGTCCGATAAAGGCACCGTGATGGTGGATGATGAACTTTATGCCTTTATATTTTTCGAATATGCCGGAAAGGGTTAATCTTATCATGGCGGTACTCGAATCCATGAGCCACCCTATCGATTGCCAAATGCCGTACTTTGACGTACTTTCGGTTACGTAATCGCTGTATGTTACCGGTCGAGAGGGGTGAAGCCATATGGGTACTTGATCGTGCACTGCCTGCTGAAACAGGTCGCCGTATATTGGGTCATCGACGGGCCTCACTGTTGGGCCTGCCACGAGATAGATACCTTTGAATTTCAGTTTGTGGATGGCCCGTTCATATTCGGACAACATCGTATCTCGATTAGTTGTCGGGATAGCAGCAACGGGAATGAATCTATCCGGGTACTTACCGACCAGATTGGCCAATTCATCGTTCAGTATACGAGCGGCCTCCGTCGCCTTGAGGGGGTCGTCGTGGACTTCTCCGGCGGATTCAATCCACGGAAGCGGTACGATTACATGTTTATCGACGTGGTATTTATCCATCAGGGCTGAGCGGCTGTCTACGTCGAGCATCGTCTTGAGGTGCCGGAAAAGCGTTGCATAGGGAAACGAGTTTTTACAGTTTCTCTCTAAGAACGCCAAGTACCTTTCGAATGAAAAATGGGTGTAACAATCGACCTTCATTTTTCCCTCCGTGCTTTAGTCTTCCCAACGGTTCTTCCAGTGGCTGGCGTGGTGGTCTGTCAGATACGGCGGTCGGTAGAAACCCGGATGTTCCGTCGAAGGTGGTCTTGCTTTCTTCAATACCCGCGGCAAACCTCTTGTGGAGGCTGCGCAGCCTTTCCGTAGAGGCAACTGAGGACGAGAACGGAGGTTGGCGGGCGGTGCCGGGGATGGTCTTAGCACAACCACAAAAGACCAGGGTCCGGAAACTTGTTCCTAAGGCTCGCAACCTCTCGATTATCGAATGGCTGGGGGACGTGGATTCGAACCACGATTCACGGAGTCAGAGTCCGTTGTCCTGCCGTTGAACGATCCCCCAATGAATAAGAACGGCGCCGCACCTCCGCCTTCTCAAGTGCGCTGGGTTACCGGATAGTGGCGAGACTATAGTGCGACCTTTTTTTGCTGTCAACCATTTTTCGCTGAATAGCTATAATCTGCGGATTTTCAAGTAGTTACGATAATTAGCGCCAGTGTTGATTGCCGTTTCAAACGGGGCCGGTCGCGGCTCTTTAAACAGACTGAACATCCAGACAAACAGAAACTTCATGAACGGAAGCGATGGTTATCGAAGATAGCGAGTAATGTGGGCGGCGCTCTCTATTATGAGGTTCGCCCCGGCTGCGGTAAGGGCGTCGGCGCTCGAATAGCCGGTCAAAACGCCGACGGTGAAAGAACCGGCGCGCCTCCCGGCCTCGATGTCCATGGGATGGTCGCCCACCATGGCGGAGAGGCCGGCATCGACGTGAAGGGCCCTCAGCGCCATGAGTATCTGTTCCGGGTCGGGTTTCACCCTTCGCGTCGACTCGCGGGTGACCAGCGTGTCGCAAAAGGATTGTATGCCGGGGAAGGATTCCAGAACGGCGTCTCTGCAGTTTCTCGTCGCGATTCCGACCGAAATGCCGCGCTCCTTCAGCGAGGAAAGCATCTCTCTCACGCCGGCGACGAGTTCGCCTCGCCTGGCGCCGGCGACCTCGATCTGCCGGATTGCTTCGTAGGCCCTTTGGGAAAACTGGTCTGCATCCCCGGGAACAGCCTCCTCGAGGATATTTCGTCCCATCTCGATCATCTCGAGGACGTAGAGACCATCCAAGCCGTCCGGGGCAACTCCGTAGGAAAGGAGTAGGTCGAGGACGGATGCCCTCATCAGGGCGAAGTCAACCCCAAGTTTCACTAGTGTTCCGTCGAAATCAAAGACAATCGCCTTAAAGTTCAACGTATCTCGTAACCCCGCGCTATTTTTTTTGGTTTCCCGTCAAGTATTCCGGTTCCAGTACCTTCTTGATGATTCGTTTGCCCTTCAGGTTGGGAAGCTCAAAATCAAAGACGATCTTGAGGAAACTAAGGACGATACCGAATGTCGCTCCCCAGAGGATGTCTTCGTTTCCTTTATTGTCATCTGCTATGAAGCAGGGGAAGTAGCGTATGCCGCTCATATTGTCCCGCAGTTTATACTCTGTTTCGATCACGTACATGGCATAACGGCTTTCATCGAAAAAATCTCTCAGAGGCAGGTCGAGTATCTTCTCCACCTCCAAGTTTGTGCGGGCCCTCCATTCTTTCTTCACGAAACCCACAAGGGGAAAGATTATCCGGGCGAAGGTGAGCAAGGGCTGGCAGGGAAGAGGGCCGAGAAACCGGACATTAAAAGGACTCAAACGCAGCTCTTCCCAGGATTCGCGGAGGGCATTGGCCAGGAACAGGGTGATGCTCTTGAATGCCGCTTCACCGCGCCCTTTGGCGAGGGACAGGGCTTCTCCTCTCATGGTCGGGGAGATGCCGGAGGCGATCAAGGGCCGGATGAGGGGGTCGGCGTACCTGTGCAGCATACCGCCGGGGCAGCTTATGTCTCCGCCCTGGACCACCGCAGACGAACGCTTCATCAGCTTGAAGACGAATTCGCCCCGGTCGCCCCCGCCGTTTCTCTCTTTGAAGAACAGTGGAAGCAGGACGCCCGCCGCCTGCCAGGATTCTCCGGATTGACCCGGTTCTTTGATGAAGTCCATGGTCGTGCAGAAATCGGACTGCGAACCACCCAGTTTCTCCACAACAAGGCGGAGAAAGTCGTCACGTCGGGAAAGAATCTCGATTTCAGTCATGATTTCACGAGGAGGTCGTAGACCTTCCTTTCATACAAGCATCCAAAGGGAAAGGGCTTGAGGAAACCACAGTGCCCTCCGCGTTTCTGGACGAAGCACCTCAAAAATCTGTTCGATTCTAAGCCGTATATATCATCAACGGGGACAACGGGGTCGTCCTCGGCGGCTATGATGGCGACGGGAACGGCAAGCGCCCCCAGTGCGTTCCCCGTCAACGTGTACCGGCCGAAATAATCGGCGGTCGACGGGAAATCGTAATAGAGGCCCATCATGGCCTCCGTCAACTCCATACAGCTCCCGAGATGGAGGAGGCCGTGGAAATCGTATCTGTGCGGGAAAAGGGACTGTTTCGTCATTAACGACCTTTTCCATTTTCTCAAAAAATAATGCCGATAAAGCTTAACCCCCCGGTCGATTGTCAGGGTGGCCTTATAGGGGTCAAGCGGGGGGCTGACGCAGACCACCTGCTTCAAGTTGCCGATTCCCGCTTGGGGTGCCCTCAGGGCGATACGCAGGGCGAAGTTCCCTCCGAGGGAGAACCCCACGATGAAGGAGTTTCCCCGGGCCAGCCGGGATATTTCGGCGGCGGCATTGAGGACTTCGTCGGTCAAGGCCCCGTGAAAAAGGCCTTCGTTCAGACGGTGACTCCGGCCGTGGTCCCTGAGGTTGAGCCTGAAAACGTCGAAGCCCCGCTCGAAGAGATAACGGCCCGTCGAGAGCATGTAAGCGGATTCTGAACTGCCTTCCCAGCCGTGGATAAGGACAACCAACCCATGGGACTCGTCGCCCGACCTCCTGGAGAGATAACCCAAGAGTCGGACACCGTTGCCGCCCTCCACGATCATCTCCCGGGAATGCTCCAGCATGGCGTTCCTTCCCACGGTTCGCAATGACAGGCTTCCGAAGATGGTCTGAAGGTGGGGGTTGGCAGCCCAGGGTTCGGGTTCGAATGTCTCCTCGGTGGGTTTCATCTCGAGCAGGAAAGAATCCTCCACGTACGGCGCTACTTCCTTGTTGACTTCGAAAAAATAACACAGCTAAAATCAGACATCAAGTGACCTTCATGCGAACAGCCCTCAGTTGGCGACTATGCAGGAGCGGAAAAATATGAAGGCTGTCATCACATTGCCGCCTGTCGACTCCAAAGGCGCGACTTTCCTGGAAGAAGTTCTCAGGAAAAGAGAGTCCTGGCGACGCTTTTCCCCGGAGCCGCTGACAAATGAAGAGGTTGCCCGTATGATGTGGGCCGCCCAGGGTGTCACAAGAACGTGGGGCGGCCGAACAGCCCCTTCTGCCGGTGCGCTTTTTCCTCTGGAAATATACGTCGTGCTCGAATGGGGTGTCCATCATTACCTCCCGAGAAACCACCAGCTTTTGCGCCTCTCGGGTGAAGACGTCAGGGAAGCCCTTTGTTCTGCCGCCCTGTCACAGGTATTCATCCGGGATGCCCCGGCAACGGTAGTCATTGCGGTCGTGTTTGAGCGAGTAACGGTGAAATACGGCAGCCGTGGTGAGCGCTATGCAATGATCGAGGCGGGTCATGCCGCACAGAACATCCTGCTTCAGGCGACCTCCATGGGGCTCGGCTCGGTGCCGGTGGGGGCTTTCCACGACGAGCGGGTCCGACAGGTCCTTGACCTTCCTGATGACCATAGACCCGTCTACCTTGTTACGGTCGGACACAGGCTGAAGTAAGCAGACCAACTCAAAACGGAAGGCACGCCTTTTTCGTCCCTCCGTATTTATGTTGCAAAATAGTCGCCAATTCTTTAGTATCCTAAGCGCATCACGGCGAACCGCAGGGCGGAGGAAGAGCAAATCGCAGAGGAGGAAACCCATGGAATTTATGTCGCAGAAAAAACATTCGCTTGACAAAATAATAGAAGAGCAAATCAAGAGATGGCAGATCGACCAGAAGAAGAAATATAAAAAGCCCATCCGGCCCGTCATCACCATGTCGCGGCTGCCGGGTGCAGGAGGGGATTCCATCGCACGCCGGGTTGCAGAGGATCTACAGATCGACCTCTTCGACACTGAAATCGTCTCGAGGATAGCAGAGAGTTCTAAAGTCAGCAAAAAGGTCGTTGAATCGCTGGATGAACAGGACCGTTCGATTTTCAACGATTGGCTGAAGTTTCTCGACAAGGATCATCTGTGGTCTGACGAGTACCTACAGCATCTGACGAAGGTCGTGAGTGCCATCGGGACTCACGGTCACGCATTCATCGTCGGCCGGGGCGCCGGTTTTATCTTGCCGGAGGAGGTGTGCTTGCGATTGCTTGTCATTGCTCCGTTGCAGACGAGGATAGACAATGTTGTGAAGGCCTTTGGTGTCGCCGAGGAAGAAGCCAGGAAACGGTTACTACAGTCAGAATCGGCCCGCAAGGCATTCATCCAGAAGTATTTCAATAAGGATATGCTCGACCCGCTCAACTACGATTTGGTTCTGAATACGAAGAACCTGAACATCGACGCAGCCGCGAATATAATAAAAGAGGCCTTCAATTCACGGGAGTGGTACAATTACAATGTGAGGAAATAGGGAGGAACAAGGAGATTCAACGGCTCGATGTTTCGAGTGAAAGGAAGGGGCCGTGCTATCACTGCAGCGGCCTCTTTGTTGTTTTGCGTTTGACCCGGCCCTTGAATATCGATTCTCAATCTCTCAGGAAAGTCATCTTCAGTTCGCAGAGCCCGGCGATGGTCCTTTTCTGGATATCGAACCCTCCTTTTTCGAAGA
>DIEZ01000016.1:0-65686 GCA_002418885.1 Syntrophaceae bacterium UBA5761
TGAAGGCCATTTCCGATGAGTCGACGGTGTGGAAAGAGCCGTCTACGAGAGAAACCCGGACGTCGACGACCGGGTAACCGGCAAGTGACCCCTCCTGCATGGCCTCGACGATCCCCTTCTCGACTGCCGGGATGTACTGCCTGGGGATGGCACCGCCGATGATCTTGTCCACGAATTCGAAACCTCCGCCCCTGGGCAGCGGTTCAATCTCCAGCCATGTGTCGCCGTACTGACCGCGGCCTCCCGACTGTTTCTTGTACTTCCCCTGGACACGCGTCTTTCCCTTGATGGTCTCTTTATAAGGAACCTTCGGTACGGTCAGGTTGACTTCGACGCCGAATTTGCGCTTGAGTTTCTCGATGGTGATCTCGATGTGGACTTGGCCCATCCCGGAAAGGATGATCTCCTTGGTCTGTTCGTCTCTGTGAAAAGAGATAGACGGGTCTTCTTCTACCAGTCGGTTGAGCGACGTCATTATCTTGTCCTCATCGCCCTTCGATTTCGGCTGGACGGCGAAAGACATCACGGCAGGCAGGACGGGGGGCCTCTCGTAGACGATGGGGGCCTTCTCGTCGCACATGGTGTCTCCCGTCGACGTTTCCTTCAATTTTGCGACCGCAGCGATATCTCCCGGCACGAGGGATTCGGCCGGCCTCTGCGTCTTTCCTTCCAGGTAGAAGATGTTGCCGAAACGCTCGGTCAGTTTCTTCGTCGGATTGTAAAAGGTGGCATCAGAGGTTGCCGTTCCCGAATACACCCTGAAAAGGGTCAGCTTGCCCGTGTAGGGGTCGGCTATGGTCTTGAAGACGAAGGCCGAAAAAGGCGCGGAAGGCTCGGGGTGCCGCTCTTCCACGGAATCGGTACCCGGCTTCTTCCCCTTTGCCGGACCCCGGTCGAGCGGTGAAGGGAGGAACCCCACTATGGCGTCCATCAAAGGTTTGATCCCGATGCATTTGAGGGCCGAACCACAGATAACAGGGATCATGTCTCCTGAAGCGACGGATTTTCTAAGACCTTCTTTTAGTTCCTCGGGTTCGAGGCTCCCGTTTTCGATGTACCGTTCCATCAGATGTTCCTCGCCTTCGGCGACGTCTTCCACCAGGGCATCCCTGAGGCGCGCGGCCTCTTTCTGAAGGTCGGCTGGTACGTCCTCTACTCTGTAATTACCCTTGGAATTTTCGAAGATGAGGGCCTTCATCGCCAGAAGGTCCACCAACCCTTTGAAGGCCTCTTCCCGCCCGATGGGGAGGTAAAGAGGTGTCACTTTCCTGCGGAAGGCCTTTTTCACACTTTCCAGAGCCCTGAAAAAGTCGGCGCGCTCGCGGTCCATCTTGTTCACGTAAACGATCCGCGGCAGGGAATACCGGTCGGCATACTCCCAGACCTTCTCAGTCTGGAATTCGACACCGCCGACGGCATCGATAACGACGAGCGCGGCGTTTACGACACGGAGCCCGTTCAGGGTGTCCATGGCGAAGTTCGAGTCTCCCGGCGTGTCAACGATGTTGACCTTGTCTTTTCCCCAATCGATGAAATTCACAGCCGTGTTGATGGAGATATGCCTCTTCTGTTCCTCTGGTTCGAAATCCATGACGGAGGAACCGTCATCGACCCTGCCTAACCTATCCGTCTTCCCCGACACGTAGAGCAAGGCTTCGCACAGGGAAGTTTTACCAGTCCCGCCGTGGCCGACTATAGCGATGTTCCTCAAGGAACTGGATTCATATTTTGCCATCAGAGACTCCTTTCCGAGCAGGTATAAAGCCTTTTATGGATTGAACTGTCTATCGTATTTCAAAAATTAAAGTCAAGGCAATTCGACGTTCCGCCGTCGTTCCGACATCGCTTGACATATTCAGTGTATCAAAGTATAAGCCGACACTTAAAATTTTCCGTTATGGTCGGTCCGTCAGACTTAAATTGATGACTTGGAAGGGGGATACCGACGAATGAATAGAATAAAAAGGATATTGATAGCGAACAGGGGCGAGATCGCCCTGCGGATCATCCGCACAGTGAAAGAGCTAGGCGCCGACGCAGTGGCCGTCTATGAAAAACCAGACAGTGAAGCCTACTTTCTGCGCTTCGCCGACCAAGCCATCTTGATCGGGGACGGACCGCGGAAAGACTATCTGGACATCGAAAAGATAATCTGGGCGGCAAGGAACAGCGGGGCCGACGCCATCCATCCGGGTTATGGGTTTCTTGCCGAGAATGCGGATTTTGCTGAGGCCTGCGAGAGGGCCGGGATCATCTTCATCGGCCCGACTCCCCGGGCGATGCGCGGCCTCGGCGATAAGGTCGTGGCCCGGGAAATGATGGAAAAGGCAGGGATACCCTTCATTCCCGGCACGAGCAATCTATCGCCGGGAGAAAAGGGCGTCGAGGAGGCTTTGGCCTTCGGGTCGAAAGTGGGTTATCCACTCATGCTGAAGGCATCCTCGGGGGGTGGGGGAAGAGGCATCAGGAAGGTCCGGAACGAGGCGGAACTCAAGGCCCAGTTGCCGGTGGCAAGGGCGGAAGCCCTGTCGGCTTTCAACGACGGGAATGTGTACGTGGAAAAATACATCGAATCGCCCCGCCACGTGGAGGTCCAGATACTGGCCGACAGTCACGGGAGCACGATCCACCTCGGCTCCCGAGACTGTTCCATCCAGCGCCGTCATCAGAAATTGCTCGAGATAGCCCCGGCCGACCTCCCCGCCGATGTGATAGAAAACATCCATCAAACGGCCATCCGGGCTGCCCGGGAGGCCGGGTACTTGAACGCGGGCACCGTGGAATTCCTCGTAGATTCGAAGACCAACAATTTCTGGTTCATGGAAGTCAACACACGGCTCCAGGTCGAGCATACCGTGACCGAGATGCTGACCGGCGTGGACATCGTCCGTCAGCAGATTCTGATAGCCGAGGGGCGGAGGCTCGAAATCCCGGAAGAGCGTGGACAGCTTATCGGCCGTGCGATACAGGTGCGCATAAACGCCGAAGACCCGAAAAACAACTTCATGCCCGAAGGTGGGAAGAGGGTCGAGGTGTACCAATCTCCGGGCGGACCGGGAATACGGCTCGACGGCATCGTGTACCAGGGCTATAATATTCCCATGGACTACGATTCTCTGCTGGTGAAGCTGACAGTCCGGGGGTATCAGTGGGAAGCGGTCGTGCAGAGGCTCAAGCGGGCACTGAACGACTTCCTGATCGTGGGACCGAAGACGACCATCCCCTTCTACCTGGCCATCTGCGACGAACCGGACTTCAGGCGCGGCGTCTTCGACACGAGCTATTTGGAGACCCATCCGGAGATATTTGACTATCCGGAGCAGGAAAGGGAAATCGCGAGGCTCGCACGACTGATAGCGGAGATACACGCCAGGAAACACAACCCATACGCGGCTTAGCGGCAAGAAATATTACGTCAGAGCAAATAAGAGTTTCAGCCTAGGGAGTTTAAGGCTATGATGATACCACAAGAAATAATAGGCGAACGGATCACGCCTTCTGAATTCCGGAAGCGGGGAGACAGACATGTTCTCGATCGGCTCAGGAAGGCAAAGGGTTTTTATGTTACGAACACGGAGAGGGACCTTTCTCAATCCGATTTCAAGAACCGCATCATGCCGCATACCCAGATTCTCGTTGCGGAGGAAAGGAACGCGGCAGGATTTTTCTCTCTCGAGATATCCGGCGGCGCCTCCGTCCACGTGGACATGCTCAGGAAGCAGATCAGTCCCCTGGAGAAGCTGGAGATTCTGAGCGCGAGCATGCCGGATACGATGTTCCAGACCCTGTGCAGGGGAGTCAATCTCTTCGGTTACAGGCCATACCCGGAGAACGTCATCCGCTTGACCGTCAAGAGCTTCGCCCGTTACATCCAGGTATGGCGTGTCTTCGATTTTCTGAATTACGTCCCGAACATGATCCCGGTTTTAGAGGAGGTCAAGGCCGCGGGGTGCATCCTCGAACCTTCTATCTGTTTCTCCACGGGCCCGGAACATACGAACGAATTCTATGTCCGTAAAGTAAGCGAGATAATCGAAGCAGCCGGAGAGGACATCATCCTTTGTATCAAGAATCACGGGGGACTCGGAACTGAAAGGCGGATCGGAGAACTGGTGAATGCGATTCTGCAGAAATTCCCCGACCTCATCATCCATTATCACGGGCATAACACGGACGGCAACGACATCGGCCGGACCGTGGAGGCGGTTAGGAACGGTGCGAAGGTCGTCGACGGCGGCGACCATTCGATCACGGGGTTTTTCGGCCCCCCGCCGCTTCTGACAATCCTCGACACCCTCGAGGATTACGGACATCACGCCATGGGAATAGACCGTCAGGCGATCATCGACACTTCCAACAGACTCCGGGCGGAGCGGGAATTCTACCGCGATTTCGAATCCCAGTTCCTCGGTTTCGACCCCACGGTCCAGACTCATAAGCTGCCCGGAGGGGCGACGGGTTCGAGCTTCGAGCAGGCCGTGAAAGGAGAATTCCTGCACCTTATGCCGCGCATCCTTCAGGACGAGCTGCCGAAGGTCCAGGTGGAACTTGGCAACTGGTGGAGCGTAACACCTGGGTCGCAGATCCTCTGGACAACGGCCGTGAACAATGTCCTCAAGAAAGACCGATACAAAGACGTCAACGACGACCTCAAAAATCTGATGTTGGAACGTTACGGGAAACTCCCCTTCTACAAGCCGGCGGACTGGATATACGAGAAGGTTTTCGGTAAGGACTGGAGGGCTTTCGTCGAGCGGGAGGGGGGATACCAAAAGATCGAAGACATCGACATCGACATCGAAAGAAGGGTCTTGGAACACAGACTGGGAAGAAAGGCGACGGAAGACGAGCTCGTCCTTTACTTGCAACACCCCAACGATGCGGTGGGTTTTTTCAAGTTCCAGGAGAAATTCGGGAAGACCTGGGCGTTGCCGCCCAAGATATGGTTCCACCGGGGGGGCTTCAATCTCGGCGACCGTTTCGAGTTCGCCGACGGATACGGTAAACTCCATACGATAGAAATCGGCCCTCAACGCCGGACCAAGAGTGGCGACGTGATAACCTATATCATCATCGACCACCATACGGAGCCAATCCTCACGGTGTTCGAAGAAGAAGCTGCCCGCGAGAAGGCGAAGCCGACTCTGACGGCCAAGGAGATCGCAGCCCTCGCAAAATCCGGCGACGTCAGGTCTCCTATAAAAGGGACGGTAAACGAGGTTCCGGTGAACAGCGGGGCCGATGTCTCGGCAGGAGAAGTGCTGGTTGTGCTCGAGGCGATGAAGATGCTGACGAACGTCTTGGCGGAGGTGAGCGGCCGAATCTCGGAAGTATTTGTCCAGCCGGGCGACTCTGTTGAAGTCGGGGACAAGCTGGTGGCCATAAGTTTACCCGAGTAAAAGACGGGGCGAGACGGATAGTCTGGGATATCGATGCCTGAGCTTCCCGAAGTAGAGACCCTCTGCCGCCAACTCGAGAAGGTGATTCCCGGGTCACGGGTCAGGTCCGTGACGATTCAGGACGCCAAACTCGGCGAACAGCGAGGCATGGAGAGAAAGAAGGTCGTCCGCGTCCGGCGGTTGGGAAAGAAGATCGCCGTAGAATTCGCGGACCGTACCCGTCTGCTGATTCACCTGCGGATGACGGGCAGACTCTTCTGGACCGTAAAGGAAGAAAAAATTCCCCACACCCGCATGACGGTCTCTCTTGACAAGGGCAATCTCTATCTTGTGGACCCAAGGAGGTTTGCGACGGTGTCCGCGGATTCGTGCGGAGGGACGGCTGAAGGGGCTGGCGGTACGAAAATCGTCGGTCTCAGCGCGGAAGACCTTATGACGAAGGCCAGGGGTAAAAGAAGGTCGGTAAAAACCTTCCTCATGGACCAACGGCTCGTCGAGGGAATCGGAAACATTTATGCCTGCGAGATACTCCACCACTCCCGTATAAACCCGTCCAAGAAGGCGGGTGACTTGACCCCCGGGGAATGGACGAAAATCGTCCGGTCGATGAACGTGATCCTGAAAAAAGCTATCGACTGCCGCGGTACCACGATTTCAGACTGGAGAGACCTCTACGGCCTGCCCGGGGCATTTCAGCATAACCTGAGAGTTTACGGGCGAGAGGGTCTGCCTTGCTTCCGTTGTGGTTCGACCGTAGTCAGAACCGTGTTGAGCGGCAGGGGAACATTCTATTGTCCTTCCTGCCAGGGTGGCGAGGGATTATCCAGGGATTCATCGGATGCCTGAATCCCCTCGGCGAAGGGGGCCCCATTCAGGCATCATGTCGTTATCATTGCGTAATATCTTCTTGCCGGCCCGATCGGTCAATCATTTCTTGACAAGTCGATCGTTTGCTGGTAGGTATGGTGCGCTTTGTATAAGGTTGTTCCAGTAGACAAATTCCCTCTGGAAGGAATGAAGTGACAGGAAGAACACGAGACAAGGCCTTGCACTATCCGAGAGTTCTCTTATCTCACCTTCAGATCATCTCAATCAAACTGCGGGATTTGGTGGTCCTTCTGTTGTCGAAGGTCGTGGAGTGCGGGTTCCTTCTCAAAAAACGGATCCAGGCGTCGATGGATCATTATACCGTGCTCATCGTTCCCCAGAAGAAAAGTACGGTGAAAAAGATATCGGCGACAAGTACCCATGTATTGTGGGCGGTTTCTTCCGTCGCAGTCGTCATCATGGCCTCCTGCTACTTCATTTACAGTTACCTTAGCTTCAAGATGGACTACTCGGAACTGATCGCCTTGAAGCAACTTTCCGAGGCCCAGAAAGAGCAGCTCAACTCCCTGGCGTCGAAGGTCGGCGATTTCGAGAGGAAGATGGAGAGCCTTCGCGAGTACGAGAACAGGATAAGGGTCATGGCCGAACTCGTAAAACCGAAAGGACAATACCTCGGCGTCGGCGGTCCATCCCGGGAAGACACGCTCGGGAGTCATGAGACCGAACAGGGGTCGCGTTCGCTCAGTCGAGTCCATCAGAGCATGGACCATCTCATCGCGGAAGCCGACCAGAAAGAACGCAGCTTCAAGGAAATCATCGAATTCTTGGAGAAGAGAAAATCGATACTTGCCCGTACGCCTTCGATATGGCCGGTCCTCGGATGGGTGACATCGGAATTCGGAAACCGGCCCTCGCCCTTCAGCGGCGCGAGAGAATTTCACGCCGGAATCGACATTGCGTCGAGGAGCGGCAAGGAGGTCCTCGCTCCTGCCGACGGAATCGTGTCCGAGGCTGAGCGAAGGGCCGATCTCGGTAACGCCGTCGTTGTTGACCATGGAAACGGGCTAAGCACGTTATATGGGCACCTGCTCCAGTGCGCCGTCACAAAGGGAAAATTCGTCAGGCGGGGAGAGGTCCTGGGTTACGTCGGCAGTACGGGAAAAAGTACAGGCTCCCATCTTCATTACAGCGTTTATCTCAACGGCATTCCTGTAAACCCACGAAAGTATTTGCCCTGACATCAGCTAACTGCAAAACGTCGGCAGGAACGTTCAGTTGTAATTCGACGAGATTCCGGTAAAATATTACCGGTTTTTTTATGTGGTGACGAAATGATCGGATATGTCCTAAAAAAGATAATCGGCAGCAAGAACGACCGCGAGCTGAAGCGGCTCTCCGTCATTCTCGATGAAATAAACGGCTTGGAAGAATCCATCAAGAGGTTGACGGACGCTCAGATTCAGGCCAAGACCGGGTTCTTCAAGGAAAGGTTGGGGCAGGGTGCAGAGCTGGATGACATACTGCCCGAGGCCTTCGCAGTCGCCCGGGAGGCGGCCAGGCGCACTCTCGGGATGAGACCTTTCGACGTCCAGGTGATCGGCGGCCTCGTCCTTCATGAGGGCAAGATTGCAGAGATGAAGACCGGTGAAGGCAAGACGCTCGCGGCGACGATGCCGGTTTACCTCAACGCCCTGAAAGGCAGGGGCGTACACGTCGTCACGGTCAACGATTATCTGGCGAAACGGGATGCCCAGTGGATGGGACCTATTTATAGGTTCCTCGGCCTTTCCGTGGGTGTCATCGTCAACGGCATCGACGACGACGAAAGAAGGGCTGCGTACAACGCCGACGTGACGTACGGCACGAATAACGAGTTCGGCTTCGACTATCTGCGCGACAACATGAAATTCAGCCTTGACGACTATGTCCAGAGGGAATTCTTCTATGCAATCGTGGATGAGGTCGACAGCATCCTCATCGACGAGGCCAGGACCCCCCTAATCATCTCGGGATCCTCCGAGGAGTCGACGGACAAGTATTACCGGATAAATCAGATCATACCCCGTCTTCGCAAGGACAGGGATTACACTGTCGATGAAAAGACCCGGACCGTCGTGCTGACCGAGGAAGGCGTGGCCCAGGCGGAGAAACTGCTCAAGGTGTCGAATCTTTACGACCCCAGGAACATCGAGATACTCCATCATGTCAATCAGGGGCTTAAGGCCCACACCCTTTTCAAGAGGGACGTGGATTACCTTGTGAAGGACGGGCAGGTCATCATCGTCGATGAGTTCACGGGACGTGTCATGCCGGGCAGGCGGTACAGCGACGGATTGCATCAGGCGCTGGAGGCGAAGGAACACGTAAAGATCGAGAGGGAAAATCAAACGCTCGCCACGATCACTTTCCAGAACTATTTCCGTATGTATGAGAAGCTGGCCGGTATGACCGGGACGGCGGACACGGAGGCGCAAGAGTTCAAGGAGATATACGGCCTCGACGTTGTCGTCGTACCCACGAACATGCCGATGATCCGCGTCGACTATCCCGATGTCATCTACAAGACGGAAAAGGAAAAGTTCAGGGCCGTCGTCGAGGAGATAAAGGAGTTGAACAAACTGGGGAGGCCTGTCCTGGTGGGCACTATATCCATCGAGAAGTCGGAGGTCCTCAGTAAGATGCTCACCCGGGAGGGGATCAAACACTACGTCTTGAACGCCAAGCATCACGAACGGGAAGCGGAGATCATCGCTCAGGCGGGCCAGAGGGGCGCCGTTACGATTTCCACGAACATGGCTGGTCGCGGCACGGACATAAAGCTCGGTCCCGGCGTTGCCGAACTCGGCGGACTTCATGTCCTGGGAACGGAGCGCCACGAGAGCCGGAGAATCGACAACCAGCTCAGGGGACGTTCGGGCCGGCAGGGAGATAAGGGCTCGTCGAGGTTTTACCTGTCGCTGGAAGACGACCTCTTGCGCATCTTCGGCGCCGAAAGGATATCTTCCCTCATGGACAGAATCGGGTTCGAAGAAGGACAACCTATCGAGCACAACCTGATCTCCAAGGCGGTCGAAAACGCCCAGAAGCGCGTCGAAGGACAGAACTTCGACATCCGCAAGCATCTCCTCGAGTACGACGACGTGATGAATCAGCAGAGGCAGATCATCTACGGACAGAGGCGGGAGATCCTGGGCGGCTCCGACCCGCAGCCATACTTGGAGGAAGCGGTCGAAGACGTGGTGGACAGTATACTCGACAGCTCCATCGACGAAAAGACTCATCCCGAAGAGTGGGATCTCAAGGGGCTGGACGACCTTATCGGCGGCCGGTTTTCCCTCAATCTCGGGCTGAAGGCTCTGGACCCGGAGAGAGACGATATCGACAGAGAGATGCTGCGGACGAAGATTCTGGAGGGCCTGAGAGACCATATCCGGAACAAAGAGGAGTCTTTCGGAAAACCGCTCATGGATCAACTCGTGCGTTACATCATGCTCCAATCGCTCGACAACCACTGGAAAGACCATCTCCTTGCCATGGACCACCTGAAGGAGGGTATAGGGCTCAGGGGTTATGGTCAGAAGGACCCCAAAAGAGAGTACCAGCGGGAGGGTTACGAGATGTTCCTCGACATGGTCGAGCAGGTCAAGGAAGATGTCGTACAGAAGATATGTATGGTGCATGTGCAGCGGGAAGAAGAGCTCGCCAGAGTCCATCAGGAAAGGAAGGGGGATGAATACGTTTTGAGCAGGGGGGGCGACGGAGAAACTGGGACCGTGAAGAGGACGAACCAGAAGGTAGGCCGGAACGACCCTTGTCCCTGCGGCAGCGGACTGAAATACAAGAAATGCTGCGGGAGGTAATGTAGCAAGAGTTTCTTCTCGAGGCACACAGATTTACGAAGCCGGGGATTCCGATGGAGCAAACTGTAAAAAAAGTCGACGGAACGTATGATTTCACCGTCCCGGGGTTTACGGCCAACGGGGTGTATGCGGGGATAAAAGAAGACCCAAAAAGCGACCTGTCCCTGATATTCTCAGAGACCCCGGCAGCGGCGGCAGGTGTGTTCACCACGGGCACGTTGAAAGCGGCCCCGGTGCTTCTCTGTATGGAGAGGATCAAAGGCGGCAAGGCCCAGGCGATCCTCGTCAACAGCGGCAATGCCAACGCCGCCACCGGAGAGCGGGGTTATCGCGACGCCGTCGAGGCGGCGGCGGCGGCGGCGTCCTTGCTCGGGATCGACAAGAAACTCGTACTCACGGCGTCGACCGGTATCATCGGAAAAAGGTTGCCGGTGGTGAAGATAAAGAAGGCGATGAAAAGACTCGTCGAGGGGCTTCGGCCGACGGGGCTCTCCGCCGCCGAGGAAGGGATCATGACAACGGACCGCTTCCCCAAGATGGCGTTAAGAAAGACGATCATCGACGGACGGGAGGTCACGGTGTGCGGCCTTGCCAAGGGAGCCGGTATGATCGAGCCGAAGATGGCGACTATGCTCTCATTCCTTCTCACCGATGCAGCGGTCGACAGGCGGTTGTTGGCCGGTTGCCTGCGGAGGGTAGTGGAAAAGTCTTTCAATGCGATCACAGTGGACGGCTGTATGAGCACTAACGACACGGTCGTCATCCTGGCGAACGGCCGGGCCGGGAACAGGACGCTCAGGGCAGGGGGCGACGGCCTTCCGAGGTTCGAGGATGCCGTCTTATCCGTCGTCACGGAACTGGCGACGGCGATCGTGAGGGACGGGGAAGGGGCGACAAAAGTCATAGAATTGTCTGTCGAAGGGGCCGAATCCGTGGGAGATGCAAAAAAAATCGCCTTTACCGTCGGTCGGTCGAACCTTGTCAAGACGGCCTTCTTCGGGAAAGACCCGAACTGGGGGCGGGTTTACGCCGCCATCGGGGCTTCCGGTGTGCCGGTGAGGGAAGAAGAGCTCGAGATTTTTTTCGGGGGTATCCCAATCTTCAAAAAGGGACGGGGGATAGAAAAGGCGGACAGGCGCCTCCTCGAGGTCATGGAACGAGACTCGGTGGCCGTCCTGGTCAGGGTCGGGAGCGGCCGGGGGTCCTTCACCGTCTTCGCCGCCGACCTCACACACGATTACGTCACGATCAACGCCCATTACCATACCTGATCCTCACCATCCAGCGCAGGGAAACGGCCCTTAAACCTGAAACTTTCGTCGCGAAGACTTTTTTACCTTGAAAATACATAGGGTATGTGTTAGAAGCGCTCGCTATTACACACACCCCCTGATCGTTTCGGGGTTGCTTCCAGAAGGAAGTCCTGGAGCGGGACGACGGCGGTGGCGGACAAAACATGCGGAGGGATAGTTTATGGCGAATATATCTATGAAATTGCTGCTTGAATCAGGGGTCCATTTCGGCCACCAGACGAACAAATGGAACCCCAAGATGAAGACTTACATCTTCGGCGCCCGGAACGGGATATACATCATCGACCTGCAACAGACCGTGGAGCTCTTCAATGTAGCCTACAGGTTCATCGTCGATGCCGTTGCCGAAGGCAAAGAAGTCCTTTTCGTCGGGACGAAAAAACAGGCGCAGGAATCGATCAAGACAGAAGCGGAGCGGGCGGGGATGCCTTATGTCAACCAGCGTTGGCTGGGCGGTATGCTGACCAACTTCTCGACGGTGAAGAAGAGCATAGACCGTTTGAACCAACTCGACAAGATGTTCGATGACGAAAGTGTCTTGGCCTTTCCCAAAAAAGAGATTCAGGGATTGAAGAAGGAGAGGGAAAAGTTGGAAAAGGTGCTCGGAGGTATCCGTAAGATGGGAGACCTGCCCGGCGCCGTTTTCGTCGTCGACCCCAAGAAGGAAGGCATCGCAGTTCGGGAGGCAAGAAAGCTCGGTATACCCCTGGTAGCTATCGTAGATACCAACTGCGACCCGGACCTTATCGATTACATCATCCCGGGCAATGACGATGCGATCAGGGCGATAAAGCTCTTTGCCACTAAGATGGCCGACGCCGTTCTTGAGGGCAAGGCCAAGCGGGAAGAAAAGCTGCAGGCGGAAAGCGACAAGGTGGTCGAGGCGGGTAGCGTAGAAGATACCGAGTCCGACGTACCCGAGGCCGTGGGAACGAAAGGGCCTGAAGAAGCCGAAACGGGGGCGTCGGTCAATTCTGCGGAATGATCCGGCGAATATCAAGGACGACGAGGAGGTATGATAAATTGGAAATTTCTGCCGCAATGGTCAAAGAGTTGAGAACAAAGACGGGAGCCGGCATGATGGACTGCAAGGAGGCACTAAAGGCTTCAGCCGGCGATTTCGATAAGGCCGTTGAATTCTTGAGAAAAAAGGGGATGTCGGCGGCAACGAAACGGTCGTCCAAGGCGGCCAAGGAGGGCACGGTTACTGCTTATATACATATGCAGGGAAGGCTGGGGGTTTTGGTCGAAGTCAACTGCGAAACCGATTTTGTCGCGAAGACCGACGACTTCAAGGCCCTGGCGAGAGACATAGCCATGCAGGTAGCGGCGACGAACCCCCTTTATGTCTCCTCTGACGAAATACCCCAGGAAGTCATGGAGCGTGAGAAGGAAATCTATAAAAGCCAGGCCGCCGCTGAAGGTAAGCCGGAGAAAATCTGGGACAAGATCATCCAGGGGAAGCTGAAGAAGTATTACGAAGAGGTCTGTCTGCTGGACCAGAAATTCATCAAAGACCCGGAAATCACGATAGGCACCCTCGTCAACAACCTCATCGCCAAAACAGGCGAGAATATCATAGTCAGGCGGTTCGCAAGGTTTCAGCTCGGTGAAGAAATAAAGAAGTAGGCTTGAGAACAAAAACTTGGGCGTTATGGAAAAGGCGGTTTACAGCAGAGTTCTGCTCAAGCTGAGCGGCGAGGCCCTGCAGGGTCGGAGGCAGGGCGGCATAGACTTCGGTTTCATGAGTTATTTGGCTGCCGAAATAAAAGAGGTCGTGGACCTCGGCGTAGAAGTCGGCGTTGTTGTCGGCGGCGGCAATATCTTCAGGGGTGCAGCCCTCGAAGAGGGCGGGGTAGACAGGTCGTCGGCCGATTACATGGGCATGCTGGCTACCGTCATCAACAGCCTTGCCCTCCAGAACATCCTCGAAAAGGCCGGAATGCCGACGAGGGTACAATCGGCCATCGAGATGCGCGAAGTCGCCGAACCGTTCATCATCAGACGGGCTGTTCGACACCTGGAAAGAGGCAGAATCGTGATCTTCGCGGCGGGCACGGGAAACCCCTTTTTTTCCACGGATACGGCTGCTGCCTTGCGGGCGATGGAAATCCGGGCCGAGGTCTTGTTGAAGGCGACTAAAGTAAACGGGGTCTACGGGCGGGACCCCAATATGTATCCGGATGCTGAGTACTATAATAGTATCAGTTTTACCGATGTGCTATCGAAAAATCTTAAAGTAATGGATTCGGCATCGATATCTTTATGTCGAGACAACGATTTGCCGATTGTCGTGTTCAACCTCGAGAAAAAAGGTAACATCAAAGGAGTCGTCTGCGGCAAGTCGATCGGTACGGTTGTGAGAGGCTGAGAAGATGAACGATAATATCAGGAAAGATTTGAAGGCCCAGATGGATGGTATCATCGTCTCCCTCGAGAAATCTCTGGGAAAGATCCGTACCGGACGTGCGTCATTGTCACTCCTGGACGGCATCAAGGTCGATTATTACGGGTCGCCGACACCGCTCAACCAGGTGGCTTCTTTCTCCATCCCGGAGAGTCGGCAAATCTTGATCTCTCCGTGGGACCCCGGTGCACTGAATAGCATAGAAAAGGCGATCCTGAAGTCTGAGCTCGGCCTGACGCCAAACAACGACGGAAAGCTGATCAGGATAAACATACCGTCCTTGACGGAGGAGAGGCGAAAAGAGCTCGTCAAGTTAGTAAAAAAAATGGGTGAGGACGCGAAGATCAAGCTTAGGAACGCAAGAAGAGACACCAACGAACAGCTCAAGGCACTCAAGAAGGAGAACTCGATCTCCGAAGACGAATTGTTCAAGGAGCAAGGTGAGGTCCAGAAGCTGACCGATGAGTACATCAAGAGGACCGATGAGATCATCGTCGCAAAGGAGAAGGAAATAATGGAGATATAGGGCATCGCAGATTGCCGTCATCTATCGAATCAGGAGCCCGGGGCTCCTTTTTTTTGTTTGCTATGCCGCCGCCGCGATATTGAAAATGTTCATGGCCTATGGTACGGAGAAATAAAAAAAGGAAAAGCTGGATGAAGTAGTCGCTCCATGAATAAATCTTTGAACTTCCGAAACGATGGCGGGCCCGAGAACCGGGATGATGATCCCCGGGGAGGGGGCATCGACAGCCGATTCAGGATGGTTGACGGTATAGACGAAAAAAGAGTACCGAGACATATCGCCATCATCATGGACGGCAACGGCCGGTGGGCCAGGCAGAATGCCCTGGGAAGGATTTCGGGCCACCGCAAAGGCGCGGAATCCGTGCGTGTCGTCGTGGAGGCATGCAGAAAAATCGGTGTCCCCTACCTGACCCTTTTCGCTTTTTCCGTCGAAAACTGGATGCGGCCGAACACTGAGGTCAGGGCCCTGATGAGGTTGCTGGTACGATACCTGCGGAGCGAACTAAAGACGATGCTGAAAAACGATATCCGGTTGAAAACGATCGGAAACGTTGCGGACCTGCCGGAAAACGTCCGCACCGTTCTCGAGGGGGCTGTCGATGCGACGAAACATTGCAAGGGGATGGTCCTGAACCTGGCACTCAGCTACGGGGGCAGGGACGACATAGTCGGGGCGGTTAAAAAAATCATCAAAGATTCGGCGGCCGGGAAGATCAAGGCATCGGAAATCACGCGGGAATCTTTCGAGAAATACTTGAGCACCCGGGACATACCAGACCCTGACCTACTGATTCGTACGAGCGGCGAGTTCAGGATCAGCAATTTTCTACTCTGGCAGTCCGCTTATACGGAGCTCTATTTCACCGACGTATTCTGGCCTGACTTTCGCGAACCCCAACTCATCGAGGCCATTCTGGACTACCAAAAGCGGGAAAGGCGATTCGGGAAGACGGGGGAGCAACTACCGAAAGAATCGAAAGAATGACGCCTCACCTGAAACGCTGGCTGACGGGGATCGTCGCGGTACCGCTGCTTTTCGCCGTCATTGTGTACGGATCCAAAGAGGTTTTTCTTGCCCTCGTTGTTTTACTGTCGATAGGGGGTATCGCCGAATACGGGCAGCTCTCCTTCGGTGATGGTCTGTGCATAGAGAAAATAGAAGGATACGTTGCGGCCCTCATCCTGCCCTTTGCTGCTTACGCCGGCGGCCTGGAGATGGTCGCGTCCTGGACCGGCGCTTTGTTCATGTGCGCCTTCCTGATCTTTCTCGGCGACCTGAAAGGGCCGGCATTCGATATGGACCGGCTCTACAAGGTCGTTTTCGGCATGCTCTACGTTCCGCTGATGATTTCTCATCTCGTCTTGCTCCGGAACGACGAACGGGGAGTCCTCTGGATTTTTTTGATGATCGTCATCGCCTTCGCCGGCGATTTTACCGCATTCTACGTTGGACGGAAACTGGGCAGGAATAAATTGATGCCCCATGTGAGCCAGGGTAAGACGGTGGAGGGCGCGGTCGGGTCAGTAGCCGGGAGCGTAATCGGTTGCCTGATCTTCAGGTCATGGTTTTTCCCCGATCTTGCCGTGCATCATGCGATAATCATGGGGCTGGTGGGTAACATGGTGGGCGAACTCGGCGACCTATGCGAGTCGGTACTAAAGAGGTCGGCGGGTGTGAAGGATTCAGGGACTATTTTCCCCGGACACGGAGGGGTACTGGACCGACTGGACTGTATCCTGTTCATCGGTCCTTTTATCTGTTACTACCGCTGGCTGACGGCGGGTTGATTCGTCGGCGGGGGCATCGAAGGCAAGACAAGGCACGAGGATGAAGGGCATTTCCATACTGGGGTCGACCGGGTCTATAGGCGTGAGCGCCCTCGAAGTTGTACGGCGGAACCCCTCGCGGTTCCGGGTTCTCGGACTCGCCGCGGGCCGGAACGTCGAGCTCCTTTCGCGACAGGTCAAGGAATTCAGGCCGATGTTCGTTTCCCTTTTAGATCGGCAAACGGCGGCGGAATTCGAAAAATTGGTCGAAGCCCCTTCGACCGTCGTTCTGTGGGGAGAGGACGGGTACAGGACCGCCGCCACGATCGAAGGGGTCGAAACGGTCCTTTCAGCGATGGTGGGGGCCGCCGGGTTATTGCCGACGTTATGCGCGATCGAGTCAGGGAAGGACGTGGCGCTCGCGAACAAAGAAACTCTCGTCATGGCTGGGGGTCTCGTCATGGAAAAGGCCTCACGAAAGGGCGTGCGGATACTCCCTGTGGACAGCGAGCACAGCGCCATCTTTCAGTGCCTTGAGGGACAGCGCAGGGAATACGTGAAGAGGATCGTCCTGACGGCGTCGGGAGGGCCCTTCAGGCTGTTGCCGCCTGAAAAGATGGCGGAAGTGTCGGTGGAAGAAGCTCTGAGACACCCAAACTGGAAGATGGGGAAAAAAATAACGGTCGACTCGGCAACGATGATGAACAAGGGGCTCGAAGTCATCGAGGCCCAATGGTTGTTCGGCGTCGACGTCGACAGGGTCCACGTCGTCGTACACCCGCAGAGCATCGTCCACTCTATGGTCGAATTCTGCGACGGTTCGGTAATCGCCCAACTCGGAGTGCCCGACATGAAAGGGCCGATAGCCTACGCCCTTTCGCACCCAGAAAGACTCGAAAGGGAGGAAGGGTTCCTCGATTTCTATGCAGTCGGCAGTCTCGACTTCGCGGCACCGGACATGGGTCGGTTTCCCTGCCTGAGACTCGCCTATGAAGCGGGCCGAAAAGGTGGTACAATGCCCGCTATCATGAATGCTGCCAATGAGGTCGCCGTCGAGGCCTTCCTCGGCGGGAAGATAGGATTCATGGACATCGCGGAGGTTATCGAAAGGACTATGCAGGGCTTGGAGAGCAGCGAGGCGGGCTCGGTCGAGGACATCCTGGACGCGGACGGGAGGGCGAGAAAATTTGCGGCGGCTTACATTGAGGGGGCGGCGAGACCGACATGATCGGCATCAACATAATTTCGGTCACCATTCTCCTGGGCATCCTTATCTTCGTCCATGAACTCGGCCACTTCCTGGCGGCAAAGATGTTCGGGGTCGGGGTCTTGAAATTTTCTCTCGGCTTCGGCAAAAGGCTCGTCGGAAAGAAGGTGGGCGAGACGGAATACATGATTTCTCTGATACCGCTGGGAGGCTACGTCAAGCTGCTCGGGGAATCGGAAAACGATGTCATCGCCCCGGAAGACGAAAGGCGCTCCTTTCTGAAGCAGCACGTACTGAAACGCATCGGCATAGTTTCGGCGGGGCCTTTGTTCAACTTTCTTTTCGCCGTACTCCTCCTGGCCGCTTTGAACATGGTCGGCATTCCGACCCCCTCGTCCGACATAGGCGATGTGCAGGGTGGTTCGGCGGCCGAAAAGGCAGGTTTGAAGCCGGGTGACCGTATTCTGGCGATCGACGGAAGAGAAACCGCCACCTGGGGCGATGTAGCCAAGATAATCGAGAAAAGTCAGGGCAGGGCTGTCACGGTGCGCTATCTGAGGGGTAACGAAGAAGGGGAAACAACGGTTCAGCCGCAGCTTACCATGGCGAAGAACATCTTCGGAGAGGATGTGGAGGCTTACAAGATCGGAATCATCGGCTCGTCGAACGTAGTCGTAAGAAGCCTCAATCCCCTGGCGGCCCTGTGGGCGGGTACGGGTCAAACATGGGCTATAACAGAGCTGACCGCCCTCAGCGTGGTCAAGCTGATCCAGGGCGCAATATCTCCCTCGACCCTCGGCGGGCCGATCCTGATCGCCCAGATGGCCGGTGCCCAGGTCAAAAAGGGGGTCATGCCCTTTGTTTTCTTCATGGCGATCCTGAGCGTGAACCTGGGGGTCCTCAACCTTTTGCCTATCCCGATTCTCGACGGCGGGCATCTGCTTTTTTTCTTGATCGAATTGGTATCCGGCAAGGAAATCAGTGTCAAATGGCGAGAATGGGCCCAACAGGTCGGTTTTGCCATCCTGATTCTCCTCATGCTCTTCGTCTTCTACAATGATATCATGAGAATATTCAGTTGATGAGTAGATGCGATGCTGACCCTGGCCGTTGACACTTCGTCCGCCACCGAAAGCGTGGCCTTATTGGCAGACAGGGAGATACTCGTTGAAAGGACGGTCAGGGTACTGACCAATCACGCGGCGTCTCTGATCCCTTCCATAGACAGTATACTGTCGGCATGCGGAGTGAAAATCTCCGACATCGACCTCTATGCGCTGACCGTCGGTCCCGGTTCGTTCACCGGCCTGCGTATCGCCGCAAGCACGATAAAAGGGCTCGCATTTTCTTCCGGGAAACCGATGGTGGGCGTCTCTACCCTGGAGGCCCTCGCCTGCAACGCCGCACCGACGCCCCATCCTGTCTGTCCCTTGATGGATGCGAGGAGAAAAGAAGTCTACGCCGCCCTTTACCGGATTCGCGATAGCGGCTACCCCGAGCGGATACAGGCCGACCAGGTCGCGAGCCCGGAAAAGTTCATCGCAAACACCCCCGAAAGGACGCTTTTCCTTGGAGAAGGCGCCCGAAAGTATTCCCACGTTATCGCCGACATGAACCCCTCGGGTGTCGTTTTCGATAAACCGGGAAGCGAATCCGTCAGGGCGGCGAACGTCGGTTTGCTCGGGGTGGACCTGTACTCTAAGGGGCAAACGTTGGACCTCATCACTTTTTCGCCCGCCTATCTGCGGTTGCCCCAGGCCGAGGAGAATAAGGCGGGAAGAAGTCCGCAACATACGTAGAAAGCCATAAAACTTCATATCTTATGAACGCTTGAGGTTGACAATCGGACGTATATCGAATATAAGTCGAAACATGCAGGAGGATGGGGTATGGAAAAAAGTGACGAGACCTTGATCGCTCGATATGTCGATAGGGACGAAGAACTCAGAAAGTACGTCGATGAGCACAGAAGATACGAGGAGGCGCTGGAAGCCTTCAATAAGAGGGTCTATCTGACGCCGGAAGAAGAATTCGAAAAGAAAAAGATCCAGAAATTGAAACTCCAGGGAAAGGACAGGATTCAACACATCCTCGCCCGGTACCGCGAAAGATAGACGGTCGCCGCCGCATGGCCTTTTATGAATCGTAAAGACAGCATGATCGTCGGGGAAGGTTACCCGTTCATCGTTCCTCCGGCAGCACTGGCCGTCGTTTTTGCCTATACGGGCCTTTTCTGGCTTACCACCCTGTGTTCTGTGCTCACCCTGTTTGTTGTCTGGTTTTTCCGGAATCCCGAGAGGGTAGCGCCTTCCGGCAAAGGCATTTTCGTTTCTCCGGCGGACGGAAGGGTGCTGAAGGTCGAGGAGGTGCCTCGGGGGGAGAACCTCACCGGCCCGTTCCGGAAGGTCAGCATTTTCATGAATGTTTTCGATGTCCACGTCAATCGGGCGCCATGTTCCGGTACGGTGTCGGCAATCCATTACCACAAGGGGAGGTTCCTTTCAGCCAACCTGGACAAGGCATCCGAGTTGAACGAAAAGAACTCGGTCGTCATCAGGACGGAAAATGGTGAAGACATATTGGTCTCCCAGATCGCCGGGTTGATAGCCCGACGGATCGTGTGCTGGGTCGAGGAAGGGATTCATGTCGAAAGAGGAGATAGAATAGGGATGATCCGTTTCGGTTCGAGGGTCGAGGTCTTTCTCCCACGAGACGCGAAGGTCTCCGTCGAGGCGGGCACCAGGGTGAAGGCCGGTGAAACTATAATAGGATGGCTGAGATGAAAAGCAGGCAACGGTTTTCGGCCGGGATGAGGGGCAGGAAACGTTTCAACCGTGACAGGATGAAAAAAGGCATATACGTGCTGCCCAATCTGTTCACCACGGCATCGCTTTTGGCCGGGTTCTACTCGATTGTGATGGCCATGTACGGAAAGTTTACCAGTGCCTCCGCGGCCATTTTGATCGCCTGGGTCCTGGACGGATTAGACGGAAGAATGGCAAGGCTGACCAACACGACCAGCAAATTCGGTGCCGAGTATGATTCCCTCGCAGACCTGGTTGCCTTCGGCGTCGCCCCCGCTATCCTCGTTTACGTGTGGTCCTTGTCCCCTTACGGGAAGTGGGGCTGGATGGCGGCCTTCCTTTTTGTTGTCTGTGGGGCGCTGAGGCTCGCCAGGTTCAACGTCCAGGTAAACATCATCGACAAGAAGCTCTTCAACGGCCTGCCGATTCCCGCGGCCGCTGTCGTCGTGGCTTCGACGGTCATACTGTTCCACCACCTGGGGGTCGAAGGTCGGTTCAACCACATAGGAATCCTCTTTGCTGTGGCGGCCGTGTCATTGCTGATGGTGAGCAGCGTCAAGTATTACAGCTTCAAGGACTTGAATTACTTCACCAGGAAGCCTTTCATCTCCTTTGTCTTGATAGTCCTGATCATGATGATCGTGATAGCGGAGCCGCAGATCACGATCTTTACTTTTTCTCTCGGTTACAGTCTTTCCGGGCCTGCCTGGCTCGTTCTGAGGTTGGTCAGGCGGAAGGGCGGTTCCATTGTGAAGGAGGAAGTCAAAGATATTGAGGCGGGTGCCAAAAGTTAGCGTAAAGTTAAATCGGAAAGGGTAATGAGTTTACTATGAGAAACTATCATGTCGCCGTCGTCGGCGCGACCGGTGCAGTGGGTAATGAAATGATCGGCGTCCTGGAGGAGCGCAACTTTCCCGTGGGAAAGTTGACTCTGTTGGCGTCGGAACGGTCCATCGGCAAGAGACTCGAGTTCCGGGGCGAGTCATACCCTGTCCAGGTCCTCAAAGAAGATTCCTTCAAGGGCGTCGAGATAGGGCTCTTTTCCGCCGGGGGCGGGATAAGTCAGAAATTTGCACCGATAGCGGCCGAGGCTGGTTGCGTGGTCATCGACAACACCAGCGCCTTCCGGATGGACCCGGAAGTCCCCCTGGTCGTCCCGGAGGTTAATCCGACGGACATCGGCGATTACAGGAAGAAAGGGATCATCGCAAACCCCAATTGCTCGACGATCCAGATGGTCGTCGTCTTGAAGCCTATCCACGACAGGGCCAGGATCAGGAGGGTAGTCGTCTCGACATACCAGGCGGTGTCTGGAACAGGGAAAAAGGCGATGCAGGAGCTGGAAGACCAGACGCGCAACATTCTCAACTTCCGGGAACCGGAGATAAGGGTCTATCCCCACCAGATAGCTTTCAATTGCCTCCCCCATATCGACATCTTCCTGGAAAACGGCTACACCCGCGAAGAGATGAAGATGGTGAACGAAACCAAGAAGATCATGGGAGACTATACGATAGCAGTGACGGCGACGACGGTCAGGGTCCCCGTTTTCCGGGGCCACTCGGAGTCTGTCAACGTCGAAACGGAGAGGAAGATAACCGTCCGGGAGGTGCGGGGGTTGATGGAAAAGGCTCCGGGGGTCAAACTTGTGGATAACCCCGCCGGAAACGTCTATCCGCTTGCCATCGACGCGGCGGGGAAAGACGAGACCTTCGTGGGTAGGATAAGGGAGGATGAATCGATACCCAACGGCATCAACCTCTGGGTCGTATCGGACAACCTGAGAAAAGGTGCGGCCCTCAACGCGGTGCAGATAGCCGAGGTCCTGGCAAGGGACTACTTGAGATAGGGTGAACGGCCGTCCAAGGAAGTCAGGATGAGAGTCATCGGGGGCAGTGCGAAGGGGCATCGGCTCGCGAAACCGCCCAGCGTCGTCCTCAGACCGACGGCGGACGCGGTCAAAGAGGCGCTATTCAACATACTTGCCGATGTGACCGGCAAGAGGTTCCTCGACCTCTTCGCCGGCGCGGGGGGCGTCGGGATAGAGGCGGCAAGCAGGGGCGCCGCAAAGGTAGTCTTTGTCGACAAAAACCGCAGGTGTACCGAGACTGTCTTCCGGAACCTCCGAAGATGCGGGATAGATGAGGGCCATGAATGCCTGGCCATGGAGGTCGGTAGGGCACTCAGGCTGCTCTCACACAAGGAAGAGCAGTTCGACGTCGTTTTTCTCGACCCGCCTTACGAAGAGGGATTGGTCGAGAAAACTCTCCAGGACATCGTTCGATCGAACATCCTCAGCGACGACGGTTGTGTAGCGATTCAGCATTCTGTCAGGGAGCCTGTCGAAGAGAAGGCGGGCGTGCTGATTTTGGAAAGAGAAAGAAGATACGGCGATACGGTATTAACCTTTATGAAATTCGAGCAGAGAAGGTGCGTCCATGGAAAGAGTTGCGGTCTATCCCGGTTCGTTCGACCCCATAACGAACGGCCATCTGGACATCATCAGGAGGGGGTTGAAGTTTTTCGACAAGATGATCGTCCTTGTCGCCTATAACCCGAGCAAGGCAGGTCTCTTCACCGTCGAAGAGAGGATCGCCTTCATAAAGACCGTGATCGGTGACGAACCAAGGGTCACTGTCGACAGCTCGGCTGGCCTTCTAGTGGAGTACGTGAAGCAGTGCAAGGCTAATGTGGTCCTGAGGGGACTCAGGGCCCTTTCCGATTTCGAGTACGAGTTCCAGATGGCGTTGATGAACCGCAGGCTCAACCGGGAAGTAGAGACTGTCTTCCTGATGGCGGGGTTCAAGTGGTTCTACACGAGTTCAAACCTTATCAAAGAAGCGGCGAGTCATGGCGGGTCCGTCCGGGGACTCGTGCCGGACATCGTCCTTCGCAGCCTCGAAAAAAAATATGGAAGAAAGCTGAATAACAACGAAGGGGAAAAACGGTGATGAGGCTCTCAGAAAGGGTAAAGAGGATAAAGCCGTCTCCGACGCTGGCGATCACGGCGAAGGCGCAGTCCATGCGGGCGGCCGGTAGAAACATCATAAACTTCGGCGCCGGGGAACCCGATTTCGACACCCCCGACCATATAAAGAAGGCGGCGATCTTGGCCATAGAAGCGGGGTTCACGAAGTATACGCCGGTGGGCGGAATCGAAGAACTCAAAGATGCCGTCGTCGCCAAACTCAAGCGCGACAACGGCCTCGAATACGGGCGGTCCAACGTCTTCGTGTCCTGCGGGGCGAAGCACACGCTCTTCAACCTTGCCCAAGTCCTCTTCGAGGCCGGCGACGAGGTAATCATCCCAGCGCCTTATTGGGTTTCCTATCCCGACATCGTCGTCCTATCGGGCGCGACTCCGGTGGTCGTCTCCACGACTGATGAAGACGGCTTCAAGCTGAAGGCCGACGACCTGGCACGAGCGGTCACAAGCAAAACAAAGGCCGTAATCATCAACAGCCCCTCGAACCCTACCGGGATGGCCTATTCGGAGGCCGATTTAAAGGCCCTTGCCGAGGTAGTCCTGGAAAAGGACCTGACCGTCATCTCCGACGACATCTACGAGAAGATCGCCTACGAAGGCTTCCGGTTCATAAACATCGCCATGACCGGCAAAGAGATAAAGGACAGGACGATCGTGGTGAACGGGGTGTCGAAGACCTACTCCATGACGGGATGGCGGATAGGCTATGCGGCGGGACCGCAGGACGTCATATCGGCAGCCACCGATTATCAGAGCCAGAACACGTCGAACCCCACCTCCATCTCCCAGAAGGCCGCCGTGGCCGCCCTCAATGGGGACCAGACCCCGGTAGCGAAGATGGTGAAAGAGTTCCAGAAAAGGCGGGATTACACAGTCGACGCCCTGAATGGAATAAAGGGGGTCCGGTGTATGAAGCCCCAGGGTGCCTTCTATGCCTTCCCGAACACCGCCGGCCTGTATGGGAAGTCCTTCAAGGGAAGACGGGTAGACGGCTCGGTCGGCCTTGCAGCCTATCTGCTCGACGAGGCCGAGGTGGCCGTCGTCCCCGGAGACCCCTTCGGCAACGACGACCATATCCGACTGTCTTTTGCGACCTCGATGAAGAACATAGAAGAGGGATTGAAGAGGATAAGGCAAGCCCTCGAAGGTTGAGGGCGGTCGCAACGACAGCGAAGGGAAAACAAAGGGTATTGTGTTTTGGGGGAGTCTGAAATCAAAAGGAGACATACGAGAACCCTCCTCTTGGGCGACCTCCCGATAGGCGGGAAAGCCCCTGTCCGCGTCCAGTCCATGACGACCACCGATACCAGGGACGTCGAATCAACCATCGCCCAGATTAAAGCCCTCGAAGATGCGGGTTGCGAGATCGCAAGGGTAGCCGTTCCCAACCGAGAAGCGGCCGCGGCGTTGCATAGGATAAAAGAAGGCATTTCTACTCCACTGATCGCCGACATCCATTTCGACTACCGCCTCGCCCTGAAGGCAATAGAAGAGGGCGTCGACGGCATCAGAATAAACCCTGGGAACATGAAAGCCGACCGGGTGAGAGAAGTAGTTCTGACCGCAAAGGACAGCCCGGCGGTCATCCGCCTCGGAGTCAATTCCGGTTCGTTGGAAAAAGATATCCTCTCGAAGCACGGAGGACCGACGGCCGACGCACTCGTTGAGAGCGCCTTGAGGTCCATCCGTTTTATCGAAGACCTGGGGTTCGAACGGTTGAAGGTTTCGCTCAAGTCGTCCCATGTGCCCACGATGGTCGCCGCCTACCGCGGCCTGGCGGAAAAGACGGATTACCCTCTTCATCTCGGCGTTACCGAGGCCGGGACGCTCCTCAGGGCAGCGATCAAATCTGCTGCCGGAATAGGGTCGCTCCTGATAGACGGTATCGGCGACACGATCCGGGTGTCGATAACGGGGGATCCCTTACATGAAATACCCGTTGCCTTTGGAATACTACGCGCCCTTGACGTCAGGAGGGTGGGACCGGACATAATATCCTGTCCTACCTGCGGAAGATGTGAAATCGACCTGCCGTCCCTGGTCGATGAATTCGAGAGAAACCTGGCGGGTGTCGGTGCCGACATAAAAATCGCCCTCATGGGGTGTGTCGTCAACGGGCCTGGGGAGGCTGCGGAGGCAGACATCGGGATCGCCGGCGGCCGCGGCGAGGGGTTGCTTTTCAAGAAGGGGAAGATAGTCCGAAAGTTGAAGGAAAGCGAGTTCCTGAGTGTACTTCTCGAGGAAACGGGAAAATTGATCGCCGAAAGGGAGAGAGGAAAATAATGCGCTGTTCCGAGATGTTTCTGCCGACTGTTCGGGAAGTTCCATCCGATGCGGAGATAGTCAGCCACCAACTGATGATAAGGGCCGGGATGATCAGAAAACTGACGAGCGGAATATACTCCTACCTGCCTCTGGGACTTCGCGTCGTCCGGAAAGTGGAGAAAATCGTCCGCGAGGAGATGAACAGGGCAGGGGCCCAGGAGGTCTTCCTTCCGGCGGTTCAACCGGCCGAGTTGTGGCAGGAATCGGGGAGGTGGAAGAAGTACGGAAAGGAACTCCTGCGCTTTAAGGACCGGCACAACAGAGACTACTGCATAGGGCCGACCCACGAGGAAGTCGTCACAGACCTCGTGAGGAATGAAATAAAGACTTACAGGCAACTACCGAAAAATCTTTACCAGATCCAAACGAAGTTCCGCGACGAGATAAGGCCGAGGTTTGGGGTCATCCGCTGCCGTGAATTTTCTATGAAGGACGCCTACAGTTTCGATGTCGACTGGGAAGGTTGCGACGTGAGTTACCGGAAGATGTACGACGCCTACTCGCGGATATTCAGCCGGTGCAGCTTGGAATTTAGGGCTGTCGAGGCCGACACGGGCAATATCGGCGGCAGTTTTTCCCACGAGTTCATGGCCGTCGCCGAGACCGGCGAAGACGCCCTTATATTCTGCAGCACCTGTGACTATGCGGCAAACATCGAAAAGGCGGAAGTAGCAAGGCCGGAGAAATTGCCGGTGAATGAAGCGGAATTCAAGCCCCTCGAATCGGTTCGCACGCCCCGCGTGCGGACGATAGAGGAGGTATGCTCCTTCTTTGGTGTGACGCCGGACCGCATCGTGAAGACCTTGATCTTTGTCGCCGACGGAAAACCGGTCGCCGTCCTGATAAGGGGCGATGAGGAGGTGAACGAGGCCAAACTCCGGGCGCACCTAAGCTGCGATGAGCTGGAACTGGCGACGGACGATGTGGTTCTCGAAGTCACGGGTTCACCCAAGGGTTTCGCCGGTGCTCTGGGCATAAAATCCCCAGTCATCGCCGATTATTCGCTCATGAACATGAAGAACTTTATCATGGGTGCCAACCGAGAGGATCACCACGTCGTGAACGCCAATATCGGGCGTGATTTCAAAGTCGAAACCTTCGCCGACTTGCGTATAATAAAGGAGACCGACCCCTGTCCGCGGTGCGGGAAACCAATTCGCCTTGCCAGGGGCATAGAACTGGGCCACACCTTCAAGCTGGGGACGAAGTACAGCAAGGCTATGAGGGCAACCTTTCTTGACCGCGACGGAAAGGAGCAGGAGATGGTCATGGGTTGTTACGGAATCGGGGTCGGCCGTACGGTTGCGGCCGCGATCGAGCAGAATAACGACGCAAAAGGCATCATCTGGCCGATGTCGATCGCCCCTTACCATGTCATCCTGACGCCCGTGAATGTCAATGACAGCGCGGTCATGGAAGCGGCAGAAAAACTCTACTCCCGGATGCTCGAGGCCTCCGTCGAGGTGATAATCGACGACCGGGACGAAAGGGCGGGCGTAAAGTTCAACGACGCGGACCTTATCGGTATACCGATCCGGTTTACGGTCGGCCCCAAGAGGGCGGCCGAGGGAAAGGTCGAAGCCCGGATGAGGAAAACGGGCGAAGAAAAGGTCGTAGACATAGACAAGGCAGTCGATTTCGTCAGGCCCATAGTCGAAGAATCCACGTAGGACGTATGCTTCGGATAACGGACATCCTCGATAAGGTGCAGGGCTACATGTCATCGGAAGAGATAGAGATGATAGAGAAGGCTTACATCTTCTCTGCCTCTGTGCACCAGGGCCAGGTCCGGCTCTCCGGTGAGCCCTACCTGACGCACCCGATGGAGGTTGCCGGCATCCTGGCGGACATGAAGCTCGATTGTGCTACGATCGTGACGGCCCTGCTCCACGACACGGTGGAAGACACGTTCACGACGACGGAGCAGATCGAGGAGGCCTTCGGAAAAGAAGTGGCCTTCATCGTGGAGGGTCTCACCAAGATCAGCAGGATCACCTTCGGTAGCCAAGAGGAGCGTCAGGCGGAAAACTTCCGCAAGATGCTGCTGGCCATGTCTTCCGACATCAGGATCTTCCTCGTCCGCCTCGCCGACCGGGTCCACAACATGAGGACGCTCGAATATCAGCAGCCGGAAAGAAGGGAATTCATCGCCAAGGAGACGCTCGAAATATACGCCCCCCTCGCCAACCGGCTGGGTATAAACTGGATGAAGACGGACCTCGAGGACCTCGCTTTCAGGCATCTTCACCCCGAGGCCTACCGTGACCTGGCGGCGCGAGTGGACATGAGGCGCGAGGAGCGCGACCGGTACACGGAGGAGATCAAGGAGATCATCCGGAAGCAGGTCGTCGAATACGGCCTCAAGGCCGAAGTCGAGGGCAGGGCTAAACATTTCTACAGCATCTACAAGAAAATGAAGGAACAGCACATCGATTTCGACGAAGTCTACGACCTGATGGCCTTCAGGATCATCCTCGATTCTAACAAGGAGAAGGAGTGCTACGAGGCCCTGAGCGTCGTCCACGCCCTCTGGAAGCCCGTGCCGGGGCGCTTCAAGGACTACATCGNNAAGGATTATATCGCCATGCCCAAGGCCAACAACTACCGGTCGCTCCATACCACGGTCATCGGGCCTCACGGGGAACGCGTTGAAATCCAGATCAGGACGCGGGACATGCACGAATGGGCCGAGGAGGGGATCGCGGCTCATTGGCGGTACAAAGAGAAGGGTGAGATACCGGGGCGCGACGAGCTCCAGATCAAGAAGCTGAGGGAGCTCTTCGACTTCCAGCAGGAATCGAAGGACCCCCGAGAATTCATGAAGAACCTGAAGCTCGCTCTCTTCCCCGACGAGGTGTACGTCTTCACTCCGGCAGGCGACGTGAAGGCCTTCCCGAAGGGCGCCACACCCATCGATTTCGCCTACAGCATCCACACGGACGTCGGCGACCAGTGCGTGGGGGCGAAGGTAAACAGAACGATCGTGCCGCTGAAGTACGAGCTCCAGAACGGGGACACGGTCGAGATCATCACCCAGGCCGGTCACCACCCGAGCAAGGACTGGCTGAAGTACGTCGTGACTTCGAAGGCCCTGTCGAAGATAAAAAACTGGATAAAGACGGAAGAGCGCAGAAAGAGCGTCGCCCTCGGAAAAGACATCCTGGAGAAGGAATTCCGCAAACATCAGCTCAAGTTCAATCAAGTGGTGAAACTCGAAGAGTTCAAGAAATTGTGCGCCGAGCTCTCCGTCAACTCCCCCGACGACTTGCTGGCGATAGTCGGTTACGGGAAGGTCTCGCCGAAGCACATCGTCAACCGCTTCGTCGAAGACGAGGAGAAGAAGAGAGAAGAAGAGGAAACCATCCTCGACAAGCTTAAGAGGCGCTTTTCGCGGCCTTCCGCTGCCGGGGTATCCATCACCGGCGTCGAAGACGTCATGGTGCGGTTCTCAAAGTGCTGTGACCCTCTTCCCGGAGACGACGTCGTGGGGTACATCACGAGGGGGAGGGGCATAAGCGTTCACAGGGGCGATTGCGCCATGATACAGGATGCCGACCCCGAGAGGAAGGTCGACGTCCAGTGGAACGTCAAGGAAAGACACACCTACCCGGTACACATCCGCGTCATCTGCCGGGATAAGAAAGGGCTCCTCGCCGAGGTAAGCAACGTAATATCGGCGCACGACGTAAATATCGGGCATGCCACGGTGGAAACGACGCCGGACCAAAGCGCCATATGCGACTTCAAGCTCGACGTTCAGGACCTTCGCCACCTGAACGACGTGGTCGCCTCTCTGAAAAAGCTCAAAAGCGTCATCGAAGTCGAAAGAGTGCGGAGAACCTGAAAGCCGGTTGACAGAGAAATGAACGGTGGGCTATAAGTGCCGAACCTAACGGTGTGCGAGAGAATCGGATGAAGCGGATTTATTTGTTATTCGTATTCCTGGCCTTCCTCATACTGCCGGCGGCCTTAGCGACGGCAGACGAGAAGGGCAGCCGGGGAAAACCCGTCGTCGTCATCGACCCCGGTCACGGAGGCGCGGACATCGGCGTGATGCTGACGAAAGACCTCCATGAGAAGGACCTGACGTTGGCGATCGGAAAACAGGTGCAAGAATACCTCGGAAGCAAGGGAAAAATCGACGTCGTGATGACTAGGGAGGCAGACCGGGACGCGAGCATGGAAGAAAGAGTCCGGTCGGCCGTCAAAAGCAGGGCGGACCTCTTCGTCTGCCTTCATGTAAATGCCGGGTTCGCAAAAGATACGTCCGGCTTCGAGGTCTATTTCCCCGGGTTCAAAACGCCGACGAAAACGAGCGACGACTCCGGCGAAATCGTAAAGGACATGATCAGCACCAGGTCTCTGAACGAGAGTGTCCGTTTTTCACAACTGCTCCGCAGGCAGATGGAAATCGTCTTCCCTCGAAGAGACAGGGGCCTGCGTACGTCCTCGGTTAGGATTCTGACGCGTCTGGCGGTTCCGGCCGTCGCCCTCGAGATGGGATTCGCCACCAACGAACGGGACAAGGATGACTTGACGGACGCGAAAAGGCAAAGAGAAATCGCCCAAGCGGTCGGGAAGAGCATAGAAGAGTACTTCGGAGGAGGAGCGCCCTGATTAGGATCGTACTGGCAACGAAGAACGAAGGCAAGGTCAGGGAGGTCCGCTCCGTGCTCGAAAACGCGGCAATTGAGATACTGTCGCTCGCTGCGTATCCAGGAGCTCCCGAAGTCGTGGAGGACGGCGGCTCCTTCTTGGAAAACGCCTTGAAAAAGGCAAGAGCCTTCGCGGAATTTACGGGGGAAACGGTGCTTGCCGACGATTCGGGCCTCGAAGTCGATGCCCTGGCCGGCCGCCCCGGCGTCTATTCCTCCCGTTATGCAGGCCCGGACGCAAACGACGAAGAGAACATAAAGAAACTCCTCCTTGAATTGCGGGACGTGCCCGTGGAAAAACGGGGGGCCGCATTCCGCTGTACCCTCGTTATGTACAAGCCCGACGGCGAATACGACACCTTCGAGGGAACGTTACGGGGAGTGATCACAACAGAGCCTCGGGGCACACAGGGGTTCGGGTACGACCCCGTGTTCTTCGTCCCCGAAATAGGCAAAACGGCGGCCGAGATGCCGATGGAGGTCAAAAACAGTATAAGTCATCGGGGTGCGGCACTTCGTGCATTGAGGATACACTTGAATGTTAAGTGATAACATGCCGGAATACGGGGCGTAGCGCAGCCTGGTAGCNNGCCTGCTTTGGGAGCAGGATGTCGGAGGTTCAAATCCTCTCGCCCCGACCATTTCCGGGCCGAAGGTGATCCGTTCGCCGTATAAAGAAGATGGGCAGATGAAGGCTGTCGTACAGCGCGTCGAATCAACGAGGGTGGTCGTCGAGGGGAGAGAGGTCTCACGGATAGGAAAAGGGTTGCTCGTTTTTCTTGGGGTGGCGAAAGACGACGACAGAAAAGACGCGGACTATCTCTTGGATAAGGTCATCAACTTGAGGATTTTCGAGGATGAAGAAGGCAAGATGAACGCCTCCCTGCTCGAGCTTTCGGCGGAATTGATGGTGGTCTCGCAGTTCACGCTCCTCGCGGACTGTCGCAAAGGCCGGCGTCCCTCTTTCGGCGAGGCGGCGGAACCGGCCACGGCGAAGCCCCTTTACGAGTATTTTTTGGAACAATCGCAGAAAAAGGTGCGGGCGGCCGGGGGAATCTTCCAGGCTATGATGAAGGTGGAACTTGTGAACGACGGCCCGGTGACGATACTCTTGGACAGCAAAAAGGCATGATAGAATATGAGTGAATATAAGATGATAGATAAAGAAGCTGAGGAAATACCTCCCTGCGGTATTAAGGTCGACAAGGAAGGGGTATGGTACTTTGAAGGAAAGGAGATGTTCCGCAGGGACATCGTCAACTACTTTTACCAAAACCTCGTAAAAGACGGGGCCGGTCGCTACATCATCGTCCAAGGGGACGAACGTTGCTACCTGGAGGTCGAGGACACTCCATTCATCGTGAAGACCGTTTTCAGCAAAGGTTCCCGGGAAAGGGGAGGCGAAGAATTGGAGCTTCTCCTGTGCGACGACACCGTCGAGACCCTTGACCCCACGACCCTGTGGGTCGGTCCCGAAAATGTCCTCTACTGCCTCATAAGAAACGGGACTTTCAAGGCGAGATTCTCGCGGGCCGGCTACTATCAGTTGGCCGAACACATCGACTATGACCCGGAAGGGGGCTGCTACGTCCTCACCCTGAACGGCAAAAAGTATGCAATCAAATAGACCCAATAAACCCACGGAAGAGGGACTCAATCGCGGAGGTGCGTATGTTGGATGATAAGACGGAAGTGTGCTTGACCTTTGACGACCTTCTGCTCGTTCCCGCCGAATCCTCTTTTCTCCCTAAGGACGTCGACACGACCACATGGTTGACGAACTCCATCCGTTTGAGCATCCCGATAGTGAGCGCGGCGATGGATACGGTGACTGAGTCGAGGACGGCGATCACGATGGCCCGCGAAGGCGGCATAGGGATCATCCATCGCAACATGAGCATCCAGAGGCAGGCGATGGAGGTCGACAAGGTGAAGAAATCGGAGAGCGGGATGATCGTAGACCCGATAACGATAGAGCCCGAACAGAAGGTAAGGGACGCTCTCGAGCTGATGAGTCGCTACAAGATATCCGGTGTGCCGGTTGTCAAAAAACGCCGTCTCGTAGGGATACTGACAAACCGGGACCTGCGGTTTGAGACGAACATGGACCAACCCGTAGCCGACGTGATGACGAAGGAGAACCTGGTCACCGTTTCATCGTCAATCACCCTGGAAGAATCGAAGAGGCTTCTCCACCAGCACCGCATCGAGAAACTGCTTGTAGTGGACGACGAATACAACTTAAAGGGGCTGATCACCATCAAGGACATCGAGAAGATCGATAAGTACCCGAATTCCAGCAAGGATTCGTTGGGAAGGCTGAGGGTTGGGGCGGCGGTAGGCATCATCGACCGGGAGCAGCGGGTCGATGCGCTTCTCGCGGCCGGGGCCGACGTCATCGTGATCGACACCTCTCACGGGCATTCCGCGGGCGTTATCGACGCGCTTAAAGACACGAAGACGAATTTCCCGAAATGCGAGGTCATCGCGGGAAACGTGGCAACGGCAGAGGGAACCGAGGCCCTGATCAAGGCGGGCGTCGATGCAGTCAAAGTCGGCGTCGGTCCGGGCTCCATCTGTACGACCCGGATAATCGCGGGCGTTGGGGTGCCCCAGATGAGCGCGGTGCGTAATTGCAGCCGCGTTGCCGACCGTTACAACATCCCGGTGATCGCCGACGGGGGAATCAAGTATTCCGGCGACATCACAAAGGCCCTCGCCGCCGGTGCCTACACGGTCATGATCGGCGGGTTGTTCGCCGGCACCGAGGAAAGTCCGGGAGAAACCGTTCTTTATCAGGGGCGGACCTACAAGGTTTACCGCGGAATGGGCTCATTAGAGGCCATGAAGGAGGGGAGTCGCGACCGGTACATGCAGGACGACATAGAAAGCACGCTGAAACTGGTGCCGGAGGGCATAGAGGGAAGGGTGCCCTTCCGGGGTTCCTTGTCGGCAAGCCTCTACCAACTCATCGGAGGGTTGAAGGCCGGTATGGGGTACGTGGGCTGCCGGACGGTGGAAGAGTTGCATAAGAAGGCCCGTTTCGTCCGCATAACCTCGGCAGGCCTCAGAGAAAGCCACGTCCACGACGTCATCATCACGAAGGAGGCCCCGAACTACTGGCTCGATTAGCCGGGAAAAAGATGAAACACGCCGATTTCGTTCATCTTCACGTCCATACCCAGTACAGCCTCCTGGACGGGGCGATCCGCCTGGAGGACCTCTTCAAGCGGGCCCACGAATACTCGATGCCCGCCGTCGCCATAACCGACCACGGGAATCTTTTCGGCGCCGTCGATTTCTACAGGTCGGCATACAGGGCCGGCATCAAGCCCATCGTCGGTTGTGAGCTTTACGTCGCACCCCGGAGCCGTTTCGACCGCGACACCGGCGGGCGGGGAGAGACGGCAAAGCACATCGTCCTCCTAGCGAGAAACATCCAGGGTTACCGAAACCTCGTCAGGTTGAGTTCCCTCGGTTATCTCAAGGGATTCTACTACAAACCCCGCATCGACAAGGAATTGCTCGCTCAATCGAGCGAAGGGCTGATCGGCCTGAGCGCCTGCCTGCACGGTGAGGTTTCCGAGCACCTGCTCCGCGGAGACGAGGATGCGGCGATGAAGGCGGCCTCCGAGTACCGGGACATCTTGGGCGACGGCCATTTCTACCTCGAAATCATGGAGAACGGCATACCGGAACAGAAGGAAGTGAATAAGGGGTTGATTGAAATCGGGCGGAAGCTCGGCATCCCCCTCGTCGCGACGAACGACTGCCACTACCTAAACAGGGAAGACGCGGAGGCCCACGAGATACTCCTCTGCATCCAGACCGGTAAGACGGTCGAAGACGCCGAACGCATGAAGTTCGCCACCGACGAATTCTACTTCAAGTCCCCCGACGAGATGAAACGGCTCTTCTCTTATTGCCCCGAATCGATAGAGAACACCGTCATCATCGCCGAAAAATGCAATCTCACACTCAGCTTCGACAACGTATTCCTTCCCCATTTCGAGATCGGCCCCGAGAAGACACTCGAGGAACACCTCCGGGAATTGGCGAAAAAGGGCCTCGAAAGGATCGCCTCCTCGCTCACGGCGGAAGAAAAGAACCGCTACGCCAAGCGCCTCAATCAGGAACTCGAAATCATCCAAGCAATGGGTTTTGCAGGGTATTTCCTAATCGTCGCCGATTTCATCAACTACGCCCGGAGCAGGAACATACCGGTCGGGCCGGGGAGGGGCTCCGTCGCCGGGAGTCTCGTCGCCTATGCTCTCGGGATAACGAGCATCGACCCGATCCGGTACGGCCTCTTCTTCGAGCGGTTTCTGAACCCGGACCGCAAAGGGATGCCCGACATCGACACGGACTTCTGCATGGAGGGCAGGGAAGAGGTCATCCGTTACGTCACCGATAAGTACGGCACCGACAGGGTCGCCCAGATCATCACCTTCGGGACGATGCAGGCGAAGGCCGTGATCCGCGACGTCGGCAGGGCCCTGAACATGCCTTACGGTGAGGTAGACCGGATCGCAAAGCTCGTCCCGAACGTCCTCAACATAAAGCTCAACGAAGCGATCAAGATGGAACCCCGCCTCCAGGCCGAAGAGAGGAACAACGAAAAGGTCAGGAAGCTTCTCGCCCTGTCGCGCTCCCTGGAAGGGCTGAAGCGCCATTCCTCGACGCACGCCGCCGGCGTCGTGATATCCGACAGGCCGCTGATCGAAAGGGTCCCGCTTTACAAGAGCCAGAAAGACGAGGTCATGACCCAGTTCTCGATGGACGACCTCCAGGCTGTCGGGTTGACGAAGTTCGACTTTCTGGGCCTTAAGACGCTGACCGTCATCAGGGACACCCTGCGGTTCATCAAAGAGGGGAGGGTAGAAGACATAAACGTAGATGAAATCCCGCTCGACGACGCGGACACCTACAAACTCCTGATGCGGGGCGATACGGACGGCGTCTTCCAGCTCGAAAGCCCGGGGATGAAAGAGATCCTCGTGAGCATGAAGCCGGACTGCATAGAAGACATCATCGCCCTCCTGTCTCTCTACAGGCCGGGACCATTGAAGAGCGGAATGGTGCCGGAGTTCGTCGCCCGGAAGCAGGGAAAGACCAAAATCGTCTACGAAGTGCCGGCCCTGGAGGGTATCCTTAGAGAGACATACGGTGTAATCCTCTACCAGGAGCAGGTCATGCAGATCGCCGGCACGCTGGCAAACTACACGATGGGCGAGGCCGACACGCTCCGCAAGGTCATGAGCAAGAAGAACCCCGCCGATATGGCCAAGGAGAAGCCGAAGTTCCTCGCCGGGGCCAAGAAGAACAGGATACCTGAGGATAAGGCCCTCAAGATCTTCGACCAGATGGAGACCTTCGCCGGTTACGGCTTCAACAAATCTCACAGCGCCGCCTACGCCATGATCTCCTACCAGACCGCCTACCTGAAGGCGCATTACCCGGTGGAATTCATGGCGGCGTTGCTCACAAGCGAGAAGAACAACCGCGACAAGATAATCAAGTACATCGGAAGCTGCAAGGAAATGGGCATCGACGTCCTGCCCCCCGACATAAATGAATCGATGTTGGATTTCAGCGTAGTCGGCTCTAAGATAAGGTTCGGCCTCGCCGCCGTTAAGAACGTAGGCACAGCCGCCATCGAGGCCGTCATCCGGTCTCGTCAGGGCGCAAGGTTCGCGAGTCTCGGCGACTTCTTGGGAAGGGTGGACTTAAAGAAGATCAACAAGCGGGTCGTCGAGAGCCTGATAAAGTGCGGCGCCTTCGACTCCTTCGGGCGAAACCGGAGGCAACTCTTGGAAGGCTCGGAGAAGATCATGGAGGCGGGCAGTCGGCAGCGCAAGAAAGGACACCAGGCGCAATCGAGTCTCTTTTCCCTTTCCGGCGAGGCCGACGGCCGCCCGGAAAGCCGCAACGACGACATCGCTTTGCCCGACGTCCCGGAGTGGGAGACTTCCGACCTCCTGGCGTTCGAAAAGGATACGCTCGGCTTTTACATCACCGGCCATCCCCTTTCTAAGTACACAAAAACCCTCGCCGCCATCCCCGACGTCGTTGACACGGAAACCATCACCGGCAGGAAAGACGGCGATGCCGTAAAGATCGCGGGCGTCGTCAGTAACACGAGGACCGTACTGACCAAGAAAAAAGACACGATGGCCTACGTTACCCTCGAGGACATGAAGGGCTCGGTGACCGTCATCGTCTTCAGCGACGTCTTCAGAAAAACGTCGCCCTTCCTACAGAGCGGCGAACCCATCCTCGTCGCCGGGAGCATCGACGCCGACGACGAGAGCATGAAGGTCATCGCCTCCGGCATATCGCTACTCTCGGATTATCGCGAATCTCCGGCCAGTTCCGTTCATTTCGACGTAAATGCTTCAACTATCGATGCCAATGCACTGGAATCTTTAAATAATATCATAAGCAGGCATAAGGGAAAGTTGGACGGTTACATCCATCTCTACCTGAACGGACAGTCGGAGACGGTCATCTACCTGGGAAAAGACATGCGACTGAAGGCATCCGATGAGCTAAAAGTAGCGGCAGACGGGTTACTTGGTCGTGGTTCTACACGTTTTACTTGATGAATTCGTCGAATAAATCCCCCTCAAGCTATAAGGAAAGGACCTACCGAAACAGGCTGTCCTCTGGGATGGGGGTCTCTTTCAACGTCGCGGTGAAAGAGACAGACCTCTGGGTGTGCGCAGAGCGGGACCTTTCCCGCGAGACCAGAAAGTCGGTCTTGCGCTGTCGCCACCACGTCGAAGAGTATATACGCGTTCACCCTGAATTCCTCTCGTCTTTCAGCCCCTTGAGGCTCGACCCGTTGGTGCCTCCGGTCGTTCGGGACATGTTAGAGGCCGCGGCGGCGGCGAATGTCGGGCCGATGGCCTCCGTGGCCGGTGCGATCGCCCAGTACGTCTCAGAGGACCTCCTCAGATACACGAAAGAAATAATCGTCGAAAACGGCGGCGATATATTTATGAGTTGCTGCCGGTATGTTAGGGTAGGGGTATTCGCCGGCGAATCCCCCCTGAGCTTCAAGGTCGCCCTGAAGGTGAAGCCCGACGATATGCCCGTCGGCGTCTGCACCTCCTCGGCGACTGTCGGCCCGTCGGTTAGCCTCGGCCGGGCCGACGCCGTCTGCGTACTTTCCGCATCAGCCGCCCTTGCCGACGCCGCGGCGACCGCGATAGGAAACATGGTCAAAAAGGATACGGACATCCAGGGCGCCCTTGAGAAGGGCATGGAGATACCGGGCGTACGCGGTGCCCTGGTCATAGTGGGCAAGAAAATCGGCCTTATCGGCGCGATAGAGTTAGATTAAACAAATACCATAATATATGTTTACATAACATATCTTATCGGACGTTTGATTTGGGCTGGATTGACGGTGCTGGATTGACGGTATTGACGGGATTTACAGGCCTTCTTCGGCCATCTTGCGGACCAAGTCGGCCTGCTTAGGGGTTAGATTCTTGGGCACGATGATGGAAATCCGGACGTATTGATCTCCCCTGCCTGACTTCTGGAAATGAGGTAGGCCGAAACCTTTCATCCTGATCTTCGTCCCGTCCTGTATCCCCGAGGGAACCTTGACCCTTTTGACTGAACCGTTGAGCGTCGGCACGTCGACCATCGTCCCCAGCACCGCCTGCGAATATTTGATCGGTACATTGATGTATATGTCGTCGTCCTTACGTTCAAAAGCAGAATGAGGAAGGATGTTGACTGTGAGATAAAGGTCTCCCCTCGGTCCGCCGCCCGCACCGGGATGGCCCTTACCGGGTACCCGGAGTTTCTGACCCGATTGTATCCCTGCGGGAATCTTGACGTTTATACTTTCCGTCTTGCCCGCGTAAGGTAAGGATATCTTCTTCTCGACGCCTTTCGCGGCATCCTCAAGGGTTATCGACATGGAATAATGGACGTCTTCACCCTTTTGGGGTTGAGGGCGGTATTTATCGTATTGCTGTGAAAAGACGTCTTCATATTGACTGGTGCTCCTTGCCCTTGTCCGCCTTCCCCTCGTCCCAAAGCCGAATATACGTGAAAAATCGCCTCCTTCGAAACCGAAACCGAGATCGCGCAGAATCTCGCTTAAGTCCACCCCGCGGAAGATGTCCTCCCGGCTGAAGCGCTGGTTGAACTGCTCTGAACCGAACTGATCGTACTGACTGCGTTTTTCGGGATCGCTGAGCACGGCGTAGGCCTCGCTTATCTTCTTGAATTGCTCCTCTGCCTTTTTCTTGTCCGAGGGATTCCTGTCGGGATGATACTTGAGCGCAAGCTTCCGGTATGCCTTCTTGATTTCGTCGATACCGGCGTTACGGTTGACTCCGAGTATGCTGTAGTAATCTTCGGCCACGGCTGTGTCCTCTTAAATAGTATTGCTGAAATCCACGACTTTTAGTCGGCTATTTAAGTAATTCTTTAGACGACTCCTTGCCCCACGAAGGGTAGCAACATTATATCATGTACTTCTTTAAGAATAATTGAAAACATATCGATTATGATTTTCTCTACCCCACCATATTTTATGCCTTCCCACCAAGGAGAGGGAAAATTGATTTACGCGTAGGGATTGTTTTCCTTCGGAAGAATCAATACATAAAATTATCATCGAAGTGCTCGCTGTCAAGGGAAATGGTTTTCGGACCACCAAAAATCGTTAGCCTCGACAGGGTCCCAGTAGCGATACCCACTGCCGACAGCTACCATGGGGGCGTAGTCCACTTCGTTGTTTTCGTGGATCAGCCGGTCGACGGTCATCAAGTAACCGGCGATAAACCCGTGTTTTTCGATGGCCTGGATACTATAGGCCGCACAGGTCGGGTACATGGGGCAGCGGTCTCCGTCGACAGGAGAGATATAGCCGCGGAAGAACTTTGCGGCAGCTACGAGCAGCGACGCGGGCACCGCCCTACCCTTTTGCTCGTCAGTCGTCAACTTTACCGCTCCATGTGTAGCCGACGCCCCCTTGTCGAAGTCCCAGGGGTCAAAGTCCTCCGACCCGAAACATAAAGGAGGGCAGATGAGCAGAAAAAATACGAACGAGATGAATATGTCAACATTCCGCATAGTAAATACTAAAAGCTAAAGCTATACATCACCTGATTGCCCTTTAAGGAAATCCTTCCGCCCGACGGCGCAGGGGGGCTCTCGTCCTTCAGGTTGCGGATGAACTCTTCCTTCACGCGCTTGTTGAACTTATGGGCGCTGCTCACGGCGCTGTAAATGTTGCCGGTGTACCAACCGACCTCGAAGAAGGTGACTACGCCGCCGGCTGCATACTCTCCGTGGTCGAAGAGCTCGACCGCCGCGGCGATGAACGCGGCGTTCAAGATGAAGGCCACCAAGGCGTCTCGCGGCCTCTCGGCGTAAAGATGCCCTGAACCGGGGAGGACGGCGGCGAGTGCCCCGGCAACGGCAGGGGATTTAGAGGGCAGGCCGTCGATTATCTCCAAGCCTGCGACGAACCGGCTCGCAAAAGGGAACAGAAAACTTTCCTCCGGGATATTCCTTAACGCCCCTTTCGCCCTGTCCCATTCCTCCCGGTCGACGTAGATGAGGGCCGTCTCGTAGATGGCCCGGTCTCTGTACTCCCTATTGCCGGACGAGATCAAGTTGCCGAAAGTCGAGAGGGATTCGTCGAAGCGCCTCAATTCGTACTCCGACATCCCCTTGATGAACAGGGCCTCCGTGATAAGGGGGCTTTCAGGGTACTTAGCGAGAAACTCCTTGACCGAATCGACCGCCTCAGCCCACCTTTTCACCCGGTAGTAGCTCTCGGCGATCCTCAAAGAAGCCTTCTCTTGGCGTGTATCTCCTGGATAGTAGAAGAGAAATCGCTTGTATTCGGAAATCGCCCGGAAGTACTCCCCGTCGCTGAAGAGTTTCTCCGCAAAGCCATACAACTTATCGGCATCGTCCGCCGCAAACGCTCCGACGGCGCAGAATTGCACGAAGAAGAGCGCTGCGAGCATCGACGGTGATAGGAATTTACGGAGGAGTTTCAAGCATTACGCCCGAGCATGAAAGCCTTGATGTTGAATTCGACAATTCGTTCAGGGAAGGATTTTCCGATGACTTCTTCCCATACCTCAAGTGAAACATCAAGAAAATTGGAAACGGCCCCGATCATCACGGTGTTCGCCGTCCGCGCCTCTCCGGCCTGCTCGGCCAGGGCGGAGGCCTCGACGACTTTCACCTTCTTGAAGACCTTTCCCACTATCTCCGGTATATTCTCGGGGTAAGAAGCAATACCCATGTTGACGGCGGGGGGGAAGACGGCCTCGTCGTTGATGAGGACGAAGGCGTTCTTTTTGAGGTAGTCGATGTAGCGAAGGGTCTCGAGTTTTTCGAAGGATAGTATGATGTCGACGGAACCTCTTGCGGCGAGCGGCGAGTAGACCTTCTCGCCATACCTCACGTGGCTCGTCACGCTCCCCCCGCGCTGGGCCATCCCGTGGACCTCGCTCTTCTTGACGTCGTACCCGGCGGCCATCAGGGCCAGGGAGATGATGTCGCTCGCCCGGAGGATCCCCTGCCCTCCTACGCCGGCAAGCAGAATGCTCTTTGTAGCTTTGTCTTTCGGCATTTCACTCCTCTTCGACGATGGCGCCGTAGTTGCAGACCTGCTCACAGAGGGAGCACCCCGTGCACAGTGAAGGGTCGATCACGGCTGCGCCCTCGACTTTCTTCGGCCTTTCCTCGAGCATACGCTCCGTCGCCGTGGGGTACTTCTTCCAGGATAGCGGCGGGCAGCCGAGCCCGAGACACAGTTTGCACCCGGCGCATTTCTCCTCGACGACCTTAAAAGGCCTTTTTCTCGCAGCGCCGCGGTTCAAGAGCACGCAAGGACCCCGGGAGATGATGAGCGAAGGGCCGGGTTTACCCAGCTCCTCGCGGACCGCCGCGCGAGTCCCCTTCAAGTCGTAAGGGTCGACCACTCTGACGTCAGGTATGCCCAAGGATTTGGCGAGGGACTCGAAGTTCAATTCCACCGTCTTTTCCCCCTGAAGGGTAAGGCCCGTCCCCGGGTGCTGCTGCATCCCGGTCATGGCGGTCGTCCTGTTGTCGGCGATCACGGTGAGGACGTTGCTCCTGTTGTAAGCGGTGTTCAGAAGCGAGGTGATGCCCGAATGGATGAAAGTGGAATCGCCGAGGACCCCGACTACCTTCCCTTTCCCTTTTGTGCCGAGAGACTTGCTCAGGCCGTGGGCCATCCCGATGCTCGCGCCCATGCAGATACAGCCCTGGAGACCCTCGAGGGGTTTCATGAAAGAGAGGGTGTAACAGCCGATGTCGCCCGTGACTATGGTCTTGGACTTACCGAGGACGTAAAAGAGGCCCCGGTGCGGACAACCGGGACAGAGATTAGGGGGTCGCGGGGGGATCTCGACGGGTGAAAGTTGTACTTTCTTCGCGGGACGCCTCTTGACGGCTTCTGCGATAACGCCGGGGTCGAATTCGCCACTGTAAGGGAAGATGTCTTTGCCCACCGTTTTGATGCCCATCGCCCTCAACTGCTCTTCAAGAAAAGAGTCCAGCTCTTCGACGACGTAGATTTTCCCGACCTTCGTTGCAAAAGCCCTGATCATCTTCTCGGGGAGCGGGTAGACCATACCGAGCTTCAGGTAAGAGAAATCGGGGAAGACCTCCTTTGCGTAGTTGTAAGGCATCCCCGCCGTCACGATACCGATACGGCGGTCGTTGATTTCCATCCTGTTTTCGGGCATCGTCTCGGCATATCTCCGCAGGTTCTGCATCCGCTCTTCGACCGCGACGCGCCGCATCCTGGCGTTGTGGGGGACCATCACGTATTTAACCGGGTCGAGGCGCTCCACTTCCTTCTTTACGGGCTTCTCGGGGTCTTCGAGAAGGACGATGCTTTTCGAATGGGAGACGCGGGTCGTAGTCCTCAGGAAGACGGGGGTGTCGAATAGGGCGCTCAGCTCGAAGGCCTTCTTGACGAAATCCTTTGCCTCCTGGCTGTCGGCCGGTTCCAGCATCGGTATCTTGGCGGACCGGGCGTAATGGCGGTTATCTTGCTCGTTTTGCGAGCTGTGGAGCGACGGGTCGTCCGCGGTGACGATGACGAGGGCGCCGTTCGTCCCCGTGTAGCTCACGGTAAAGAGCGGGTCCGCGGCCACGTTGACGCCGACGTGCTTCATGACTGCCATGGCCTTCGCGCCCCCCAGGGCGGCCCCAACGGCCACCTCGACGGCCACCTTCTCGTTCGGCGACCACTCGGCATAGACACCTTCGTATTGAGAAAACTGCTCCATTATTTCCGTGCTCGGTGTCCCCGGGTAACCGGCGGCAAACGTCGCCCCGCACTCGAAGGCACCACGCGCAATCGCTTCATTCCCCGACATTATCTTTTTCATCGCACCTTATCTATCCACGTCGATCCACGGTATTTTTTCAGGAGCTCAGTTCCGCGATCTTCCTTTTGACCAGGGCATCGACCAGCCCGTCGTTCTTCTGCTCAGAGGCCTTCCGGTAATAATCGAGTGCCTTTTTCGGGTCTTTCGATTTTTCGTAGACCCGCCCGATGTTCATGTAGGTCATGCCGCTGAAGGCGCTGCTTATCGGTTCGTTGGTGGCGCTCTCGTACGCTTCGACGGCCTTGTCTAATTGCCCTTTCTCCTCATAGCAGTAACCGAGGCCGCTGAACGCCAGAGACTTCAGCTCCTTGCGCGCCGCGGAAGACTTCAGGAAATCCTGGAACGCCTCGACGGCGCGGTCATAATCGGCGACCCTGTAGTAGACATTTCCGAGACTAAAGAGGGCGAGGCCGGCGGCTTTAGTGCCGGGAAATTTCTCCACGACCTCGCGGTACTTCTCGACCGACTGGGGGACCGCGGCGTCCCCGGCATAATCGGTCTGGGCGGAATGGTAGTAGTTGAACGCGGCGGCGTATAATTTCTGGGCTTTGCTCTCGTAGTCGAATCGGTAGAAATACCAAGAAACGGCGATAAGGACGACCCCGACCGCCACCCCGGCGGCCAGAAAGACGCGCTTGCGGTTTTCGACGAGATAGTCCAGTGATCGACGGGCCTTCTCCAGGAAGAGGTTGGGTGTCTTCAGTTCCTTTTCGTCGATTTTTGCCATCTTATGAACCTCAAAGAGTGCCGATTTTTTCCGTCACGTACTTGGGTGCCCTGACGATCTTTCCTTCACGGTTTATGAAGGCATGGGCGGTATAGCCCTCGGCCAGCATGACGGCGCCGCTTGCATCGTATATCTCGTAGTCGAATCTGACGCTCGCCCGGCGGAAAAAGTTTATCGTCGTTACCACCCGGACACATTCGTCGTACCTGGCCGGTGAGAGATAGTGGCAATAGGCCTCCGTCACGGGCAGATAATAACCTTCCTTTTCCAGCTCCGCGTAGACGACGCCGAGGTCCCGCATGTATTCCGTCCGACCGACCTCGAACCACTTGATGTAATTCGTGTGGTAGACAACCCCCATGGCATCGGTGTCTGCATAGGTCACCCGCAGCTCAACGGCTTTCTTTTTCAATGAAAGCCCTCCAGTCACGGATGAAGCCGTCCATCAGGCGATGACCGGGGGTGACCAGTATCCCCGATTTCTCGGCGGCCCGTTCGCTAAAAGATTCCCCATGCCCGAGGTTTTCGCCCAAGGAAGAATACACGGCGAAGGGGCTCGGGTCGTCCATGTGGGTCCTGCGGCTGATCGGTGTCGGATGGTCACTCAGCACCATTATCCTGAAGTCACCGAATTCCTCCATCCCCGCCAAGACGACGCCGACGACCTTCTCGTCGAAGTCTTCGATCGTCCTGATTTTCCCCTCGACGTTGCCGGCATGGCCCATCTCGTCCGGCGCCTCCACGTGGACGAAGACGAGATCCCTGTCTCTTAGCGCCCGGAGCGCACTCTGCGCCTTCCCGGCATAGTTCGTGTCGATGTAACCCGTAGCTCCCGGTACGTTCAGGATGTCGAAACCGGCGCAGATCCCGATACCTTTCAGCAGGTCTACGGCCGATACCATGGCGGCGCGAAGCCCGTATTTCTCAGTGAGCGGCTCCATGGCCGGGGAACGGCCTTGCCCCCAAAGCCAGACCGAGTTTGCCGGTTTTCGGCCCGCGGATAGACGCTCCATGTTAACCCTGTGGCCTTCAAGTACGGCGCGGGATTCCTCCATCAGCTTCATCACCTCTTCGTAACCGATACCGGCAGGCAGGTGATCCCTGATGTCCCGGCCCGTTATGTCATGGGGCGGCGTTGTTTCCACGGCCGCCGGTCCGCCCCGCCACACGAGGAGATGCCGGTAACTGACACCGGGGTAAAAGTGGAGGCCATCTCTACCGAGTCTGCTTTCCAGGTCCGTGATGATCTCTCTCGCCTCCTCCGAGGTGATATGACCGGCGGAATAGTCGTCCATCACCGTCGCACCGTTATCCTTGCGGAGATACACGAGGTTGCACCGGTAGGCCACGTCCTCCGGTTCAAGGCGGATACCCATGCTTGCGGCCTCCAACGGTCCACGCCCGCTGTAGCATACCTTCGGGTCATAACCGAGGACGGAGAGGTTGGCGACGTCACTACCCGGCGGGAAACCCCGGGGGACCGTGTCGATCAGCCCGACCGTGCCCTCGCCGGCGATCCTGTCCATGTTCGGCGTCTTAGCCGCCTCGAGAGGCGTCTTTCCCGAAAGCCCGTCAATCGGGTAGTCCGCCATCCCGTCTCCGAGCAAAACGACGTACTTCATTGCCCGTTCTCATCCTCAATTCTTATCAAGACCGTCTTGTCCCTGACGACATCGAGCCGGTCGATCTCCTTCAGGGCCTTCCTGACGTTCTTCTCCCTGGATTCGTGGGTCGTCATGACGATCGGAACCGCCCCGTCGAGCCTCCTCCCCTTCTGTATCACCGCGGCGATGCTGATGTCGTTCGCTCCGAGGACACCGGAAATGTTGGACAGGACCCCAGGCCGGTCGACCGCGGAAAACCGAAAATAGTACTTCGTGACGATCTCTTCCATCGGCATCAGGCGGATGTCCTCTATGGTTTCCTCGCTCCTCGCTCTGGCCGGCACCCGCCGGCTGATTCCTTTCAAGATGTTCCGTGCGATGTCGATGAGGTCGCTGACAACGGCGCTCGCCGTCGGCATCATCCCCGAACCCTGACCGTACAGGAATACCGAGTCGGATGCATCGCCGACGAAGTGGAAGGCGTTGAAGTTTCCGTTCACGTTGGCGAGCAGATGGTTGAAGGGTATCATCGTGGGGTGGATCCTCGCCTCGACCTCTTCACCTCTTTCGCGGGCGATCGCCAAGAGCTTGATCTTGTAACCCAACTCCTTCGCAAATTCTATGTCTTTCTGGGCGATTCCCGATATTCCCTCACGGCATATACTGTCTATCTCGACTTTCTTTCCGTAGGAGAGGGAAAGCACGATGGCGAGTTTGTGCGCCGTGTCGATACCCTCAATGTCGAAAGTCGGGTCGGCCTCGGCAAAACCGAGGCGCTGGGCCTCCTTCAGGACCTCGGCGAAGGCCTGTCCTTCGTCCGACATCTTCGTCAGGATGTAGTTGGAGGTTCCGTTCATTATACCCAGGACGGACTTGATCCGATTCGCCACCAGGCATTCTTTCAATGCCTTGATGACGGGGATGGTTCCGCCGACGCTCGCTTCGAAGCCTATGTCGACGTCTTCCCTTTCTGCTGCCCGGAAGACCTCGTCTCCGTAAGTCGCCAGGAGCGCCTTGTTCGCCGTAACTACGTGTTTCTTCGCCTTGATAGCCTCTAACATGAAGGAGAGGGCCGGCTGATAGCCGCCCACGAGTTCGATGACGATCGAGATCTCGGGGTCCTTGAGGATGTCGGCGGCGTCGGCCGTGAGGATCGACTTGTCGACAGCCGCATCCCGCGGTGTCTCGATGTCGATGTCGGCAATCTTCTTGAGGACGATCGACGCCCCGAGGCGGTCTTCGATGAGTCCCCTGTTCATGTCGAGCAGTCTCACGACGCCCGTCCCGATGTTCCCGAAACCTATTAGGCCTGCATAGATCTTCTTCATGGGTTATCCTCGAACTCGCCGACCGGCCGATAGTTGTGCCTGCCTTTTACCCTTTTGTCTCTTCAAATTCAACCGGTTTTTGCGTAATCCATCGTGTTGCCCCATCTTCTCATCAGCTCCCTGTACAACCGGGCGTTTTCCGGTTTCGCCAGCCCGGGGTCCCTTTCGAGGACCGGAAAAGCATCCTCCCTCGCTTCCTCCATGATTCGGAGGTCCCGAAGGATGTTCGCCATCCTGAACTCGGGCAGTCCCGACTGGCGCGTCCCCATGAACTCACCGGGACCGCGGATCGACAGGTCTTCCTCGGCAATCCGGAATCCGTCGTTCGTTTCCTCCATGACCCGCAACCGCCGTGACGACGTCTTCGTGCCGCCGGAAGAGGCCATCAGGATACAGTAGGACATCCTTTCGCCCCGCCCTACCCTGCCCCGCAGTTGGTGGAGCTGAGAAAGCCCGAATCGCTCTGCATGTTCTATGACCATCAAGGAAGCCCGCGGCACGTCGATGCCGACCTCGACCACCGACGTCGATACGAGTATGTCGAGCCCGCCGCCGGAGAATTCCGACATGATTCTGTCTTTTTCTTCACTCTTCATCCTGCCGTGCACCAACCCGACCCTGAATTCCGGAAAAACATCGCGCTGCAAGTGCCCGGCCATCCGCGTTGCATCCCTGAGGTCGAGGACCTCGCTTTCGGCAACGAGGGGATAGACCACGAAGGCCTGGCCTCCTTTCGCTATTTCCGACCTCACGATTTCGTAAACCCTGTTTCTCTGCCTCTCGGAGAAGACCTTCGTCTTCACCGGTTCCCTCCCCTGAGGCATCTCGTCGATGACCGACACGTCGAGGTCGCCGTAGACCGTCATGGCGAGGGTCCTCGGTATCGGCGTCGCCGTCATGACGAGCACGTCCGGGTTCGCCCCTTTCTCTGTAAACCTTCGGCGTTGCGCGACGCCGAACCTGTGCTGCTCGTCGATGACGACCAACCCGAGGCTCTTGAATGAGACGTGGCCTTGAATCAGGGCGTGGGTTCCTACGATGATGTCGAGCCTGCCGGAGGCGGCGCTGTCGAGGGTGTCGAGGCGGTCTTTCTTCGACAAGCCTCCTGTCAGAAGACCCATCCTCAGGCCGAGAGGTTCGGCCCATCTTTGCATGTTTTGGTGATGCTGCACCGCGAGAATCTCGGTAGGGGCCATCACGGCGCCCTGAAAGCCGTTCTCTACGGCCATCAGAACGGCCGCCATGGCGATGACCGTCTTTCCGCAGCCCACGTCTCCCTGGAGAAGCCTCTGCATCGGCCTCCCGTCGGACATGTCTCTTTTGACCTCGCCGAACACACGCCTCTGTGCCGCCGTCAGCTCGAAAGGCAGCATCTTGAAAAATGAATCGACAAGTTCGCCCCGCCGTTGGAAGGCAATCCCAGGGGCCTGAGCGCGCGCGCCCTTTTTCAAGGCCAAGGCAAGTTGAAAGAAGAACAATTCATCGAAGATGAGGCTCCGGTGGGCGGACGATTTCCCCTTGTTGTACAAGCCGGCGTCGGCGTCGGCAGCAGGAAAATGGATTTCCTTCAACGCCGTGGGGATGTCTGACAACCCCCGACGGCTGATTATCTCCGCGGGGATGGGGCTGTCGATGTAATGAGAAAAGGCGTCTACGGCATGACGGGTGATTCTTCTCAACTGCTTTTGCTGAAGACCTTCCGTCTCCGAGTATACGGGCACGATCCTGCCGAAATGTAGGTTTTCGTCCTCGATTCCTTCGTCTATCGCCTCGAAATCGGGGTGCGCCATTTCCTTCCCGAAGGGAGAAACTTTCAGCTCGCCGAACAAAATAAACTTTTGGCCGGGCTTGAAAGACCTTCGCAGGTACAAGTCGTTTCCCCTGAACCACTTGAGGACGACGGTTCCACTCCCGTCGTCGACTACGACTTCGAACACCCGCGCCTGCCGATAGTACACAGCCGAGGCCTTACGGACGACGCCGACGATCGTCGTCTTGCGCGTTCCGGTTATCTCGGAAACCCGGTCTATGCGCCGCCTGTCTTCGTACCTTATCGGTGCAAAGTAGAGCAGATCTTCGACGGTGCGCACCCCTTTTTTCTCGAGGAGTGCCGCTGTCTTCGGCCCTACGCCCTTGACATAACGGACGGGCATCGCGATTCCGTCGGTGCCGGTCTGCGAATCTTTCGCGTTCATCCCCTACCCGCAAATTCGACTTGACCGCGTCATATTCTTGCATCACGCCGATTTTGTCAATATTTCAGGCTATTTTTTATCACGTCTGATTTAGCTTGACATGGAGCACAAATAATGTTCAAAGAAATGACCATCGGTCAGTTAGTGACCATTATTCACATAATGACCTGTAGTCATATCCGGAGGGCGACGTGGGACTCGAAGAAAGAAGGAGCCGGGAGAAAGAAGTGCGGAGGAACGCCATCCTCAAGGCCGCCCGGAAACTCGCCTTCGAAAAGGGCTTCAAGTCGATCACCGTCGCCAGCATAGCCAAGAAGGCGGAGTTGAGCAAAGGCGCAGTCTATCTCTACTTCGACAGCAAGGAGGAAATCTACGTTCAGATACTCTTGAAGGATATTGAGAAGTTCCACGCCTCATTGTTGGATATATACGAGCGCGGCGGCACAGCCGGAGACATGCTCAGGCGTTTCGCCGACGTCTATATCGATTTTTTTCTCAGCGACAGAGAGCTCTTCCGAATATTCATGACTTTCATGCTGCACGTCGGAGAGATGGGTTTTTCCGAACAGCTCGTAAGCCAGCTCATCGGCGCAACGAATAAGACGATCGAGATCATCGAAAAAATATTCAAACTCGGGATCGAAAAGGGCGAGTTCCCGGAAAACTTCAACATAAGGCAGGGCCAGAATGCCGTCTGGGGTCTTTTGAACGGCGTGATCGCACTCCATCTTTTCACGGGAAAGGAAACGACGAGAGAACGGAGGATACGCACCACCGCCAGGTTTGGCCTTGATCTGTTTCTCTCCGGCCTCGCCATAAGGAACGAAAATGAAGTCAGTGGAACCGCGGCGCCGGGACATTCGACTCAACCAGTGAAGTAATAGAAGGAATACGAAGAAAGGATGAGGTTATGAGCAATCTATTGGTGAACGCGAGAGACCAGAAATTCGTCCTGTACGAGCAACTTGACATCGAACGGCTTCTCAGCACGGAAAAATTCGTCGATTACTCGAAGGACACCGTGGGCATGATCCTGACAGAGGCCGAAAAGATGGCCCTTGAAGTTCTTGAACCGACTTATACCACTGGCGACAAAGAGGGGGTGAAGTTCGAGGGTGGAAAGGTGTTAGTACCCCCGGGCTTCCACGAAGCCTACAAGAAATTCGGCGACGCCGGCTGGCAGTGCTGCATGAAGTCTCCTGAAGTCGGCGGTCAGGGAATGCCGATAACAATATCCACGGCCTGTTTCGAGTATTTCGACGCCGCAAATTGCCCGCTGATCATGTACCCGATGCTGACGACCGGGGCCGCCTCCCTCATCGAGCATTTCGGTACAGAGGAACAGAAAAACAAGTACATGTACAGGATGTTCAGCGGTGAGTGGGGAGGCACCATGTGTCTCACCGAGCCCGGTGCCGGGAGCGATGTCGGTGCGTTGAAGACATCGGCCAAAAGATTGCCCGACGGCACATACAGCATCACGGGGACTAAAATTTTCATCTCCTGCGGGGACCACAACATGTGCGAAAACATAGTTCACCCAGTACTTGCCCGCATAGAAGGCGACCCCTCGGGAACGGCCGGTATCTCCATCTTCATCGTCCCGAAGTACAGGGTGAACCAGGACGGAAGCCTCGGCGAATTCAACGACGTGCGGACCGGAAACGTAGAACACAAGATGGGCATCAAGGGTTCGGCCACCTGCACACTGAATTTCGGCGACGACGGAAAGTGTATCGGCGAGCTTTTGGGCAGGGAACGGGAAGGCATGAGGATCATGTTTCACATGATGAACGAGGCCCGGCTCGAGGTAGGAATGCAGGGTCTGGCCCTCGCGTCGGTCGCCTATGAGCACGCCGTCGACTACGCCAAAGGCAGGATACAGGGGTCAGCCATCTGGGAAATGAAAAACCCAGACGCGAAGCCCGTTCCGATCATCCAGCACCCCGACATAAGAAGGATGCTCCTCTGGATGAAGGCCCATGTGGAAGGCCTGCGGGCGCTCAATTACTACGCAGCATATTGCATCGACATGTCGCAGGTTGCCGAGGACCCGGAAGAACGAGAAAGATGGCACGGGATGATAGAGCTCTTGATACCTATCTGCAAGGCCTACTCTTCCGAGAAAGCCTTTCAAGTCTGCTCGAAGGCGATCGAGGTGTACGGAGGCTACGGGTACTGCTCCGAATATCCCGTCGAGCAGTACCTCCGCGATTGCAAAATCTCCAGCATTTACGAGGGAACCAACGGCATCCAAGCCCTGGACCTGGTCGGCCGGAAGCTCGGCATGAGGAAAGGTGCCAACGTGAAAAACCTCTCCTATGACATGATGAAAGACATAGCGGCGCTGAGGAAGGTCGAGGAACTGAGGTCTTACAACGCCTTCTTGGAAGAGGCGGGCAACGCCCTGTCGGACCTTACCCTGTACTTCAGCCAGGTTGGGAAAGGCGCAGGCTTTCTCGTCCCTATCCTTTATGCCCAGCCGTACCTGGAGATATTCGGCGATGTGGTGATCGGTTGGCTCCTGCTGAAACAGGCCGCCCTTGCGACGGGGAAACTCGGCGCCATTTACGCAGAAAAGGGTGCCGTAGGTTTCCGAGCCAAACAGAGGGCGCTTGTCCACGAAAATGCCGATGTCGCCTTTTACCAAGGCAAGATAGCCACGGCAAAGTTCTTCGCCTTGACCGTGTTGACTACGGTCAAGGCGCGCTGCGGGGCCATCAAGCTCGGGGATAAGACCCCGCTCGAGATGGCCGATGAATCGTTCGCGTCATAGCGCCGTGCAGCAAACCCTTTGACGTCCCGTCGCGAGCGCGAACCGCCGACGGGCAATCACAGCAAAAAGGAGGAAACGATGCCTTTCGAAATCAAGAAAGCCGCCGTACTGGGAGCCGGCGTCATGGGGGCCGCCATCGCGGCGCACCTGACGAACGCCGGGGTCGAATGTATCCTGCTGGATATCATCCCCCCTGAGTTAACAGAGGAAGACAAGAAAAAGGGGCTGACGGAAAAGAGCCCCGCCTGGCGGAATCGCTTCGCCCAGAAGGGGCTGGCAGCAATCCTGAAAGCCAAACCTGCCGCCTTCTACACGAAGAAGAACGCCTCGATGGTCAAGACAGGCAACTTCGAGGACCATCTCGGCTGGCTGGCCGATTGCGACTGGGTGATCGAGGCAGTTGTAGAAAACCTGGAGATAAAGCAGGGTCTTTTAGCCAGGGTCGAGAAGGTGGTCAACGACCGGTGTATCGTCAGCACCAACACCTCCGGAATCCCAATCCGGGATATTGCTGCAAACTTAAGCCCCAAGCTCAAAGAGCGATTCCTCGGTACCCACTTCTTCAACCCGCCCCGCTACATGAAGCTCCTCGAACTCATCCCCGGCGAGCAAACGAAGAAGGAAGTCGTCGATTTCATGGTCAGGTTCTGCGAGGAAGTCCTCGGCAAAGGTGTCGTCATCTGTAAGGACGTCCCCAACTTCATCGCCAACCGGATCGGCGTCTTCGACATCTCGAATGCCGTTCACATCATGCTGGAAAAGAACCTCCGGGTCGAAGAGCTCGACGCCATAATCGGAAAGTCGCTGGGAAGGCCCGGCTCCGCCATTTTCGGGACCCTCGACCTTGTCGGACTCGACACGGGCTATCACGTCATGAAGAACCTCTATGAGGCCGTCCCGGACGACGAAGGGCGAAGCTATTTCATGCCCAGTGAATTCATGCAGAAGATGATGGAAAAGAAATGGTTCGGAAACAAGACAAGACAGGGCTTTTACAAAAAAACGACCGACGCGGCGGGGAACAAAGTAAAGCTCGTCCTGGATTATCGCACGATGGAGTATGTCCCCCCGACATCGCCGAAATACGAATCTCTCGCAACGGCAAGGAAAAAGGAAGGTACTTTCGCCGACAAGCTCAAAACAATCTTCTATGGTGATGACGTAGCCGCGGAAGTCGCTCGGGAGTACCTCATCAACAACTTCATCTATGCCGCCAACCGCATACCCGAAATCTGCGACAGCATCGTGGCGGTCGATAACGCAATGAAATGGGGTTACAACCACAAGCTCGGCCCCTTCGAGATGTGGGACGCAGTGGGGTTGGAAGAATCCGTCGCCCTGATGAAAAAGATGAACAAGAATGTCCCCAAGAAGGTAGAAGATATGCTGAAGGCCGGCTTCACTTGCTTCTACCAAAAGAGGGCCGACGGCCTCTACTATTTCGATTTTGCGACGATGGGATACGTGAGGCTCCCGGAGAATCCCAAGGTCATCCTCCTGCCCTCTCTGAAAGAGCGCAACCGGTTGGTCAAGGGGAACGCCGGGGCAAGTCTCCTCGACATCGGCGACGGCGTGGCCTGCCTGGAATTTCACACCAAGATGAACGCCGTGGACCAGGACGTCATCCAGATGATATTCGACGCTTGCGACGTCGTGGAGAACGATTTCGCCGGCCTGGTCGTCGGCAACCACGCCCAGAACTTCTCCGTCGGTGCCAACATATTCATGGTGCTGATGGCTTCACAGAAAGGCGACTGGGACATCCTGGAAAAACTCGTAGCGGACTTCCAGAATGCCAACATGCGGATGAAATACCTTGCCAAACCCGTCGTCTCCGCTCCGGCCGGGATGGCGCTCGGCGGCGGCTGTGAAATCGCCATGCACGCCGCAAGATGCCAGCCCTGCGGAGAGACCTACATCGGGCTTGTCGAGGTCGGGGTGGGCGTGATTCCCTCCGGCGGCGGCGCCAAGGAACTGATGGTCAGGATGACGGAGGGCATCCCCGACGGCGCCGTCGAGCAGGGGCTAAACTTACAGCAGTACTACTCCAAGGTCTTCGAAAACATCGGGATGGCCAAGGTGGCGACGAGCGCCGCTGAGGCCATGGAACTCGGCTATATGAGGAAGACCGACGGGATAAGCCTGAACCGAGACCATCAGCTCTGGGACGCAAAGCAGGTCGTCCTGGGCCTCTGCCGATTCTACAAAAAACCGAAGCCGGCGACGATCCCCGTGATGGGCGAGAACTTCAGGGGCATGGTAGACGTCATCCTTTACAACATGAGGCAGGGAAACTTCATCTCCGATTACGACGTCCACGTCGGGAAGAAACTTGCCTACGTGATATCCGGCGGCGATTGCTCCGAGGGAACGCCGGTCTCGGAGCAGGAAATCCTTGACCTGGAGAGAGAGGCCTTCCTGAGCCTGCTCGGCGAAGCGAAGACCCAGGACCGGATCATGCACATGCTTACCACAGGCAAACCCTTGCGTAATTGATCTAATAAGGAGGATTATCATGCGTGACGCTGTTATCGTTGAAGCAGTAAGAAGTCCTGGAGGACGTTACAGGAGAGGGGGTCTCGCCGCAACGAGGGCCGACGAGATCGGCATCCAGGTTGTGAAAGGGCTCATGGCAAGGGTCCCCGTCCTCAAGCCGGAAGATGTCGACGACCTCATCGTGGGCTGTGCCTTTCCCGAAGCGGAACAGGGCATGAATCTCGGGAGGGTCATCGCCTTGGGAGCCGGGTTGCCGCTCCGTACCTCCGGCATGACCATAAACCGTTTCTGCTCGTCGGGGCTCCAGTCGATCGCCGACGCGACGGCAAAGATCCGGGCTGGGTGGTCGGACGTCGTCCTCGCCGGCGGCTGCGAGACGATGAGCCATATCCCCATGGGCGGGAGCGTCTTCCGCCCCCATCCCGACTGGGATGACCGCCCCAACACCTACGTCTCCATGGGCATCACTGCGGAGAACGTAGCGGCGAGGTACGGGATGGCACGGGAAGACCTGGACAAGTTCGGCGTGGAGAGCAACCGCCGGGCATACGAAGCCATAAAGGCAGGAAAATTCAAGGACGAGATCATCCCCATCGAGGCCTGGACCTACAGCAAGAAGAACGGGAAGCGGGTCCGAGAAAAAGTCGTCTTCGACATGGACGACGGCGTCCGGTGGCCTACATCCATGGAGGAGCTGGCGAGGCTAAAATCCCCTTTCAAGCAGGGAGGTGTCGTAACGGCGGGAAACTCTTCCCAGATGACGGACGGGGCCGCCTTCTCTCTGCTGATGACCGCCGAGAAGGCGAAGGAACTCGGGTTGAATCCCCTGGCGAGGCTCGCCTACTACGCCGTCGAAGGCTGCGCGCCGGAAGAGATGGGCGTAGGCCCTGCCGTTGCCGTACCCAAGGTCTTCAGGCTTGCGGGACTCAAGAGCGACGACATCGACATCTTCGAGTTCAACGAGGCCTTCGCCTCCCAAGCCCTTTACTGCATACGGGCGCTGGGACTTGAAGGGCGTTACAAGGCCGGAGACGTCAACCCGAACGGCGGCGCCATAGCCCTCGGCCATCCCCTCGGGGCAACGGGCGCCAAACTCACGGCCCAGATAATCTATGAGGCCCGACGCCGCAAGGCGAAGAGATGCATCGTCACCATGTGCATCGGCGGCGGCATGGGCGCTGCCGGCATCCTCGAAATCCTGTAGAAAGCAGCAATCACCCCTTCTTCAGCGATGAGGGGGCCGTGAACCCTATGTGGATCACAGCCCCCTCTTTTATTTTCCGTCCCAGGACGGAGCGACATAAAAAAAGGGCAGGCTGTCTTTCAACAGTCTGCCCTACCGATAAACTTCAACTCATGTTAGCTGACCAGGGGCTTGGGTATCCAGAAGACGGGCTTCCCGAAAACAGTGTTGCAGGTGATTGCCCCAGCCAGATAACAGCCGATAAATCCGGGGATGATCAGGCACCAGGCGACGATAGGCTTGAACGTCGCCGGGTCGCCGTACCAACCGCTGTCCAAGCCGACGATGCACCAGAGCGCGATGTCGATCAGCACAACGGCCAAGAAAAGGATCGATGTGCCCTTCGCGTAAGACGGAGTAACCAAAGTCAAAAACAAAGCACCTGCCATCCAGCACCATCCCTCGACGTGGGCCGCAGGCTTCATCCCGAACTTGATCATGAAGAACTTGCTCAGAGTGCTTATCCCCGCGGCGAGCATGAAGAAGGCAGAGAAGAAAAGGAATACGTTACCGCCGCCGATCTGATGATCCTTGAGCTCAATAACGGCGGCCGTGTACTGAACAAGCATTCCGCCGAACAACCAGGCTGCGAGGAGCGGCAGACCTTCAACGGCTACCTTGCCAAGAAATGATGCACCGAAACCGAAACAGGCAACGGCAAGCGCCCCCAATGCGGCCGGCGCGGGACTTGCGAAACTGTGTTCATGCGCCATAAAAATTCCTCCTTTTTTCTTCTAAAACGGAAATGATAAAGAACTTGATTGATAGACTACACGTTGACCCCCTCTATTTTCCGTTTACCACGCCCGGCATCCCTCCCTTCTCTGGCATCTCGCACCCGATTGATCGAGCGCTCTCCATCATACTTTGACGACCTCGTCGAAGGTCGGAAATTTTTTCCCCCATTCCAACCTTTCACCACCCGGGGCTTGAATCCAGTTTGTTGTGTGTCTTGGATGTCACCCGAATCGAGCAGGTTTCTTCAGTTTTGCCTGCCCTACCTTTTAGGGTGTTTAACGAGTGCGTCTGAGTTTGGACCTGAAAGATTCAGTTGTCAGGGCCCTTTCTCATGCTATGGCGCTATCCCCTTTCTTCAAAGAACCTTTACTGCAACGAACTTTTTATTTACATAGCAAAATCGAATTCCCCTTGTCAAGGGGAAAATGATATCCCGCTTCTTCATGCTACGGAACCCTCAAAAATTCCCCCATTTTAACAGTATCAAGATGACACCAACGACCCATATGACGAAGGCCCACCACTGGTACTTTGACCCGCCAGGGGACCGTGGCGGAGGGAGCATTTCTATGTTCTGTTTTAAGGACGCCGTCTTTTTTTTCTTTCCCCCGGCCATGAGAGATCCCTAAGAAAACCAATGTGTAAAACGTGGATAGATTATATTCAGGCCGGCTATTCTTGTCAACGTAAAAAGCATCTCCAACCGGCCTGCCCATTCCCCTTCCATCGAACGTGCAGAGGTATGACCAGCAGGAACTTTCGTTCCTCATGCCGGGCGTATTATGGGAAAAAGGCAAGGTAACATCACCTTGCCTCTCCACTTTCCACGTTTTTTCTGATGCCCGATAGGTCAATCGTTTTCTTTGGCGATTTGCCCCGGGCGCACCTCGACATCCATGTAGCCGTACTTGCGATCCTTCTGCTCTTCAGGGGTCGGGAACCGACGGTCGGGGGCAGCCTTGAACATCCAGTGGTTTGTCTTCAGTTTCAACCTCTCGTTCTCGACCGCCTCCTTCTCCAGCCATTCCCTGTCGTCGGGATGGGCTATCGAGATCAGCTTCCGGGCCTTCTCGGCGTCCGTGCAGCCCTGGATGTTGACGATGCCGTATTCCGTGCAGACCCAGGTCACGAGCCAGTCGGGGACGTCCACCGTGCTGCCCGGGTCAAGCGTCGGAACGATGCGGGAGCGGCCTTTGGCGTCCCGTGCAGTCGCCGCGATGATGGCCCTCCCGCCCCTGGCCATTGCGGTGCCGAGGATGAACGAGAACTGCCCGCCCGCCGAGGAGATGGGTCGGCCGCCGACGTTACTCGCCGCGTCGTGTCCCCGGAGGTCGATCTGGGCGAAGTTGTTAACGGCGACCATGTTGTCTATCCTGGAGAGTGTAAGGATGTTGTTGGTGTAGCCAATGTCGTACCCTGCGAAGTAGGGGTTCCGATGCAACCACTCGTAATAACGGGGCGTGTCGACGGGCATGATGTATGCCCAGCCGCATCTCCCCCTGTCGATGGTCTTCCGGGAGTTGTCTGCGACGCCGGCCTCGGTGAGCGTGAAGGCGTACTCGCCGATCATCTCGCTGTGGATGCCAATGTGCCTCAGGTTCGAGTCCCTCAGGGCGATGACCACGGCTGTGGGAAGGGCGCCGATCCCGACCTGGATGCAGTCCCCATCCCGCATGATGGAGAGAATGTTATTAGCGATGGCCGTCTCGACATCTCGCGGCTTGATGGCCTTTTCGGCGAGGTAACCCCACTGGTACTTCTCCTGGCTTGTGTCCACTTCGATGAAGTAGTCGACATCGTCGATGGGCAGGTACATGCATCTTCCGGCCTCGCACCAGGCGTAATCGTCGCGGATTTCACAGACGAATTTCTTGCAACTCTTAGCCGTGATCATAAAGTTGTTCGCGCCGTAGCTGGCATTCACGTATCCCGCCTCCGGCACGGCACAGGACTGGACACCCCAGTCCATGGCGCGTTTTGTTTTATCTTTTCTGTAAAAACGGGCGTACTCCGCATCCATGCCCATCGCCCAACCCCAGTGTTTCCAGTCCAGGCCTTTATAACCTTTCTTCTGCGCGAGATTGCGAAGGGGGCCGAGGAGAAAGGCTTCATGGACGACGTGGTACTTCGCCTCCAGGTCTGCCGCCGCCAGGAATCCGTGGCCGAGCGTGATCGCCTGGTTCCAGATCTCGATGTTGTTCAGGTCCCCGGGGCCGCTGCCGAACCGTGCAGCCAAGGCCTCCATCGTCACCGTCGTATCCGACCCGGGTCCTCCGCGATTGATCCAATCGCCCGGTTTTACCATCTCCGCCCATTTTTTTGCAGTTATCAGTTTGTTCCTTATCTTTTGCTGTGTGGGCGTTGTTGACATTGCAAGCGTTACCTTGTTTGGAATAGGTTGCTGGGCCATAGTGTATAATTTCCTCCTTTTTTAAGATACTGTTCTCATCGAAACTTCCACACCCCTTTGTGCTAAACATAGACCTCACCAATTAAGGAAAAACAGTGTCATTTATCCCCGGACAGGATCCCCCCTTTCCTATTTGAGTGTCGCTCGGTTTGGCTGTAATGACCGTAACTGCGCAGAAAGACGGATAGTTACGGTATAACCAGAGGTTTAGACAATGATAAATCAACAATTGGCGTTTGTCTTCGGTCGAAAACGTCGAGATAAATACTGTGCCGAAAAATTTGGACAGAGTGTTGAGTTGCAGGGGGGAAAAGAGGATAAGAAAAGCCCGGTGGTGGAGATTTGAGGAGGAAGTACACGCCGTCATTCATAGCAAAAGTTTCGTTCGAGGTCATTGAGGATTCGAGTTCTGTAATAACGATCGTCCCGTTCCGCAGAAAGGCAACGGGCGGAAGTTCGCTATGTAGAACAACGCGGTTCAAGGGGTACGAAGACATGGATAAAAGCATAAAAAAAGCCCCAAGGCGGGATTGTGACGTAATTTTTCAAAAAACTGACTCGATAATAAACCTTATTTTTATACTAGTTCTTATAACCTTTTATGTCAAGGAAAAAAGCTGACGGGATGATACACAACATATTGTGGTCCCCTTTGCAGGGAATACATTTTGTTGTATTTTTCCTTTACAAAGACCATTTATTCTGCTAAATCCTTGAGGGTAAGTTATACGAAAAACGGTTCTCTCATGTCAATCCCGGTAAGAACCAAGATTCTTCAAAACCACCTTTTCCGTCTCGATGATTGACAACGGCCGAAAATTTTACGATATGATGCGGGAAGAGAGGCTCCCCGAATGAAGCTCAAGAAACTGGAAATCCTGGGGTTCAAGTCCTTCCGAGACAGGACGGTCTTGGATTTTTCCAGTGGAATCAGCGCGATCGTCGGTCCCAACGGGTGCGGCAAGAGCAACATCGTCGACGCTATCCGCTGGGTCATGGGGGAGCAGAGCGCCAGACTCCTGAGGGGGAAGAAGATGGAGGATGTCATCTTCAACGGGAGCGACGAGGCGCCGCCCGTGAATATGGCCGAGGTGTCGGTCGTGCTCGCCGACGACGGCCGCGGGTTTCCCGGCACCTACAGCGAATGCACCGAGGTGATGGTAACCCGGCGCGTCTTTCGTGAGGGGGAAAGCGAGTATTTCATCAACAAAGTCCCCTGTCGGCTCATCGATGTCCGCGAATTTTTTATGGATACGGGTGTCGGCGCCCGTACTTATTCCCTCGTCGAACAGAACAGCATCGCCGACCTCGTCGAAGCGAAGCCTGAAGACAGACGCATCTTCATCGAGGAGGCGGCGGGCATACGGAAATACAGAAGCCGGAAAGAGGCGGCGACCCGGAAGATGGAGGCCACCCGCCAGAACCTGGATCGCTTGACCGGCATAATCCGGGAAGTAAAATCCCAGTTGAACGCCGTTTCCCGGCAGGCGAAACGCGCCGAGCGTTACAAGGCCCTGAAACAGGAGCTTAAAGAAGCCGAACTGGCCCTAAGTCTTCATCGCTATTCCCTTCTCCGCGAAAAAATCGAAGAGATCAGAAAAGCTAACGAAGTATTGAACGCGCAAGATGTCGCAATCAGGACAAAACTTCGACGGATAGAGGCCTCGACCGAGTCGCTGCGCGCCGAACTGGCGGTCAGCGAAAGAACCTTGCAAGAACTGCAGGAAAAAACCTACCGGACGAAAAACAGCATCGGCTACAAGGAACAGAACCTCGAGTTTCTGAGGGTAAAGCTCGGCGATCTCGAAAAGCGAAAGGCGAAGGACCTGGCCGACACCGAATCCCTCAAGGAACGCCTGAAGAGGTTTGAGAGGGAGGTCTCATCCCTCGAGTCCCAACTCGTGGAATTATCTGAAAAAGCTGCGGAAGTTAGAGCGGCCATCGTTGATAAACAACGGAAAGCGGCCGCCATGAGAAAGGACGACCGTGCCCTACAGGAGGAGATCGAGGGGAAGAAAAACGCCCACGTAGAGATACTGACTGAAAACGCACGCCTCAAGAACATGGCCGCCTCCTACGCAAGGGGTGTGGAGGACCTCAAAAGACGGGTGGAGCGCGAAGAAAAGGATATCGAGGAAAACACGAGACGGCTCGGCGAGATAGAATCATCCCTCTCCAAACTGCGCACTAAGATGAAAGAGAAAGAAGCTTATTCCGAGGGCCTGAAGGATAAACAAGACGCCCTTGTCTCGATGCTGAGCGAGAAGAGGAAGGCCCTCAGGGAGAGCGAAGAAAACATCGTCTACCTCAAAGAGGAGAAAGGAAAGAAAACGGCCCGTCTTTCTTCACTCAAAGAATTTCACGAGGGGTACCTATGGTGCAGCGAGGCCACCCGGTCGATCATGAAAGACAAGGACCAGATCCTCGCATTCGGCGCCGTCCACGGCCTCGTTGCCGACCACGTCGAAGTCCCCCGGGAATATGAAGTTGCCGTCGAGGCCGTGCTGGGTGAAAAGCTCCAGTACGTGGTCGTCAGGAGCCAGGAAGACGGCATCCAGGCCATCGATTACCTGAAAGCCAACTCGACGGGAAGAGGCAGTTTCATCCCCTTAGAGGTGCGGGGCCGCGCGGCGGCAGAGACCCCCGGCTATCTCGCCGGCGCGGTGAAGCTCATCGACCGGGTGAAGGTCAAAGAAGATTTCCAGAAAATCGCCGATTATCTCCTGGGCGACGTCCTTCTCATCCCGAACCTGGAGACGGGCCTTTCTCTCTGGCGGAGGAATGGCTTCAGCGGGACCTTCGTCACGCCCGACGGCGACATCATCACCCCTCACGGTGTCCTGACGGGCGGTAACGGCGCAGGCACCGAGAGCAGTCTCCTGCGAAATAAAAGGGAAATCTCAGAATTGGAACAGGAGCTTGAGCGTTTCGAGGCCCATCTCGACGAGGAGAATGTCCGCAGGGACGGCCTAAGGGACGGTATCCGGCAAGGTGAAGAAGAACTGGAGCGCATCAAAACGGAACAACGTGGCCTTGAGCTCTCGCTCCACAACGGCCTCAAGGACATAGAAGGCCTCGAAAAGGAGGTTGGCTGGGTAGAGAAGAGGCTCAACGTCCTTCGCTTCAACCGTGATAACCTCGTAGCCGAAGGAGCTCAGGCTGCGGAAAAAATCAGCTCCCTGGAAAGTGAAATCGCCGCGAACGAAGAAAAGTGTCGGAAAGCGGAAGAGGCCATCACCGCTTTGAAGGAAAGGGGTGAACAATCGAGAAAGGCCCTCGAAAACCTGGAACGTGAATTGACCGAAAGGATGGTCCTTCTCAAGTCTCTCGAAGAGAAAGAGACGTCCTGCCGTTCCAACCTCGAGCGCCTGCAAATGGAGGCGGACGGCCTGGAAGATGAAATCGCCGCGAAAGCGGCCGACATCGAGTTCTGCGACCGGGAGTTCCTGGAGACAACCCGTAAGGTCGAAGAGGAGCGGGAAGAACTGAAATCCCTTTACGAGGCCGGCCGGCAGATGGAGCAGGAACTGGACGAACAAACGGTCTCCCATCGGGCGAAAGAGGACGCCTTGAGAGGCGGGGAGGCGGAAAACCGGGAGACAAGGCAGGAGCTCGAAAAACTGGTCACCGAGACGCGTGACCTCCAGATGGAGTTGCAGGGTCTGCGTTTCCAGGCGGAGGCCTTGAAAAGGAACACGCAGGAGAAGTACAACGCCGACCTCGACGGTATGGCCGCCGGGTTCCGGAGGCTCGACGACGGGCAGGTCGCGGAGTTGACGGAGAAGATCGCCGCCAACACGAAGGCGATAGAGGAGTTCGGAGAGGTCAACCTCCTGGCGTTGAGCGAACACAACGTCCTGAAGGAGCGGTACGACTTTCTCACGGCCCAGGTCGCCGACCTGAACCGCTCTCTCGAATCCCTCCAACAGACGATCTCCCGGATAAACCGGGTGTCACGACAGCGGTTCTCCGAGACCTTCGAGGCGGTAAATGCCCGCTTCAAAGAGGTATTCCCGAAACTCTTCCCGGGAGGACGGGGCGAGCTCAGGTTGACCGATGAGTCGGACCTGCTCGAGACGGGCGTCGATATCGACATCCGCACCCCGGGGAAAAAGACCCAGAACGTCATGCTGCTCTCTGGGGGCGAAAAGTCACTCTCCGCGGTAGCCCTCATCTTCGGCATCATCCTGTACCGGCCTACTCCCTTCCTGATCCTCGACGAGGTGGATGCGGCCCTCGACGACTCGAACGTCTCTCTCTTCAACAAGCTTCTCTCGGAGATCGCCGGAGACTCCCAGATCATCATCATTACCCACAACAAGAAGACCATGGAAGTGGCGAACAGCCTTTACGGCGTCACGATGGAAAAGAGCGGCATATCCACGCTTGTCTCCGTCACCATGAATTAAACCGGATTGGAGCGAAAAAGGATTCCTGTGTTCAAGAAAAAAGAAGGAGGCGGTTTTTTTGACCGCCTGAAAACAGGGCTGGAGAAGACGAGAAAGACCCTCGCTTCTGGCATCGAGGCCGTCATCTTCGGCGAAAGGGCCATCGACAGCAACCTTTATGAAGAGCTCGAAGCCGTCCTGGTCGGCGCCGACGTCGGGGCGGTCTTCGCTAACGAGCTCATCGATGAAATAAAAGAAGAGGTAAAGAGGAAGGAGCTCAACAACCCCGCCGCCCTGAAACACATCCTGATGGAGCGGATGGCCGGCATCCTGAGGTCGGTCGACAAACCCCTCGAACTACCGGAAAACGGCCCCTATACGGTCATGGTCATCGGGGTCAACGGAACCGGTAAGACGACGACCATCGGCAAGCTGGCCCACTATTTCAGGGAGGAGAACCGCTCGGTCATGCTCGTTGCCGCCGACACCTTCCGGGCCGCCGCCATCGAGCAGTTAGAGGTCTGGTCGAAGAGGGCCGGGGCATCGTTCGTCAAACAGAAAATGGGGTCCGACCCTTCTTCAGTCGTTTTCGACGCCGTCAAGGCCGCCCTCAATCGCAAAACGGACGTCATGCTCATCGATACGGCGGGGAGGCTCCACACCAAGTCCAACCTGATGGAAGAACTGAAGAAGATGAAGAGGGTCATGGGACGCGAACTGCCCGGCTCTCCCCATGAAGTCCTTCTCGTCCTCGACGCAACGACGGGACAGAACGCCGTCGTGCAGGCCAAGATGTTCAACGAAGAGGTCGGGGTGACGGGCATCGTCCTCACCAAGCTCGACGGGACGTCGAAAGGGGGCATCGTCGTGAGGATCACCAATGAACTGAATATCCCAGTTCGCTTCATCGGGATAGGCGAAGGCATCGACGACCTGCGGCCCTTCGACGGCGAGGAGTTCGTGAAGGCAATCTTCGAATGAGCGCTCCATGGGGAAGATATTCGCCACAGGCGATATCCACGGCTGCCTCAACAAGTTGGAGGACCTCATGGATGTCGTAGAAGCGGATCGCGACGAGGATACGCTCGTCTTCCTGGGGGACTACATAGACCGGGGTCCCGATTCCTTTGGGGTCGTGGAATTCGTCCTGAACCTTCAGGCGACTTATCGGAACGTCGTCTGCCTGCGCGGTAACCACGAGGATATGTTCCTCGACTACGTCCTCAAGCAGAAAAACCGGGACCTCTATTTCTATAACGGCGGAAGATACACCCTGAGGTCTTACAGCCTCGACCCCGATTTACTGCCGAACGAATCGGACATCCCCGAACGGCATATGGATTTCTTCAAGCCCCTACCTTACTACTGGGAGACGGAAGACTACATCTTCGTCCATGCGGGGCTTCGACCCGGCAGACCCCTCGAACGCCAAGACAAAGACGACATGGTCTGGATACGGGGCGAGTTCATTTTCGCGCGCTGCGACTTCGGGAAGACGGTGATATTCGGCCACACCCCCTTTTCAGTGCCCTTTATCGAAGACCGCCGCATCGGAATAGACACCGGGGCGGCCTACAGCGGCCCCCTCACCTGCCTGGAACTGCCGGCGAAAAAGTTCCACCAGGTCTGACCGCGATGAAGCTCCTCGAGTGCATCCCCAACATCAGCGAAGGAAAGGATAGGGGCAAGATAGACGCCGTCGCCGCGGTGATCTCCGGTGCCGAAGGCGTCAAGCTCCTCGACATTTGCCGGGACCCCGACCATCACCGGACGGTCTTCACCTTCATCGGCCCCCCCGGGGAGCTGGAAAAGGTAGCCCTGGCGGCGCTCGGCAGGGCGCTCAAGCTGATCGACATGCGGGAACACCGGGGCGTCCATCCCCGGATCGGCGCCGTGGACGTCGTCCCCTTCGTCCCCCTCGCGGGCTCGGACATGGAGGACGCCGTGGAGGCCGCCCATTCCTTCGGCCGCCGTTTCGCCGAAACGTACCGCGTCCCGGTGTATTTCTACGGAGAAGCGGCCCTCAGACCGGAGCGCCGTGAGCTGCCCTCGGTACGCCGTGGCGGCTACGAGTCGCTCGAAGCGAGGTTGAAAGACCCCCACTGGAGGCCCGATGCGGGACCGGCCGAATTCGACCCCCGTTCCGGTGCCGCGGCGGTCGGCGCGAGGGTGCCCTTGATCGCCTTCAACGTGAACCTCAGGAGCGGCGACGTCGAGGCGGCAAAAAGAATCGCCCGCGCGGTCCGCCATTCGAGCGGCGGCCTCAGTCATGTCAGGGCCATAGGCGTCCTACTCAAGAGCAGGGGTATCGCCCAGGTGTCGATGAACCTGACCGATTACAGGGTCACGCCTGTCTCGAAGGCCTTCGCTGCGGTGAAGGAAGAGGCATTGAAACTGGGCATAAACGTCCTCGAGTCCGAACTCGTCGGGTTGATCCCCGAAGCCGCCCTCGAGGGCGTCAGGGCCGAGGATATCGTGCTATCGAATTTCCGAGAAGAATGTATCTTAGAAAGGCATCTTTAACGTCCGATTGACAGATTTTCCGAATCGTGCTAAACGCCTAAGCCTGCCGATAAAACCGTGTGCCCCCGTAGCTCAGCAGGATAGAGCACCAGATTCCTAATCTGGGTGTCCCGCGTTCGAATCGCGGCGGGGGTACCAGTGTTTTCAATAAGTTGGAAATCCGACTTGCCAACAACTCACCGCCTTCTATAACGATGAAGAGGGCATGGTACGAATACAGCTCACCAGTCAATCCCTTGCTTTCTCAAAAAATTCTGTGCTACTTCATTGCCTAATCGCGCGGCAATTTTTAAATCCCTGACAGCCTGCTCAAAGTTGCCAAGTTTGTAATATGCGATACCGCGAAAAGTATAAGCCGCTGCGTCTTTTGGGTCTAATTCTATGGCCCTGGTAAAGGCCTCTATTGATCCATTATAATTTCCCGATTGGTATAATGAGACTCCCCTCCGGAACCATTCGATTGCATCGAGTCTTCTTATGCCCTGCGTGTATTCTTCCTGCTTCTTTTCTTTCAAGCCTTCTGCTGTCTTGAGTTCATCCTTCAACCGTTTGTTTTCTGCGAGCAGGGCATCGGCCCGTTTCTTGACCTCTTCCAGTTCCTTCGCTTTCTCCCGGTCCTTCCTGAGGGAATCGAGGGATTTGACGACATCATCCGGGTTGGCGGCGACCCTGGCCCTGAGCCAGTAGGTCTTCCCGTCCCAGCGTTCGCCCATAGCTCCACCATTACTATGCCGACGGTCAGTGCGGTTATCTGGTCTTTGGTCAACTG
>DIEZ01000016.1:65866-67094 GCA_002418885.1 Syntrophaceae bacterium UBA5761
GTCCAGTCGGAGAAGGCCTTGTTGGAAGTGATGATCGTGCTTGCCTTCTCATAGCGATTGGCGATGAACCGGAAGAAGAGATTGCACTCTTCTCTGCCTATCGGGGTATAGCCGACCTCGTCCACGATGACGAGCGCCGACTTGTTGTAGCCCCTTCCTCTGCCCTTGCGCTCGGCAACGCGGTCTTTCTTCAGCTTCTCGATCAGGTCTTCCATCGTGGTAAAGTAGATGCTTATCCCCGCCTGGCAGGCCTTTACGGCGAGCGACACCGCCAGATGGGTCTTCCCCACACCCGGAGGCCCCAGGAAGAGCACGTTGCCCTTCTGCCGGATAATGGTGAGGTCGAAAAGTGACATCACCTTCTGACGGTCGAGCTTCGGCTGGAAGGAAAAATCGAACTCCTCGATACCCTTCACGAAGGGAAGACCCGATATCTTCAAGGATGTCTCCACCCGGCGCTGTTCCCTGCAGGCAACCTCTTCCAACAGAAGGTCGTCGAGAAAGGATAGATAGCTCTTAGCCCCTTCTTCCGCCGCCTGAACAGTCCCTTCCAGGACTTCTCCCATCCGGGGAAGCCTCAGCCGTGTGAGGCTCGCCTGGATGCGATCGACAACCAGCGTATCATTCATGGCCGCACCTCCCCGGTCAGGTAATCATAGACATGGGGCGAACGGACATCGACGTCCAGGTCGCAGAGGGGCTTTAGAGGACTGATCGTACACCTGGCACGACCCTTACCGCTCTTGCCACGACTGCACTTGCGCCGGTTCATCTCGCGATCTTCCTTCAGCGCCTCGTAGAATCTCTTGTCCTGGGCCAGATGCCCCTTGCCTTCGGGGATGGCGTAGGTCACTACGAGACGATCGTCCGCAAAGACCCTCATGGATGCGTCCTTGACCCGCAGGACAAGGTCATGGCCCACCAGGGTATGGGGGACGATGTAGCTGTTGCCCTCAAAACAGACTGTACAGTCTTTGTTCACCTTCCGGCAGATGCGCCAGGGAGGTGTCGAAGGGATGGGGCGGCAATCCCTGCAAAGAGGGTCGCTCCCGCTCGAACCTCTCCCGTACTACTTCATGGGTCGTGCCGTGAACCCGCTCTTCTTTGAGCTTAAGCCACCGGAGAAGGTCCCCATTGGCCGTCTCCCGGCAGGTATACCCATAACCCCGCCAGAAACCCTCCCGGATGAAGTTGTAGGGCCGCTCCACCTTCCCCTTCACCCAGGCGG